>JAICWV010000019.1 GCA_025966365.1 Chloroflexota bacterium | reverse complement strand
TTTGGAATCTCTCTCTTCGATTGTAAACGTGCGTCGCGCCAGACTCTCGTCCAGCGCTCCCGAGTCTATCCAGTATGGGCTGATTGCGTCAACACTCCAATCCGGATCCTCGTGCCTCTCTCGAGGGCTTCGTAGTCTACAAACCTGGGTCCGAAGCCGTCAATGCCGTGTCGAGGCGCTTGTTCCCATCCTCGCACCGACATATCATCGTGCATGACCTCGATCGAACAGGAGATCATCCCTCTCGCCGGTCCCGGGCACGAGCAAGCCGGCCTTACCGCCGATGATCTCCTCCAGCTCTATTACTTCATGCAGCTGACACGTTCGCTCGAAGATCGCGTTCGCGCCCTGTATTTGCAGGGGAAGCTGGTCGGGGCGGTCTATTCCAGCCGCGGTCAGGAAGGAACGGCCGTCGCCAGCTCCTACGCGCTGGGCCCCGACGATGTAGTTGCTCCCTTGATCCGCGATCTTGGCGCCTCGATGGTGCGCGGCATCTCAGCCCGAGCCATCATCGCGCAGTGGCTGGGGCGAGAAGCGGGACCGTCGCGGGGCCGCGACGGCAATCTCCATTTCGGTGACCTGTCGCGCGGCGTTCTCTCCCCGGTCAGCATGCTTGGCGCGACCATTCCGCTCTGCGCCGGTGTTGCCCTGGCATCAAAGCAGCGGGGCACGCGCCAGGTTGCTCTTGCCTATATAGGAGATGGCGGCACCAACACCGGGGACTTCCACGAAGGGCTGAACTTTGCCGCGGCACTCCACCTTCCACTGGTGTTGATCGTCGAGAACAACGGCTATGCCTATTCCACGCCGGTAGCTGCGCATGTGGCCCTGCAATCGCTCGCCGAACGGGCTGCCGCCTACGGCATTCCGTCCGCCTCTGTGGACGGGAACGATGTGATCGCGACATACGCGGCCACCAGGGAGGCCGTCGAGCGAGCTCGTAACGGGGAAGGGCCGACGCTGATCGAAGCATGCACCTTCCGCATGCGCGGGCATGCCGAGCACGACGATGCGTCCTACGTCCCCAGGCATTTGTTCGAGGAGTGGGAGCGCCGCGATCCCATCGCGCGCCTGGCGGCCTACATGCAGGAGCGAGGCATGCTGTCCGCCGAGAACAGGGCCAAGACGGAGGCGCGCATCCGCGCCGAAATAGACGACGCCACCTCCTGGGTTGAGGAATCCCCCATGCCCGATGCCGCGACTCAGACTGCAGGAGTGTACGCCGACTGAGCGCTACAGGATAACCAGCTCGCGGGTGGCGTCGGTCAGACGCCGGGCGCCTGCCTCGACGATCACCACGATGTCCTCAATGCGTACGCCGAATCTTCCGGGCAGGTAGATCCCGGGCTCGACGCTGAAGGTCATCCCCAGTTCCAGCGTGAGATTATTGCCCGCGACGATATAGGGCTCCTCGTGGATCTCCAGCCCGATTCCGTGTCCGGTGCGATGGATGAAGAAGTCGCCGTAGCCCGCGGCCTCGATGACGGCTCGCGCTGCCCGGTCCACCTCCCCGGCGCGAACGCCCGGCCCGGAGGCGGCGACGCCGGCCTCTTGCGACTGGCGGACGATTTCATAGACGTGGACGAACACGTCCCCAGGCCGGCCCACGTGCACGGTGCGCGTGATGTCGGCCTGATATCCGTCCAGCGAGCCGCCGTAGTCAAGTACCACCGCATCTCCCTCGGCGATAATCCGGTCGCCGGAGAAGTGGTGTGGAGACGCGGCGTTCGGCCCCCCGGCCACAATCTGCCAGACATCGGTCAGGCCCCGGTCCCGAAGCATATCCTCCAGCATCCGGCCCACCTCGCGCTCGGACCGTCCCTGGATTCCCGCAGAGCGCAGCTCCTCAAAGACCGCATCGTCGACGCGTCCGGCCCGGTCAAGCGCCTCGATCTCTCGCGCAGACTTGCGCATTCGCAGCTCGCGCAACAGCGGCGTGGCGGCCTGGAACCGGGCGGATGGCCACGCCTTCTGCAGCCCAAGTAAGAGGGCGGCCCAGGCCTCGTTGCTGATGGCAACCGAACCCGGCGCTTCTCTGCCCAGCGCATCGGCCAGCCGGGCATACGGGTCATCGGTCTCGTCGTAGGCGACAACATCCACGTCTTCCAGGGCGGGGAGTCGCGGCGCTTCCAGCTGCGGCATCAGCATACGCGCGCGTCCTTCGCGAGGAATTGCCAGGAGCGTGGGCCGCTCACTGGCGTGTCCGGCGTAGCCGATGAGATAGGCGAGATCGGCCGATGGGGACACCAGCAGGAGATCCGGGCCCTGGAGTATCGAGCGGGCACGGTCAATCTTGGTCATGGCGACGCCAAGGTTGGGCCGACCTGCCGGAGCGGATCGGGGAGACCCGGCATCGGCCAGAAGGGATCGAGGGTGGGGAAGAGCGAGGCTTTGGATTTGGATACGCAGGAGTCTCGGAACGACGAGCAGGTCAGCGTCAGATGCGTGTGCGTCCCGGCCACCTTGTTCAGAAACGGAATCTTCTTCCGCTGCCGCTTGAAGCGGGAAAGGTCTTTCACAGTTGACTGATATTGAGCCTTTCGGTGCTGTGAGAGGGACCGGTGGCCGAAGAGGTCATACAGATAGTGGACGATGATGACGTAATCCCGAGTTTCCCGGTAGGGCGGGACGCCGCTGTACTGGGTCACGGCGGCCGGGCCGGCGTTGTAGGCCGCCAGCGCCAGGTCCAGGTCGTGGAACTCGTCCAGGTAGGTCGAGAGCATGCGCACGCCATCGTTGATGTTCCGACGCGGGTCCCACGGCCCGTGAAGTATTTGCATGAGGCCGCGCGCATCGGCAGGGCTCAACGCGGACGGATCGCCTCCCGACTCCATGGTCATCACTGCCGCCACCAGATTGGGGTCGACGCCATAGCGACGGGCGACCGGCACGATCAGAAAGGCCCAGCGCCGAACCGCGGCCGGGACGTGGCTCCCCCAGCGCAATCGGGCGCTCTGACGAAGCTCGTCCGGACTGGGCGGAGGAACGTACGGAGCAGTGGGTATGGGCGCGGTGCTGGGCGGGACCGGGGAGGTGGGAACCGGCACTGGGGCAACCGTGGGCACCGACGTCTTCGTCGGCACCTCCACCACCGGAGTATCCTCGCGGACGATTTGCACGGGAGCCGTGGGTGAGGCTTCGGGTGAGACCATGACGATGCTCGGAACTACCGTCTCCGAAACGACGGTCACCGCCGTCGGGGTACCGTCATCCGCCCCTGCCGCCGGGACGAGGATCACACCCCCCAGCAAGCCGGCCGTGAGGACGAAGGCCACAGGAGCCAGAGCCCGTTTCACTCGGTTTCAGCCTTGCAGTGCACAGTAGACAGGCTACCAGCCGCGCGTGGCGTGGTCAATCTAGCCCTCGACGGGCACAACCTGCGCATCGACTTCCTCACCGATACTCAGGATGCCGAAGGAGCGATACGGCGCGAAACGTTTCTGGGTAGCAGAGCCGGGATTGAACAGCAGCGTGCCGTTGTCATCGAGAACCCCGGGCATATGACTGTGCCCGTACAGGACGATGTTGGCTCCTCGCTCCGCGGCCGCCGCCGCGGCTGCCGTGCGTCCACCCGTGTCTCCGTGGATGCAGCGAATGGTCCGACCTTCCACCGTGATTTCGCGGCGATCGGGGTAGCGATGCCGGATCGCGAGCACATCGTTGTTGCCATGCACCGCGACGAGCTTGCCCGTTTTCTCCAGGGCGTCGGCCAGGTCAATACCGGTGAAGTCGCCCAGGTGGACCACGAGATCGGCTCCGTCGATCTCCCGCTCCAATGGCCGAGGAAGATCATGGCCGCGCGGCAGATGGGTATCCGCGAGCACGACGATGCGGGTGGTCATACCTGCTTGAGAAGCGTGATCATGGCCAGCGCGTTGATCAGGGCATGAACCAGTGCCGAGGCGAAAATGCTGCGCCCATACTGAAAGATGTACGCCAGGGCTATGCCGACAAAGATCAGGATCGGGAGGGTATGAGGCTCGCCGTGCGCCAGGCCAAAGAGGGTCCCGCTGATCGCGGCTGCGCAAAAAACCGCGAGACTGTACGGAATCCAGCGGTTGAAGAACGTGCGAAGCCCTTGAAAGATAATGCCGCGAAACAGCGTCTCCTCGGTCAGCGGCACTTCGATCGAGGCCCAGGCCAGGATGAGAACCTTCTCCGCCATGCCGGGGTGGCCGCGGATGGTGTTTCCGAGCTCCCGGACGTTTCCATGGACGTTGTACCCCGGAAAGAGGGCGTTGAAAGCCTCTTGAATGGCGTAGGCGGCAAACGTGATGAGGATAACCGATGCGGCGGCGGCGGCCAGGGTACTCCAGCCCGGAAATCGGTAGCCAAGCGCTCGGGGCGACAGCTGGAACCGAAACAAGATGAGCAGGACGGCGCTGATCAGCACTCCCAGGGTGAGAGCCTGATAGCCCACCATCTCCCACTCGATCGTCGGATTCTTCCCGGCCAGAGACACGACCACGGTTGATCCGATAAGCAGGCTGATGAAGGAGATAAGGACGGCCGCGATGACCGTCCCGATCCCCCAGGGAACCGTCCACCGCTCCGCGGGAGGCGCCGGCGCCGTATCAGTCATTCGCGCCAGCGGCCGCGTGGCGAATACGTCCATCGCGGACCATGCGCGTCACCGCCTCGATGTCGGGGTACATGGCTCGGTCCTCGGCAAGATGGGGAACTTCGGAGCGAATTAGCGCGTGGACCTGCTCCAGTATTGCCGAGCTGCGCAGGGGGCGGCGATAGTCCAGCCCCTCGGCGGCAGCCAGAAGCTCGATTGCCAGCACGGCTTCGACATTGCGCTGGATGTCGCGCGCCTTCAGCCCCGCGGTGACTCCCATGCTCACATGATCTTCCTGATTGGCGGAGGTTGGAATCGAGTCTACGCTGGCCGGATGTGACAGCACCTTGTTCTCGGACACCAGCGCCGCTGCCGTGTACTGGGACACCATGAACCCGGAGTCGACGCCGCCCCGCATGGTAAGAAACGGAGGCAGCTCGCTAAAGTTGGGGTCCAGCATGACCTCGATCCGGCGCTCGGAGATGCTCGCCAGCTCCGCCAGCGCCACCGCCGCGAAGTCGAGCGCCATCGCCAGCGGCTGGCCATGGAAATTGCCGCACGATACGATGTCATCAGGGCCGGTGAAGATGAGCGGGTTGTCGGTGGCGGAGTTGATCTCGGTCTCGAAGACCTCCGTGATGAAACGGAAAGCATCACGAGAGGCGCCATGGACCTGAGGCATACACCGGAGTGAGTACGGGTCCTGGACCCGGTGATTGTCATGGCGGTGGGAGGCCATTATCTCGCTGCCCTCCGTCAGCGCGCGCAAGTGCGCGGCCACCGTGATCTGACCGGGATGCGGCCGGGCAGCAGCCGCGCGGGCGTCAAAGGCCCGGTTGGTTCCCCGCACCGCTTCCAGGCTCATGGCTCCCGCAATGTCGGCGACCTCGAAGAGATTCTGGGCGCCGTCAATGATCAGTATGCCGAGCGCGGTCATCAGCTGCGTCCCGTTGATGAGGGCAAGGCCCTCCTTTGCCGTCAGAACGCACGGGGTGAGGCCCCGACGTTGCAGCGCCTCCCGGGCGGGTAGATCCTTTCCATCCAGAAAGGCCCGGCCCTCGCCGATGAGCGTCAGAGCGAGATGAGCCAGCGGGGCCAGATCTCCGCTGGCGCCGACCGATCCTCTGGCGGGGATAAACGGTATGATGCCGCTGTTCAGGACATCGATCAGGTGGCGGACCGTCTCGGGACGGATTCCGGAGTAGCCCCGCGCCAGTGCGGCCGCCCGAAGCAGGAGCATGGCGCGAACAACCTCGCGATCCAGGGGCGGCCCCACGCCCACGGAATGGCTGACGACGAGGTTGCGTTGCAGCTGCTCCAGCAGATCACGCGGGATGACCTTGTCGGCAAGCTTTCCGAATCCAGTTGAGATTCCATACACAACGTCCCCGTCCTCGACCACTCGGTCCACTACGTTCCGGGAGCGTGTCATGGCGGCGACGGCGTGAGGGCCAAGCGTCACCGCACGACCGGCACACGCGACCTCGACCACCTCATGGATAGAAAGAGGATCGCAGTCGACCGCGAGCGGGACCGTGGTTGGGGCGGTAGAGGGGTCCGGCATGAAGGTCTCTGAAGCGACTCATCGTACCACGGTCATTCCGTGTCGCCATCCTGCTACGATGGAATGCCATGGTAGACGCTCAGGCACTGCGCCGGCCCCTCATCGGGATTACCGCCTTCTCCAACGCGACCGCTTCGAGCCCGCAGACGCCCTGGACCTCCATGCGCTCCGCCGTTAACCAACAGTATGTGGACGCGATTGCCGCCGCCGGAGGTGCCCCGATCGTGATCCCGCTTGGACTCGGCGAAGCGGCTCTCCACCGAATCTATGCTGAGCTTGACGGCTTGCTCCTCCCCGGTGGGGATGATGTGGCGCCGCGTCGCTACGGGCAGGACGTGCATCCGAATCTGGGGCTGGTAGACGAAGCACGCGATGATCTGGAGCTGACACTCGCGTCCTGGGCGCTACGCGACCGTCTTCCGACTCTCGGCATCTGCCGCGGCATCCAGGTGCTGGCTGTTGCCGGCGGCGGCACCCTGTATCAGGACCTCCCATCGCAGCTCGACCAGGTTCACGTACACGACGTACGCGACCGTGGTCGCGACCATCTGGCGCACGAGCTGATCGTGGAGCCGGAGTCGAGATTGGCCGGCATTCTTGGTCCCGGCCAGGTCCTCGTCAATACCTTCCATCACCAGGCAGTGCTGGAGGTGCCGGCCGGGTTCACCGTCACGGGCCGTGCCCCGGACGGCGTGGTCGAGGCCATCGAGGGTGATGGCGAGGACTTCCTCATGGGTGTCCAATGCCACCCGGAGGGCATCTGGCAGACCACCGGCCCGCGGTGGGCGCGGCTCTTCGGTACCTTCGTTGAGGCGGCAGCAGCCCGTTCAGGGACGCCTGTTTAGCGCACGTGCAGCTTCACCCAGCGGCTTAACGAGGCGTGGCCCATGGTATCCGTGACGAGGACGCGCGCCCGGTAGGTGCCCGCGTGCGGGAAGCGGTACTTCGTCGGAGCGGCGGTTGCGCCCAGCGTCCTGGAACCGATCTGCCATTGGTAGGCACCGATCCTGGCGCCGACGTTCGACTTCAAGCCCGCGCGTAGCGGCACGCTCTTGCCGTGCGGATAATGAACCGGCGCGACCGAGGCCGCCGGCTTGTCGTTGAACCACTGCAGAATGCGCTTGAGTACCTGCGCCCGGGTCGCAAAGCCGGTATTGTCGTTGATGCCTTCAAAGCCGAAGGAGAACACCACCGACCGGCCCTTGTATTTCGGCGTGGGGTTTGAGAGCGTCGGCTCGTTGCTGGCCGTGACGCCGGTTTCTTGCAAGCCGGCCTTGGCAGGGATCACCTGCTTGGGGGCGGCCATGCCCCACTGTCCGTACGCGGTCCCGTATCCTGCAACATTTCCGTGGACCGGCTGCAAGCCGG
Organism: Chloroflexota bacterium; assembly: GCA_025966365.1. Classification (GTDB taxonomy): domain Bacteria; phylum Chloroflexota; class UBA5177; order UBA5177; family UBA5177; genus JAICWV01. The sequence goes on along the minus strand of JAICWV010000019.1, from coordinate 27,316 downwards.
CGACGCCGACAAAGTCGCCAAGCAGGGTGTTGAACTGGGCAAGGTTGGTGCGGGCACCGTCCCCCTTCGAGCTGAGGTCGATTGGCTTGAGCCCCAGGAACGGGCCGACCCGCTTGTACGCCCCCACCCCGGAGTCAGGATGGGTACTCGGCTTGGGTGGAGACACCGTGCCGGTATGAGCGAAATCGTTGGTGTCGGTGTCATAGAGACTGAACAGATCGGTGTTCACACCAAGGACGACGTACATGAATAGGGGAACTGAGAGGACACTCGCCTCACCGGTTACGAATACATGGCCACCGGACTGCAGGTATTGATCCAGGATCGAGGAATCCGTCGGCGTGATCGGTCCATCCAGTCCTTCCACGTTTCCGTTCTCGGACGAGAAGTCGTTGAGATTGGCACCGGTGAAATAGACCACGGCCGAGGCACGCTTCATATCGGACAGGCTGGGCGTACCCTGCGTGTTCTCGGGCCAGTAGGTGGAGCTCTTGCCGATCTTCGCGACCGCGTCTGTGTAGTACTTCGAGACGTCCACGTGCTTGATCGGTGGCATGGGGTATGGCGCCTGGAACCGGCTCCAGGTATCGTCCACCAGCAGAACGCTGCCTTGCTTTACCGGAACGGTCGCTACATGCACCATGAAGGAAACGTGCAGCGTTTCGCCGCCCTTGGTGAAGACGGCGTAGCCGTCATAGTCTCCGGCCGCGGCGGACGCGGACACATTGAGCTGTAACGGGATGTCCGAGGTGCCGTTTGCAGCCAGCGTCAGTGAAGACGGAACGGTCAGTGAAACACCGGACCCGCCGTCTATCCACGAGACGCTTCCCTGCCAGGTTCCCGCCCCTCCGTTCGCATCGTGGAGGGATACGTGGGATGTCTGCTGCACTGCTCCATAGCCCCGGTTTACCGCTCCGAAGCTGACTGCAGAGGGGAGCAGGTAAGCGTTGGCATCGACGGCCGCCTCGGCATCAATCAGCCCCGACCCTGATTCCATAACGCTGGAGACCTTCGACGGATCCGCCTGTTCGTGGATGTTCATCTGAGCTGTGCCCTGAATGGTGGACTTGAGCATGGCAGGCGTCCACGTCGGGTGCAGTCCCTTCAGCAGGGCGACGGTGCCGGTGGTGTGCGGCGCGGCGAAGCTGGTGCCGTCGGCAGTCGTGAAGCCGGACGGGTCGTAGACATCCCCGACATTGACGTTCTTGTTGTCGGGCGGGTACTCGCTTTCCGCGGCCGAGTAAATAGCCTGCCCGGGGGCGACTACATCGGGCTTGATCAGGTAGTTTGGGCCGTACCCGCGGGAGCTGAAGTCGGTGAGCAGGTCCGGTGACTGGCTGAAGAAGCTGATGGTCGGGTCAAGCGTGGCCGTGGCATCAGGATGGTCGGTCACCCACTGGGCGAGGGCGGTCCCGTCCTTGTAACTCACGAACACAGCCGGGAAATTGGAGTCGTTCGGCATCTCCTGCAACTCGAAACCCGCGGGATTGCTGTCATACACGATGACGCCCGCGGCTCCAGCCTTCTTGGCGTTCGCAATCATGTCCTTGAAGTAGCGCTTGCCGCGCTCGACCAGGGCAATTTTTCCCTTGAAGTCCTTGCCGGCGAAGTCATTCACCTGATTGCTGTTGGCCGGCTCTCCCGGTGGGAGCGTATCGCCGGTCATTCGCCCGTACCCAGCCGGCACGATCTGCGCCGGTCCAACGGGCGAGGAGAACCGGTACACCGACGGCGCGTCCTGGATCAGCGAGAGCGAGTCCGGCGGCGCCGTCGGGCCACCGACCTTCACCGTGGTGTGGAGCGCGTGCGAGTTGGTGGTTGCCCCGGCCGAAATGGCATCGGGGGCGGCGGAAGGCGAGGATACACTCTGGCTCTCGGGTCCGGCGTTCCCAGCCGCGACCACCACGCTCACGCCATTTCGTGCCGCCACTTCGATCGCCTGCTCGTCTGGATCGAGCCGATAGTCGTCGGCACCAAAGCTGTACCCGGCGCTGTAATTGACCACGTCGGCGCCATCCGAGATGGCATCTTCCAACGCGGGCAGGAATGTGTCCAGTGAGGGAGATTCCGTGTTGGGATAGGACGGGAAGACGTTGTAATTCATGAGGTAAGCGGCAGGGGCGACCCCGCTGACCTCCGTCCCCACCGGCGTCTTGGTGTTGTAGTCACATGCCTCGATGGCGGCGCCGAAGGTGCCGTGCCCGGCGGTGTCCGCCGGAGAGGGATTATCGCCGGGATTGACCGGATAGGCCCGCGCGACGATCACCTTGTTGTTTTCGAACTTCGGGTCTCCGCGCCCGCGGAGGAACGACGGTGGCGGCGGCATGCCTTTGTCGCTGAAACAGGGATTGGTGATGTCGATGCCGGTGTCGATCTGAGCGATGAAGACGCCCTTGCCGGCGTTCGCCTCTCCTCCCACCACCGGCCAGGCCTCCTGCGCGTGGATGAGGCCGATGCTCTTGTCCAGCATAGGTTTGTAGACCTGCTGCTTGGTGACCTGGGTGACGTTGACTGCGCGGCGCAGCAAACCCATCTGTGAGGCGGGCACCGTGGCGCTGATGCCATTGAACAGAATGCTGAAGTACCGCACGACCTGAACGTCGACGTGATGAGACTGCAGGTAGGCCACTTCCTGCTTGTGGTATGTCAGCATCCTGGAAGAGTACCAGCGGGCGGCTGGCAAAGCCGGGTCGAGCAGGTAGTGATTGTGCGTCCGGGCCGTCCGCGCCCGGAAGTGCTGGTCGGCTCCCAGCGGGGCGCCCTTCAGCCAGATGAAGACGGCGACGCGCTTCCCGGACGGAACGGGTGCGGCGTGGGCAGGACGGATGGCGAGCGTTGCGCAGACGATAGCGAGTACAGCGAGAAAAGTAGCCGGCCTGGACATCGAGCCCCCATTACGCTAGTCAGTAGGGCCGAGTCCCACCGGAATCAAGTCCGGCTCGCAGGTGCGCCAGCCCGTCCCCATATGTTCTTCGCTCCGCGGTTACATCGCGGCAGTGGTAGCAGTATACCGAGTATTTTGACAGGACGGAAAGGGGCCCGCCCTTCGGCGAGCCCCGGATGGATCAGTGGGTAAGACAGCGGAGAAATTCGGCCCGGTATCTAGCGCGTCGCGCCCCGGTCGTTGAACCACTCCCACCAGCGGCGGAATCCCTGCCACTGACGCTCCTGGATGATGTTCTGTGCCTGCTGACGATTCCAGGGGTCGAAGTACGAGCAGGTGTGCGCCGTTGAGCTTCGATACTCCGCATAGACCTGGCAGATGCTGTTCGACCAGAACGGGCAGTTCTTGCAGGTCTTGTTCTGCCACGGAAAGGGAACTTGCTGGGCTTCCTCGGCCTCTGTCTTGTAGTAGCCGGCATCGTATGCCGTCTTTAGTCTCTGTACCCAGGCGTCCATCGCTCTCTCCAAAATCGCTCTTCCCCACTGAGCGAGGTATTGTCGTCGGCATCCCAAGTGCAGAATGTGTGCCATCCACGCGACAGAGAGAAAGGACCGGGACGCTGTACATCCCGGTCCCTCGTTCCTGTGGCGATTGCTGATGAGCTACGAAGCGATAGCTGCCTGCGTACGGCCGGCGAGCGATCGGGTTTCCTCTCCTACCGCACGCACGAAGCGCTCGACAGCCTCCATGGCTTCCTCCTCGGACGTGGTCAGAGCAGGCAGGAAGCGGATCGTGCTGCGGCCCGCGCCCAGGACCCAGAGCCGCTGCTTGAAGACGCAATTCTTGACCACGGCGTTTCGCACATCGGGTGCCGCTCGCTTGCTCTGCCGGTCCTCGACGAACTCAACGCCCATCATGAAGCCTCGTCCCCGTACCTCGCCGACCTGGTCACAGTCGGCCAGGCGCTCGTGGAGCGCCTGCATCATGTGGGTGCCGACGTCGGCCGCGTTTTGCATCAGGTTTCGCTCCTCGATCTGCTTCAGAGTGAAGAGCGCCAGGAGCGCGGCGCGGGGCTCGGCGGAAAAGGTCTCCGAGTGCCGGGACCCTGTCGTGAACATGGGGGCCCGGCCCATGGTGGCTCCCATGGGGATGCCGCCGCCCAGCGACTTGGCCGTGCAGATGAGATCGGGCACCACCCCCGCCTGCTCGATGGCCCACCAGGTGCCGGTGCGGCCCAGCCCTGCCTGGACTTCATCGGCAACCAGGAGCGCGCCCAGGTCGTTGGCGATCGCGCGCAGGCCGCGGAGGAACTTATCCGGCGGGACAATCATGCCGCCTTCCCCGGCAAGGGATTCCACCACGATGGCTGCGATGTCGCGGCCCTCATCGGCGATGGCGTCGCTCAGTTGCTGGAGAGCGTACGCGGCTGTAGCGTCCGGATCGCTCCCAACCGGGCTGCGGTAGGGGTAGGCGTACGGCGTGCGGGTGACGGCCAGCGCCTGTGGAAACCCCTCCTTCTGGATGGCCTTGCTCGCGGTCAAGGCGAGGGCGTAGCCGGTCCGGCCATGGAAGGCAGGACGGAAGGCGACAAAGCGCGTGCGGCCAGTCAGGTCGATAGCTGACTTCACCGCCGTTTCCACGGCGCGGGCTCCGCTGGTGGTGAAGAAGACATGCTTGTCGAAGTCGCCGGGCGTGATTTGCGTCAAGCGTTGGGCGAGAAGGATCTCGGGGATGTTGTCGAAGTCGTGTCCGGGCAGCTCCTCGGCCACATCGCCCAGACGCTCCTCGAATTCGTGGATTCCCTCGGGGCGGAAGCCAAGTGCGCGGACAGCCACGCCGGACGTCATGTCGAGGTACTGGTTTCCCTCCAGGTCGTACATCCACACGCCCCGGCCGCGTGTGTGGTCGATGACCGGGTAGACGTCGCGATCCTGTGTCGTGAGGGCAAGGTAGCGCTCTGCCTGATCTGTCCAGTAGGGACTGGACATGGGCACGTCTTGAAGACCGGGAACGAGCCAGCGAAGGAAATCCACGTGCTCTTGATTCATCTCATTACCCTTTCCGATACTCCTAGCAGGTACGCCATGAGCGCTTTCTGAACGTGCAGCCTATTCTCCGCCTCATCAAAGATGACGGAGTGGGGACCGTACGCCACGTCGCCCGTCACCTCCTCCCCGATGTGGGCAGGAAGGCAGTGCATGAAGATGTAATCATCGGCCGCGTGCCGGACCAGCTTCTCGTCCACTCGATACGGTTCAAGCGTGAGGAGCCTGTCCTCGCGGCCGGTCTCGCGGCCCATCGAGACCCACACGTCGGTGTAGACCACGTCGGCGCCTGAAACCGCTCGGACCGGGTCAGTCATCACCTCCACGCTTCCGCCCCACTGTGCTGCGTTCGCGCGGGCCACCTCGACATAACGCTCCGCGGGCTGCAAAGACGGAGGAGCGGCCACGCGCATGTACCCGCCCAGTTGGGTTACTCCGAGCATGAGGGAGTGCGTCACGTTGTTATTGCCATCACCGACGTATGCCACCGTCAAGCCCTCCACCCGGCCCTTATGCTCCAGCATGGTGAAGAGATCGGCCATGCTCTGACACGGATGCTCTTCATCGCTCAGGCCATTGATCACGGGAATGGAGGCGGCATCGGCGAGAGCCTGCACCGTCGCGTGCTCGTTCACCCGCGCCATCATGATGTCGGCATAGCGAGAGACCACCCGAGCGGTGTCGGGAACCGATTCTCCGCGCGAGAGTTGAGACGACTCACGGTCGAGATACACGGCGTGGCCCCCGAGCTGAGTCATGCCGATCTCAAATGAAAGGCGCGTTCGTGTGGACGCTTTCTCAAAGAACATGACCAGTGACTGCCCTTGTAGGGCCGGCACCAATTTCGATTGCTTGAGGGTGTGCGTCAGGGCAAAGACCCGCCGAACTTCTGTCGGAGACAGGTCATTTTGACTCAGGAAAGATCGGGGCAAAGACGCACTCCGAAGACTTGACGAATGAAGGAAGTGTCGCAGGGGCGGATGATTATATCATCGCGTCTATCCTCGAAATGGCTCCGGGATATAGAATGTGACCTATTTCGGGAGGGAGGAAGACAGGTGCCTGATGTGCTGGTAATCGCCTTTGGTGGCAACGCGATTCTTCCGTCGGGCCAGCGCGGCACGGTTGAGGAACAGCGTGCGAACGTCCGGCGCATGAGCATCGAGCTCGGACGTCTGATCCTTGCGGGCCACCGGGTAGTGGCCACGCACGGAAACGGTCCTCAGGTTGGCGAGATCATGCTCCGGTCCGACCTGGCCGCGGAGGTCGTGCCGCCGGTGACCATGGACGTAGCCGGCGCCATGACCCAGGGTCAGCTTGGCTATCTTCTGCAGCAGGAGATCGGCAATTTCCTCGACGGCGAGGGAATGAAAGCGGGCGTGTGCTCGCTGGTAACGCAGGTAGAGGTCGCGGCCGACGACCCCGCTTTCGACGCGCCCACCAAGCCCATCGGCCGCTTCTACGCCAGAGCCGATGCGGAGCGGATGGAGCGCGAGGCGGGCTGGCAGATGGTCGAAGACGCGGGCCGCGGCTATCGGCGGGTGGTCCCGTCGCCCCGGCCCCAGAGCATCGTGGAGTGGCCCGCGATTCGAGCCCTTCTTGATGCCGGACAGATCGTGATTGCTGCCGGCGGCGGAGGCGTGCCCGTGGTGCGGACATCCAATGGCTCGTACCGGGGCGTCGAGGCCGTGATTGACAAGGATCGGTCGGCGCAGAAGTTGGCGACGCTGGTCGGGGCCGACGTCCTCGTGCTGCTCACTGAAGTGGAGGCGGTGGCAGTGGACTTCGGAACGCCGGAGCAGCGGCCCCTCCATGACGTATCACTGGACGAGATTCGCCGCCACTATGCCGACGGGCAGTTTCCCAAAGGAAGCATGGGACCCAAGGTGGAGGCCGCAATCGCTTTTCTGGAAGCTGGAGGGAAGCGCGTCATCATCACCTCGGTCGAGTATCTGGCAGCTGCCGTCGCGGGCCGCGACGGGACGCGCATCACAGCGGGTGCTCCGGTCAAGAGTGGCACGTGACGGAGCTGGGCTCGCCGGAAATTCAGAGCGTCATTCCGCACCGGTATCCATTTCTCTTCGTGGATCGGATCCTCGAAATGGAGGCCGGGTCTCGGGCGGTGGGCATCAAGGCGGTGACCGTGGACGAGCCGTTCTTTCAGGGCCATTTCCCCGGCTTTCCAGTCATGCCCGGTGTGCTCATCGCCGAGGCCCTCGCTCAGGTCGGGGCGGTGGCGATCCTGCCGTCGCGAGACATGATCGGCCGCATCGCCTATCTCGCCGGTCTGGATAACTTCCGCTTTCGCCGGCAAGTGGTGCCCGGGGATGTCCTGCGTCTCGAGGTCACGTTGACGCAGCTTCGATCGCGGGCCGGCAAAGGGCACGGCGTGGCGACCGTCGACGGAGAGATCGCAGCCGAGGGGGACATCACCTTCGTCATCGGGCCGGGGCCGCGATAGGACGTGTCTCTTCGCAACTCGGCGCGCCCCTGGCTTCGGGGTGCCGTCCGATCGGCCGCTCGGCGGACTCTTTCGATGTATGGGCAAATCACGCGCGCCGACCGGCCGCGGCCCACAGGCGAGCCGCGCCGGTTCCTGCTGATCCGCCTCGACCTCCTGGGCGACGTGCTGCATTCCATGCAAGGCGTGCAGCAGCTCCGGGCGCGCTACCCCGACGCCTATATCGCGGTTCTGGTGCTGCCCTACACGGCTCCCCTGGCCCGGCTCTATGACTCGGTGGACGAGGTATTCACGGTCGACACCAACCTGATTCGCACCCTCCGCGGCTTGCTCGACCCTCGGACCTGGCTCCGCTACTGGCTGGCGATGCAAGCCCTCCGCGCCCGCCAATTCGATGTTGCCGTCAGTCTGTCAGGGCAGATGGGAAGTCTCTGGGCGCATATGTCCGGAGCCCCGCGGACGGTTGGGTATGCCAGCGAGGCATACCCCCACCTCCTCACCGATCCCGTACCCGGCGGCCGCTTCGACTGGCGCATCCCCGATACGGACTATGTGAGCCGCCTGGTGGAAACTCTCGGCGCGCCCCCTCTGGAGGGCCCGCCACTGCTTCCGGTGCCCGGGCGCGTGCGGGCAGCAGGCCGCCGAGTACTGGATGGGGCCGGGATTGACGATACACGGCCGCTGGTCCTGATCCACGCCGGATCGATCAATGGCTCGGCCAAACGCTGGCCGGCCGGCAACTGGAGCCGCCTCGCCGACGACCTATCCGGTCGGGCGGACGTGCAATTCGCATTTATCGGTTCGGCGGCGGACGCCCCGCTGGCTGAGGCCGTGCGGCGAGGCGCGGGCGTGCCGATGGTCTCGCTCGCGGGAAAAACCGACATCGAAACGCTGATCGGCGTGATCGCTCGGGCCGATCTGGTTGTCAGCGGCGACAGTGGCCCCCTCCACCTTGCCGCTGCCGCGGCACGTCCCGTCCTCGCCGTGTACGGGCCCACCGATCCGCGGATCCATGGCCCGTACCGGCCGGTGGCGCCGGTACAGCTTCTCCGCAGCGACATCGTCTGCAGCCCGTGTTATTCCATGGCGGCAACGGCGGAATGTCCGCTCGGCGATCCGATCTGCATGAGGCTGGTAACGGTGGGAGCGATGGTCCGCGCCGCTCTGGACCTGCTTCAGCCGGCGGCGAAGACCAGCTTCTGATGGCGGAGCAGGATGCTCTGCAGGATGCCGAAAGAGGCGAGCGTGGTGATCAGTGAGCTGCCTCCATAGCTGAGGAGGGGCAGGGGAATGCCCGTCACCGGCATCAGGCCGATGTTCATCCCGACGTTCACGAAGATCTGGAACATCAGCATAGAGAGAATACCCGTGGCCAGCAGCCGCCCGTATGTATCGGCTGCCATGAACGATACGCGCGCGATGCGCATAAGAAGGGTCACGAAAACGGCGAAAAGCAGCAAGATGCCGACGAAGCCGATCTGCTCCGCGATGACCGAGAAGATGAAGTCCTTGTCTTCGACCCGCAGCAGCCCTAGCTGGCTCTGCGTTCCGGCGCTGAACCAGTGGCCGAGGAAGCCGCCGGAGCCAACGGTGATGAGCGAGTGAATGACGTTGTAGCCCGATCCCAGCGGGTCCTTCTGCGGGTCCAGGAAGATGAGCAGGCGGTCCTGGGTGTACTGGAAGCGCTTGACCGTGCCCATGAAGTGCCAGACGATGGGCAGAAGGGCGATAACCGCAACGCCGAGCGAAGCGAGGTATCGGGTAGGCATGCCCGCCATCAGTGCCATGCCCACCCAGATGGCGAAGAAGACAGCGCTGGTCCCCAGATCCGGCTGGATGAGCACCATGGCGGCAGGAACGACCACCAGTACAAGAGAGATGGCAAGCGTGCTGAGCGATCCCATGCGCTCTTCGCGGTCGGCGAAGAACTTGGCCAGCAAGACGACCAGGAAGAGCTTGGCCGGCTCGGACGGCTGCAGCGGAAGAATGCCCAGGTTGATCCAGCGGGTGGCGCCGTAGGCGCTATGGCCCAGCACCAGGACCACACCCAGCAGGGCAATCGCGAATAGGTACATCGGCAGCGACAGCGAGCGCAGCAGGCGATAGTCGAAGTTGGTCAGAAAGAACATCAGGGCCAGCCCGATGACGGCATACAGCGCCTGGTGAACGGGTGTGGAAATGCTGACGCCTGACGTCGGCCAGCGCGAGATGGCGAACAGGACGAGCACGCTGAAAAAGACAAGTCCCAGGGGAATGCCGACGAGCTGCAGATCAAAATTACGCCAGTGCTTCATCTCAGGCGGATCCGTTGGTCGAGGTGAGCTGGCGGGAGACGTCCACCAGCCAGTCCGGCTTGGTGGGCTTGTAGTGGAAGTAGTCCTCGAAGATCTTGTGCGCGATCGGAGCAGCGGTATAGGCGCCTTCCGATGAGGCATTGGGCACGACCACGGCAACCGCGATCTGGGGGTTGTTGAACGGGGCATAGCCCATCCACCATGCGTTCGCGCCACCGGTCGCCTCCGCCGTGCCGGTCTTGCCGGCGGCATCGATGCGCGGGTCCTTGACGTAATAGCTGGTTCCCTCCCATCCCGGGAGTGTCACCGACTCGTGCATCCCTTCCTGGATCAGTGCGAGATTGCCCGGATCGATGAAGCCGCGGCGGATGATCTGCGGAACAAAGGGGAGGATGGTACGCGTCCTTTTGGACACACCCTTGCGGGGCGTGATGCGTCCCGTGATGCGATCCACGATGCGCGGGCGGTACAGGGTGCCGCCGTTGGCGATGGTGGCGGTAACGTTCGCCATCTGCAACGGCGTGACCTGGTTCTGCCCCTGCCCGATGCCCATGTTGTAGGTGTTGCCGATGTGCCATTCGTCTCCGGGATTCTTCACTCCGGGGGTCGGCTTTAGCTTGTCGAACCAACTCGCGGAGGGAATGAATCCGCCAGCCTCACCCGGCAGTTCAATGCCGAGGGGGCTGCCCAGTCCGAACTGCAGGGCCCAGTGATGCAGACGGTTGGCGCCGATATACGGCATGTTGGGATCGATATTGGGGTTGCCGCCGGCCATGGTATAGAAGTAGATATCGCTCGATTGCGCCAGCGCGCGGACGACATTCTCCGGACCAAGCGGCCGCGGCCACGTCCACCCTTTGAAGACCTGGCAGGCGTTGGCGTCATAGATGCTGCAGAGCCTGATCTGCCCGGTGTCTTCCACGATGCGGGAGCCGGTAGCAACGCCGGTTTGCAGTGCCGCCGTGGCGGTGATGACTTTGAAAATGGACCCCGGCGCGTATACACCCTGATACGCGCCGTCGCTCAGCGGCTTGCCTGGATCGTGGAGCAGGGAGTCGTAGCGTTTGAGAGTGATCGGCGTGGAAAACCAGTTGTTGTTGAAGCTGGGCAGGCTCACCATCGCCAGGATCTTGCCGGTACGGACGTCCTCGACGACCGCCGCTCCTCGCCGCAGGCCCACGTGGTTCAGGGCAGCCGCCAGATCGGACGCTACCTGCCGCTGCAGTCTGGCGTCAATGGTGAGATAGACGCTGTCGCCGGTGACAGACGTGCCTCTGGAGAGTGTGCGGACGGGCCGCTCTCCCGCGTCCACCTCAACCCTTTCCGTTCCGTTGGACCCGTGCAGATACGGGTCCAGAGCCGCTTCGATGCCCGTCTGGCCGACCTGATCGAGCGAGGTGATGTGCTCACGCGGGTACAGGCGTTTCATGTCGGCGTACTGCTGGGCGCCGATGATCCCGGAGTAGCCCAGAATGTGTGAGAGCGACATGGCTGGATCCAGGTTGTAATCGCGCACGGTGGTGGGATCGGCGCGCACGCCGGGAAGGCGCGTATGCATCTGCATGATGAGCATCGCCTTTGAGGCACTGATGTGTTGCTTGATGACAGCCGGCTCATACGGCTGCCACTGGTTCTCCTTGACAATCTTCGCGATCTGCCTGGCGGTGGGATGGTTGCCGAGCAGCCTGGACAGGAGGGAGTAGATACGTGCGGCCTGGCCGTCCGGAATGCCGTGGGGGACGATCTCCGCGTCCCAGCTGGGCGCGTTCCACACCAGCTGCCGGCCCTTGTTGTCGTAAATGATCCCCCGCAGCGCCTGAACCGGCTCGAGCCGGATCTTGCTGGTATCGGCCTGCGCCTTGTAATAGCTCCCCATCACCACCTGCACATACCACAGCCTCCCCGCCAGAACTGCGAAGACCAGGATGATCAGGGAGCGCAGGAGGAGAAACTTGGTCTTCTTTCTCACCAGTTTGCCCTCGGAACGGGATAGACGCGCGCGTCCAGACGGCGCATCAGGGGATAGGCGACGATGTTGAGGAGCGCATTGTAGACAGCGGCGGGAAGGGCGATATAGCGCATGATGCGCACCCAGTCTACCGGCTCTTGGGCGCTCTGAAGGACAAACAGCGCGATGAGGTAGTACAGAAGCGTGGCGCCGAGCACGGTGAGCAGTGGCAGCAAGGCGTGGGTACGGATGAAGGTGCCCTCACCCAGGCTGACCAGGCTGGCGACGATGACCAGAGCGACCGTGCTGGTGCCAAAGGGATATCCCGAATAGAAGTCCAGCATGATACCTCCGATGAACGCCCAGAGCATGCCCTGGTCGGCACCGCGGAGGATTCCCCAATTGACCACGGCAATCAAGACGATGCTGGGGAGGATTCCCCGCACCGCGATGTGACTGACGAGTGCGGCCTGCAGGAGGGCCAGGACCGGCAGAAGCCAGAGCGCGGTGAAGAGACCGGGGTGGAAGGTTCGAGCGTTCAATGTGGGTTGATGAGCCTTGCCGGGTAATGCGGAATCCAGTTTCGGACGACCTGGACGATTTCGAGATGGGCAAAATCGGCCGCGGGATGAATCTGGGCCGTCTGAAAGACGCTCTGCGGACTCCGACTCACGCTTACAACCTGGCCCATCACCAGGTTTCGCGGATACAGATTGGCCTGTCCCTGGGTCACGATCAGGTCGTTCACATGAAGCTTGCTTCCGGTGAGCACGTATTTCAGCTCGGGGCTTCCCGCGTAGCGTCCCTCGATCAGTCCCTGCGCTTGGGTATTGTGGTCCATGGCAGCGACCGAGCTACTCGGGCTCAGCATGAGAAGGATCCTGGCAGAGGTCACCGCGAGATCGGTGATGCTTCCGACAAAGTAACCGTCCTGGTCGAGAACCGTCATGCCTTCGCGCAGCCCGTCGCGCGATCCCTTGTTGATCACGATGTACGATCCCAATCCGGTGGGGTCGCTATAGATCACCCGGGCCGGAAGATAATCCATGTGCGAATTCCCATCCTCGAAGTTCAGCATCCGGCGAAGCTGAGCATCGTCGTGGGCTTGCGACTGCAGCTTGACCAGGCGCTCGATGAGGCGAGCGTTCTGCTTCTTCAGGGCAGCGTTCTCCCCCTGAATCTGCCCGGCGTTCAGGAACCCCGAGAGGGTGTCGCCGACGCCGTTGGCGGCTCCATTGATGACGGCGGCAAAGGGAGCGGTCACGCTCATGGCTACGTGGTCCACCGGGCTGATCCAGCGGCCGAGGATCAGAACCAGAAATGCGCCGACGAGAAAGAGAACAGCAAACCGCCGGCCTCCGCGAGTCTCAACCATGCTCTGCCCGCCCGGTTATCGAGGCGCCCGTCCATCCTGTGGAGACACAAAGACTTTGCGTAGCGTATCCAGATCCTCCAGGCACCGTCCCGTGCCCCGAACGACGCAGGTGAGGGGGTCGTCGGCAATTGTGACCGGCATCTTGGTCTCCTCGGCGATGCGGCGGTCCAGACCCTGAAGCAGCGCCCCTCCGCCCGCCAGCGTGATGCCCTGGTCCATGATGTCGGCGATCAGCTCCGGCGGCGTCTCCTCGATCGTGGTGGTCACGGCCTCGGTGATCAGCGCCACCGGCGGCTCAATTGCGTCACGTATTTCCCGGCTGGAGACCTCCACCGATTTGGGCAGCCCGGTGACCACATCTCGCCCGCGGAGAATGACCTTGGTTTCCGGAATGTCGTTATGGGCCGTTCCCGCGGTGAGCTTGGTCTGCTCGGCGGTCCGCTCACCGATGAGCAGACCGTGCTCGCGGCGCGCGAACTGCAAAATCATCTCGTCGATCTCATCGCCCGCCACCCGCACCGACTTGCTGATGACAATCCCGCCCAGAGAGATCACCGCAACTTCGGTCGTTCCCCCACCGATGTCGACAATCATGCTTCCGCTCGGCTCGGTAATGGGCAGGTCGGACCCGATTGCCGCCGCCATCGGCTCTTCGATGAGGTAGGCTTCGCGCGCCCCGGCATTGACCGCCGCGTCGGATACCGCTCTGCGCTCGACCTCGGTGACGCCGGAGGGAATGCCCACCACCACGCGTGGGCGCGGAAGCAGCGCCACTTCCTCGTGCACTCGGTTAATGAAGTAGCGCAGCATGCTTTCGACGATCTCGAAGTCGGCGATAACACCGTCTTTCAGTGGCCGAATAGCAACGATGTTGGCGGGTGTGCGCCCGACCATGCGCTTGGCCTCGGCGCCGATCGCCAGGACGCGCTTGGTGCGTTTGTCGATGGCTACCACCGAGGGCTCGGAGATGACCACGCCGCGGCCCCGAACGAAGACAAGGGTATTGGCAGTTCCAAGGTCGATGCCGAGGTCTTTGGAGAACATGCCAAAGAGGCTCGAGAGAGGGCTGCGCATGGAGGTCCTTTCCGCCCGGCCGCGAATCGGAACAGTATAGCACAGTGCATTTCCCTCTGGCAGGTCAATTTTTGGCGTCGGGAAGCCGAAAACGAGCTGTAGGGCGGGAATTGTCCAGCCGGTTCCGTGCCCTTTACACGCGTCCTCCAGACCGGGTACTATAGGGCAACCGCACGAGACATGGCGAACCGGATACAGCGTATCTGGAAGCCGAATCCAGGTGCCCGTGTAGGAATGAAGGAGGTGATGTGCAGATGGATAGTGATAGTCATAGTTACGTCGGCGAAGTGATGAACTGCACGGAGGTGGCTCTCCGCTGAATCACCTCCAGCGGCAAGTCGTATAGCCTGTAACTAGGAGGAAGCGCCCCACGGGGCGCTTCCTCATTTTTTGTATTGCGAGCCTCCTTGTGAATCTCGAGCCACTGGACGTCGACCGGATACAGCGCGGCATCGCGCGGCTGGAAACGCCGTTCACCTTGATCTACTTTCCCGAAGTTGACTCCACCAATCGCGTCGCGGCGACGCTGCCCGGCGTGTCTTTTCGGCCGGGAACCGCGGTTCTAACCGATTTCCAGTCTGCAGGCCGCGGGCGACGGGACCGTAGCTGGATGGCTCCGCCCTGCACCGGCTTGCTGATGTCGCTCGTGTTCGAGATGCCACCCGTCCCAGGTGACGCGCTTCTCTTGATGACGCTGGCAGTAGGCGACGCCCTCCGATCCACCGGCGTCGATTCGCACATCAAGTGGCCCAACGATATCCTCATCGAGGGTCGTAAAGTATGCGGCATTCTGGCCGAGAGAGTGGTGCGGGACGCCGCGCATTTCGTCGTGGTCGGCTGCGGTATAAACGTCTCTTGTCACCCGGATTTACCGGGAGCGGGAAGTGTGGCAGAAGCAGTGCGGGCATCGGTCAATCGGGCGGACCTGGCGGTACAGGTGTTCACCGGCGTGGATCGGTGGCTTCGAGAGCTCTCACAGTATCCTCATGTCGTATTCCAAGAATGGGTTTCCAGGCTCGAAACTCTTGGGAGTGAAATCATCGTGTCGGATGAGCGCGGACAGTGGACCGGAACGGCAATTCGCGTGGAGCGCAGCGGAGGTCTGAGGGTACGTCTGCCGGACGGCAGCGAACGGACGGTTCTGGCGGGTGATGTATCGATTCGATCCGCAGGGGGCTTTACAACCGCCTGAGTCGCGATTACAATGATGCTCTCTTCAGCCCGGCAGAGCACCCAGGGGAGGGTTATGCGCCGGGCGTTTTCTGTAGGAGGAATCCGTGAACAACCACCACAAGCCCATGATCATCTCGGCCCAGTTCAAGGCCGAGCTCGAACGTGAGCTCGCCCACCTCCGGAATGATGTCCGTCCGCAGATTGCGGACCGGCTGACCTCCGCGCGGGAAGGCGGGGACATTACCGACAATGCCGCGTTCGAACAGGCCAAAGAAGACCTGGCGCGACTCATGGGCCGCATGGCGGAGATCGATCAGACCTTGCGCGAGGCGAGGATTCTCGACCAGAACGGCAACGGCCATCGGTCGCAGATTGAGCTGGGGTGCAAGGTCACGGTGAAGCGCGACGACGGGAAGGTGTGCACCTACACCATCGTCAGCTCCCTGGAGGCATCTCCCAACGACGGCAAGATTTCCGACGAATCGCCGATCGGCCGCGCCCTCTGGGGTCGCAAGACGGGAGAGACCATCTCCGTCCAGGCCCCGGCCCGAACTGTCTCCTATATTATCACGGAGATCGGCTAGCTCCCACGAGCCTGGAAGTACTCAAAGAGCGGTCCGCGTTGGCGGGCCGCTCTTTCATGTGGACAGGACGGATACCATAAGTCATGGTTGAACTTGACGATTCGCGCTCCCTTCGCGAGGAAAAGCTGCGGCAGCTCGCCGCGCTCGGGCTGCCCTATCTGCCCAATCGCTTCCCGGCCACGCGTCCTTCGACTGAAGTCGTCCGCGACTTCGGTGCGCTGGAGGGCAGCCGGGTGCGCGTTGCCGGCCGCGTCATGCGGGTACGGCTGATGGGCAAGGCAGCCTTCGCCCACATTCAGGACCGCGCCGGCCAGATACAGCTCTATTTCAAGCTGGACGTGCTCGGCTCCGAGAAGTGGGAGTACTTCAAGCTGCTGGATGCGGGCGACATCATCGGCGCCGAGGGCACGGTTTTCAAGACACGGACCGGCGAGGTATCGATCGGGGTGGAGGACGTGGTCCTGCTGGCCAAGTCGTACCTGCCACTTCCGGACAAGTTCCACGGTCTGGCCAACGTGGAGACGCGGTATCGCCAGCGCTACCTCGATCTGATCTCCAACGAAGAAGCGCGGCGGATCTTTGAGGTCCGCAGCAGCACCCTTCGCACCATTCGCGACTACCTCAACAACCGTGGGTTCATCGAGGTCGAGACCCCGGTGCTCCAGTCGCTCTACGGCGGAGCCGCGGCCAATCCCTTTACCACCCACTACGCTTCTCTGGATGCCGACGTCTACCTGCGCATCGCCACCGAACTGTATCTGAAGCGGTTGATCGTCGGCGGGATGGAGCGAGTCTATGAGATCGGCAAGGACTTCCGCAATGAGGGCTTCTCCTGGAAGCACAGCCCCGAGTTCACCATGCTGGAGCTGTACCAGGCCTACGCCGATTACGAGGACATCATGGCCCTCACCGAGGACCTCGTCTCCACCGTGGCCCAGGATATCTGTGGAACACCCACTCTCGGGTTCAACGGCCACGAGATCGACGTGTCGCCCCCCTGGCAGAAGCTGACCGTTCGGGATGCCGTTCAGCAGTACGCGGGCATCGATTTGAAGACCTGCCGCACGGTGGAGGAGCTGACGGCCAAGGCCCTGGAGCGCGATCTGGAGCTGGCCCCGAGCGCTCCCAGGGGAGAGGTGATTGAGGAGATCGTGAGCGAGATGGTCGAGCCCAACCTCATTCAGCCCACCTTTCTCATCGACTACCCCATCGACTTCCCGGGAAGCTTGCTGGCCAAGCGCAAGGCGGGGCAGCCCGATATCGCGGAGCGCTTCGAGATCTACGTGGGAGGCTTCGAGCTGGGCAACGCCTTCACCGAGCTGAACGAGCCGGGCGATCAGTTGGAGCGGATGGAAGCCCTGGCGCGTGAGTCGGGTGCCGAAGTGGACCTGGAGTTCGTCCGCGCGCTGGAGCAGGGAATGCCGCCGACGGGCGGCGTGGGCATCGGAATCGACCGGTTGGTCATGGTCCTGGCTGGCGTCCACAGTATCCGCGAGACCATCCTGTTCCCGCTGCTGCGCCGCCGCGAGGAAGCCAATGCTTAGCCGCGACTTCATTCGGACCCATCCGGAGGAGGTCAAAAAAGCCGTGAGCGAGCGCTGCGACCAGGCGCCTATCGACCAAATCCTGGCGCTGGATGCCGAGCAGCGGCAACTGAAAGTGGAGGGGGACGAGCTCAAGGCGGAGCGGAACCGCCTCTCGAAGGCCTTCTCCGACAAAAGCCTCACCGGCGAGCAGCGGGACGAGCTGCGGGTTCGCGCCACCGGGCTGCGCGACCGCATCTCCGAGATCGACGCCCGCATCTCGGAGCTGGAGACGCAGCTCCACGATCTGGAGCTGTGGGTCCCCAATATTCCCGCGCCCGATGTTCCGGTGGGGACCAGCGAGGAAGACAATGTGGTGCGCTGGAAGTGGGGCACGCCTCGGACGTTTGACTTCGAGCCCAAGTCCCACGCGGACCTGGGCGAGGCCCTCGGCATCTTCGACGCCGCCGACGCCGTCCGCATGTCCGGCACGCGGTTCTACAGCCTTCGAGGGCTGGGGGCACGGATGGAGCGGGCACTGGCGGCGTTCATGCTCGATATCCACAGCAAGGAGCACGGCTTCACCCAGTGCTGGGTTCCGTACGCGGTGAAGAGCGAGGCCATGGTCATCTCCGCGCAGTTGCCCAAGTTCGCGGAAGATGCCTACTACCTTCCCGGTGAGGACATGTACCTGATCCCCACCGGCGAGGTGCCGCTGGTCAACATGGAAGCCGGCAAGATTCTGGACGCGGACCGGCTGCCGATCCTGTACACGGCGGCGACGCCCTGCTTCCGCCTGGAAGCGGGAGCTGCCGGGCGTGAGACACGGGGCATGATCCGGGTTCACCAGTTCGACAAAGTGGAGATGGTGGTGTTCTGCCGGCCGGAGGAGAGCGCGGACTGGCTGACGAGGTTGGTGGGTTTCGCCGAGGACGTATTGCAGCGACTGGAACTGCCATACCACGTTCTGGAGATGAACACATCCGATCTGGGATTCGGACAGGTAAAGAAGTTCGATCCCGAGGTCTGGATGCCGAGCCTGAGCCGCTACGTCGAGATCAGCAGCTGTAGCAACATGGGCGACTTTCAGGCGCGCCGCGGGAAGATGCGGTACCGCCCCGGTCCCGGCGAGCCGCCGCGGCTGATCCACACCCTCAACGCATCGGGCGTGGCGATAGGACGCTGCATGGCGGCGATCTGGGAGATCTATCAGCGCGAGGACGGCAGCATCGAGGTGCCGAAGGCTTTGGTGCCGTACATGGACGGCGTGACCGAGATCCGGGCGGAATCTTGACGGAAATCCGCCGAAGTCAATAGACTTGGCGGCTCGGAGGGATGGCCGAGCGGTTGAAGGCAGCTGTCTTGAAAACAGCCAGGTGATGAGCCTCGGGGGTTCGAATCCCTCTCCCTCCGCCAGTGATACAATTTGCCTGCCTGGAGAGGTCGCATAGTGGCCTAGTGCGGCGGTTTGCTAAACCGCTACGGGTAACTCCGTCGGGGGTTCGAATCCCCCCCTCTCCGCCAGATTGTTTGGCTTGTACAAGCCGTAAAGTTGACCATGCGGGCGTCCGCCGGGGTCTATCCGGTGCCGCCCGCATCGGCGTTTTTTGGGGGCTCCGGTGCAATTCTGGGGCATTTTCCGCAAGTGTAGCTGCCTGTCCGCCACCGCGCAGTGCCACTAGAGAACACAAGCGGGCGGGAGGCACGCGCACTCCAGCCCATGAAAATCAAGCAGCCGATTCGACGGTGTAGCGTTGCAAGAGCCGGTCGTGAGCGCGCCTTTCTCCAGATCAGCAGCGACTTCGAGTTCATGTCGTCTCACAAGAAGATTGGGGTTGACATCAACTGTTACGGTCAGATAGTCAACGTGGTCAACGGAACGGACTTCGCCGACTTCCCGAACGACATCTGCCAGTCCGGAAGTAGCCGCGCAAGCATACGGAGGGGCAGGGCACCGCTTTGCCCCTCTCGTGGCTATAAGGAGCAAGCTATGGACCCAATCACAGTATCCTTCCGAGTCGTGCCAGCCGGGCCGATAGAGATGGGAGGGAACACGTACTACACCGTCGAGCGGGAGAAGGAGGGCCGCAGCAGTTTCGCGGTTATATCGCCGGAGATGGCGGTTGGCACTTTCATCGAGGACTGTCTACGCAAGCAAGGCGGCATCAAACCACTCCCGGCGCATGTAGAAGTCACCCTCAGCGTGACGCACGAGGATCCTAGCGAGTCCTAGGATTTCCGTTAAGCTCCGCAAGTAACCACGTTCTCGCCCTAGTACCTAGCTGTCACACACCGCGTTCTGCACGTCCTTCAGCTTGGCAGCGGAGCGGCCCGGATGGCGCTGCTCTTGCCGCTCCTGGGCGTCACGTTGGCCGCGGTGGCAGCCGAGGCCTAGGAGACTGGACGCGGATCAAGCACAGACGGGCGGATGATCCCCTCGACTCCTGAGCGATCCGTGTAGCTTACTTATCAGTCATATAGCCCCAAGGGCCGTGTTAGCCGTGGTGGAGAGCTCCTGGACAACTTTAGGATTCCACAGAGAGCGTGGGAGGCGAGGCTGGATACGGGTGGCGCACCCATCCCCGCTTGTCAGGCTGCCGATTCGACGGTGTAGCCGTGCAGGAGCCGGTCGTGAGCACGCCTTTCGGCAAGCTCCATCGCCGCTTCCCACGTGGTACACGGCTCGATCAGCACCTGTTGCGTTCCGCTCACCCGACCTCGGTACGTTACGACAGCGTAGGCGCGGTCCATGGGCACGATCACGATGCGGTACGCGCGACGTCTGTTCCGGGCGGGGTCGATGCTCGTGAAGGCGATGTAGGAGTGGAAGGGAGGAAGCAGTGGGAGGTCGTGACGCCTGGCCATTACAACGCCACTCCTTCCTCACTGCCAGCGGCGAGCAGGGGGCACACTGACTGGTGCGGGCACCAAGCACACTGCTCGTTCTCGGATGGCTGGAAGGCTGCGCTGATCATGGCCGGATCTGCATCCATTGCGCGCACGAGGTCGGCCATCTGCTGCTTGGCGGCCTGGACTACGTCGTCGCTCAGATCAACAGTCACTTCAGCACCGGTCGACAGCAGGCGCTGGCTAATCAATATCGTCTCGGCGCGTGGCTGGAGACGTCGGACCAGGCCCCTGTAGGCCGCGCTCGACAAAGCGTATTCCAGAATGTCCGGTGTCGGGAGCTGACTCCCTGTCTTGTGATCCTGATACATGAGCGCGCCGCCGGGACGCCGAAACAGGACATCGAGCTTGCCACTGATGATCAGGTAGATGCCTTCCCCAATATGCATCTCTGGCGTGAGGATGAACTGCTCAGACGCCAGGATCTCTAGATCGTTGTCCGTGACGTAGGTGAGATACTGCTCCACCATTGGCCGCGCGAGGTAGGCTGCCTCTACCTCCTGCTCGGTGGAGCCGAATCGGGAGCGATTCCAGAAGCGGTCAAACACTTCATCGGCGCTTGGCAAGCTCCCTCGTTTCATGGCCTGGCGGTTCGCCTGGTTGAGCGCGTCGTGGACGGCGTTGCCGAGCGCCAGTGGGAAGCTACTCGGCTGGGGTTGCCATACTTTCTGCTGCTTGCCACGACGATCGGCCGCGAATTTGAATGCGCACGCTTGGTACGTGTCGAGTTCGCGTGGCGTGATGCGGTAGGTCCGGGACTTGGATTGAGGCGCTGCGGTTGTCGTTGTGGTCGTGAGCCCGGCGTCCATGCGGTTACCTCCTGGGGTGCTGTACGGTTCGAATACGTCCAGCATGGGTCACACTGACCCGCCCAGGTGGCAAGAAAACGGCAAATTATTCGGCGGTATCGTTCGGAGCCGGTAACTCGCCTTCTTTCAGCCAGCGTCTCACGGTTCGATCGGAGGCATCAACCTCTAGCTTCTGCAGTTCACGGGCAATATCACTTGCCGTCAAGGGGCCACGCATGTTCCGGTTTCCGCGCATTGCCGCGCGGACCGCCTCGGGATACTTTGCTTGAGCTGACCGGAGAAGGTCTGAGGAACCAGGTGGACGGCCACGAGCGCGCTGAAACCGCTTGCCCAGAAGAACACGCTGATACCAGTCAAGAAGGGCGGTCTGCTGTTGGTGAATCCACCGAAGCCCTTCGGGGGTGGGTTGCGCTGTTGTCGTGCTCAGTTGAGCAGGGCCAATTAGGCCCTCCGCCTCTCCCTGTATGTCAGCCGTGCCGTACACTTCCACACGTCCGTATTTCGATGTGCGATGTACCGCCATCATGAACCAACCCTTTCCACCGTCGAAGACTACAGGCAGTAACGGCGGAGTGTAAGGGTCACTAAGTGACGATTGGGCAATTAACTCGTCAAGGTCGTCCGAGACCATCGCGTGGTCATCGCGCCATAAGAGGACAGACCTGTCTGACGGTCGGCCGGGCCAGTCCCTGCTGTGCGCAGCTTGTAAGCAAGAGCGAGCCGCTGTCCCTGCGCACACATGGTCAGGAAGTTCTTCGGCCTCGGGATCAAGCAGTGAATCTGCGCACCCGATTTGCTCGGAGTTCACTACACTGCGGAGTTTGCGGCCATATCTGGGGGGCAGCATGGGGAAATGTGTCCCAAGAGGCAGCATACGCAGCCTATCCACAAGGCACGGCTCCTCGCGATAGAGTTCAAGAAGCTTCTCCCTCATCTCTATGGAAAGCTGGGTATCCTGCAACCGGTCAGCCCAGCGGAAAAGACAGTCTCGGCAGAAGGCGGCGGTGCCGGGCAACTGGTATCCGTCAGCTTCATCGGGCACTTCCCACGCATCAAGCACCTCCTTTATGGATTGGCGCTTCCCGCAGTCGGTACAGAACACTTCCTGCACCCCTGGCCCGAGTGAATCACATAGCTCGCACACGTAGTCGTTTCGCTGCTTCACCCCACCACACGCGGCACAATATCCGTCGTGCCTGTATCCTTCGGGGAGCTCGCATAGCAGTGACTCACAGGGTTCACAAAGGGGGATCCAGGCCCCAACCAGTACCCCGACTTGTTCGCCACAGCGCAAGCAACTTTGCATGGACCACCTAGACGACTGAGCGCGTGGGAGCTACGCACGAATCACCGTGCTTCGTTACCTTACCCGATGTCGCGACTGAGATCAACGCTCCGATCCATACCTCTGCGCCCGGGTTCTCGCTATCGCATTGTCAAGGCCGAGCATCGCATTGTCAAGGCCGAGCAACGAATGTCCTTTACAACACCGCCTTTTCGGCGACGTGGCCCTCTCGGTCAAACAAGATGTCCATCCTTTCCGCGGCGTCCTCCAACATGTCGGCGCTCACATGGGAATACGTGCCGAGCGTCAAAGTGATACTGCTGTGCCCCAGCCACCGCTGGACTGTAGGCCCGTTCACACCGTTCTTCATATGGACGGTTGCACATGAGTGGCGCATGTCGTGTACTCGGACACTTGGAAGTCCGGCCTTGTCCAGCGCCTTGCGAAAGTAGTAGTTGACGCGGTTCGGATCAAGCGGCTTTCCGAACACGGTTGCGAAGACCAAATCATGCTCCTCCCAGCCGCCTCGTGCAGCATTCCGTTCAAACGCCTGCTGTTCCTTCCGCTCGTGCAGGGCACGGATAACCGACTTGGGGAGGTGGACTGTACGGCGGCTCGTCTCGCTTTTAGGCTCCGTAAACTGCAGCCCACCACCGCGCTTGTATCGGTGGAGGCCCCGCTTGACGGTCAGAGTCCCGGCTTCGAAGTCGATATCGCCCCACCTCAACCCGACCGCCTCGCTGCGGCGCAGGCCCACAAGTCCCAGCACAATCCAGAGAGCATGGAAACGATCCCCGCGCGTCGCTTCGAACAGGGTTTCAAGTTGGTCAGCGGTCAGCGTCTTCATCTCCTTGCGAGGAACGCGGGGCGGATCGACGGCCTCGGTTACGTTGCGGGCGATAATGTCCAGCTTCACCGCGTCGGCCAGAGCCTTGTGGAGCAGGCGGTGGGCTTGAATGACAGAGAACGGCGAAAGACCCCGAGCAAGAAGCTGGTTGTAGGTGTCCTGCACCTCAGCTGGTCGGAGATCACTCAGTTTCTTGGTCCCAATGTGCGGCACGAGGCGCTCCCGGATGTTCAACTCGTAGCACTCAAGGGTCTTCACGCGCAGATTCTGACTGCGCCGCTTTGTCTCCAGCCAGCCCCACAGATATTCGGAGACGGTCTGAGTCTTATCTGCGTGAAGTCGTCCTTGGGCGTGTGCGACCTTCGCCTCGTCGATCATGCGTCGCACTTCACCCTTCGTTTTGGCTCTAAATGAGTACCGCTTGCCGCCGATCGTCGGCTGTCCTCTGTATCCGACTACCTTGCCACTGCCGTCCTTGAGGCTTGCGATTGCACCGTTTCCGTATTGCCGTGTCACTGCGTTTCTCCTCACTGAAATGCAAGAACGGGGAGTGGTGTTCAGCCACTCCCCGTTCCTCTGCTGGTTATCTCGTCGTACCTTTGCGGTCGCTACAAACAATTGCCTGGTAGAGTGCGGCGGTTACAGCCGACTCCAGCGTTTCGTGTGATTCATCGTCACCGGTCACGACGTGCCGACCAGTCGCGTCAGTGAGCTGAACGCCGAAGCCGGTGCCCTGCCGCCTGATCCGCGCGCCGAACCGGTTCCCATCGCGCTGAACGATCAGCCGGATTGGATCAGGCGTGTCCTCCTCGTGTAGGAGGGCCGACAGCCCTACGATCGTGACTGCATCGAGCGGCTGAGGGACTTGCTCAGTTATCGCTTCCATCAGCCTTCCTTCAATCTCCTCCAGTTCGGAGAAGACATCACGGCGCAACTGCGCGATGCGCATGTCCACGTAGTTCGTGTTATCCACGGCTTCCCCCGGCAAGCACACCGAGTGCTTCTTGCAGGCGGGCAACAGGAATGGTGCTGGTGAAGACCTCGCATGGAACGCGGTCATTCAGGTAACCGGCGGACACGCTGACGTATGAGCACGGTAGCCCGCTCTCAGCGATATCGACAACCAACTCCAAGTAGTCGTCCTGATCCTCCACGCGCACCACTCGCTCTGGTGCTGACAGTAGCGCGAAGGGGCATGAACCGGTCTCGGTGGCGGAAATTTTCATCGTCAACTCTCTTTCCCTTCTGTGGATTGTGTTCATCGTGGGTGACATCATTCCCTCTCTCAGCGCATCGATCACCGATCCTTTCGCTGTTCCCGAAGCAGTCGTCGCGCAACGCAGCCCGCGTGTTTGCACGGGTGGTGGCGACCTTTCCAACCAGGGCACTCCGAGCAGCCGACAATTCGCCCCGACGGATCGAGCCTGACGACATGATGGGTGCCCGGTGCGTGCTCCGTACTGCGCACGGCATAGGCAAGCCGGTTCAGCCGGATAGCGTGCAGGTGATCGGCCGCTGCCCGCTCCATCGCCCGTTTCCAACTGTGCGGTAAGGGTGCGGTGCTCATCGTAGTACCTCCTCATAGAACGACTTACGACGACACTGTAATACACCTTTGCTGCATTTACAACAACACGGTGCGCTATGTTATGCTTTGCTATGAGGTACAACGACTATGAGTGATGAACGGGCATACCTGACCGTCAAGGACGTGGCCGTTGAGCTCGGCGTGTCGGTTGAGACCGTCCGCCGGTGGCTGCGCGGCGGCGAGCTTGCCGGGTACTACCTGAGCGACAAATCGGGCTGGCGTATCAAGCGCGGGGATCTGGACAGCTTCCTCGTCGCGCGGTATCGACCGGGCGGTCACGTAGCAGTCGAGGAGAGTCCGCAGGAGTCCTAGGATGTCCTGCAGGGCCGATTGCCCTACATGGCCAGCCTTACGGTATTACCTGATGACGAAAGGACCGGATTGGATCACTTCGAAGTCCGTCCCTGAGGTAGTCGGGAGTGATCGCGTATGACATACCCAGTTCGATTTGGTTATCCGTTCACCCCGAGCCGCGAGTGGACGGAAGCGTGGGAAGAGGCATACTTCGCCTACTTTCGGCGGCTCCTCAGCGCGTATCGGGATCGGGTTGAGAAGTACTGGCAGCTCGAATACCGGCAGATGCCCGGCACGTTCGCCCTATTCGGCTCGGTGGAAGTCGTGGCCGTCGCTACCTTGAGCGCCGCGTGGATATTCGTCCGGCCGGCGACAGTTGACACCTTCAGTGTCATCGAGCACTGGGAGCATGAGCAGTTCGCGGACTGGGAGTTCATGCACATGCCGAAAGATCATCGTGCCAGGGCGGTGGCGCTGGCGTTCCTTGAGGGCGTGAACTGGACGTTGCATGACGAGCGGGAAATAGCTGGGTCGCTCGAAGCAGACACGGTGCTGCCACAGTTCGCTGTGCCGGAGGAGGATGGCGTCCATCAGGCAGATGCCGATGCCGCAGCGGTCCAATTCGAACAAGCGATTAAGGGAGAGCTTCTTGATCACGATGCTCTTGCACGCGTGCGCGGCCAACTCGAGACACTGGAGCGGTCCACCAATCGGCAGGCGCGTGGTAGGCAATTCGAAGGCATGATTGAGGCCCTACTTGAGGCCCACGGCTGTCATGTCGAGCGGGGCCTTCCGGGTGAGTCCGAGCAGGTGGACTTATTCATGACGGACCCAGAGTGGGTTCTGATCGAGTGTCGTTGGGAGGGCACTCCCCTCGAACCGGAAGTCATTTACAACATCACCGGCAAGCTGGCGAAGCGACCCTCGTTTGTGAACGGACTCTATGTGTCCATGTCCGGCTTCACTGAGGGAGCGAAAACCGAATCTCGGAACACGCGCAACCGGACAGTCGTACTCATGGAACGCGATGACGTGCTCACCCTAGCGAATGGCGACATCACGTTCAAAGACTTCTGGCAAGCATACCTGCGCGACCTTCTTGTGCGTCGACCATCGACGTAACCGTAGTAGCAGCACGTCCGTATGATGCTGTACCACCGAACGTCGATAATGCGACCGTGGGAGCGGCTGGGATCCCATCGTGACCTCTCCTCGCTGCCCGTCTTGGCATACGTCGCTCGGACCTGGCCGCCAAAATTGGTGATGACCGCCTTATGCTGCCGCGAGCTCTCCTTCTCGTCGCGCTGGGTCGGCTGATCGCCGTGGCGCACGGCATGCGACACCTAGAAGCTGTCGGAAAAGGGTCATGCAGCCCGGGCCAGGCGGCGGAGCATGAGCCGGCTCATGGTGATATAGATGATGGCCTCCTCGGTCTCGGGTAGCCGCTCGTAGTCCTTGGACAACCGGCGTGCCTGGCCGAACCACGAGAACGTTCGCTCAACGACCCACCGACGCGGGAGATGCCGGAACCCCTTGGGTCGCTGGAAGATGGTAGGATCGACCTCCTGCCCGGGAAAGACCCAGATCCCGCGTGGCCGTGGGGCATGCTTGACGATCTCGACACTCCAGCCCAGCTCCCGCTCGATCCAGGCCCTGCCGGCGCCGGTATACCCCTGATCCAGCCAGATGTGGGCCAGACGGCCGAACCGCTCCTTCACCCCGTTGAGCACCTGCGGCACGGCCGCCCGATCCTGTATGTCCGCGGCATGCACATTGGCTCGCAGCACCAACCCCAGCGTGTCGACCAGGAGATGCCGCTTCCGTCCACTGAGCTTCTTGCCGCCATCGTAGCCCCGGATGCCGCCTACGCTGGTGGTCCTGGCCGACTGGCTGTCCATGATGCACCCGCTTGGTTGGGGATTGCGCCCCTGCCGCGTCCGCTCCCGGTCCCGGAGCGTGGCATTGAGTCGTTCCCACGTGCCATTGATGCGCCAGGCGCGAAAGTAGTGATAGATAGTCTTCCAGGGCGGGAACTCGCGCGGCAGCAAGCGCCAGTGACAGCCGGAGCGCACCAGGTAGAAGATGCCGTCCAGGATGGCGCGACGCGTCCACTTCGGTGGACGGCCTCCCGGTTTGGCTGCGGGAACGAGGGGCTCCAGAATCTGCCACTCGGCATCAGTCAGGTCGGTAGGATAGAGGCGGGGAGGCGAGGACATGCGAGACTC
>JAICWV010000010.1 GCA_025966365.1 Chloroflexota bacterium | reverse complement strand
GTCCTATCAGGTCCAGGATCACGCTCTGCGCGTGTTCGAGCGGCGGAGTGGGAGGCATCGGCCGGTTCGACATATCGGCGGTTCCGTCGTCCGGTGGCCGGTCCGACGGGACGAACATGGCCATGAAACCGCCCGCCAGGCCGCCCTGGCGCGCCCGAGACAGGTCTATGTGTCCCTCGTCGGCTCGATTGAAGAAGGAGCCCCCCTTCTCCCACAGACGGAGAAGAACATCATTGTGGCCGTCGAAGACAGGCATCCGCGCCGTCATTGCGAGCCACCTGCCAGCACGGAGTTGTCGAAGTGCTGCACGAGATCCTCCGGATCGTTATAGATGGCGGCCGCACCCTGCAGAGACGCGTCGTCCCAGCCGCCGGAACGCACGCCGATGATGCGGACGCCGGCCCGCGCCGCCGCCTCCACGTCGTAGGGAGTGTCGCCGATCATCACCGCCTCATGCGGCGGCAGTCCAATTTTCTCGAGTGCCGCCTCGACCACCTCGGGAGACGGCTTGGTGGACGCGACGTCGCTGGCGGTGGTGGCCTCGGTCAGCAGATCCGCCACCCCCGCCAGCTTCAACAGTACCTCCAGCTCTTTCTGCCTGGCTGAGGTTGCGACCACCGTCTTCAGTCCGGCCCGCTGCACGCGTTCGACCAGCGTCCGCGCTCCTGGAGTCGGCTGAAGCGCGGGTGCGTACCGGTCCAGAAAGACGTTGACTGCCCGATGAGCGATGACCTTTCCGATTCCCTCGCCGCTAGACATCCCGGGAAAATGCGTCTTGATCAGCCGGTCTCCGCCCATGCCGATGAGCCACCGTAGCTGATAGAACGGCACGTTGTAGCCAAAGTCGGAGTATGCATCCACCCAGGAGTGGGCGTGGGCGGCATTGCTGGCCAACAGCGTCCCGTCGATGTCGAAGATAACGCCACCAATCACGGTCTACTTCCCCGTATGCGCAGCCGCCCAGCTGGCTCGCTGCTCGTCACGAACGGTGCCGTCAGGCGGCGTGTATGCCGCAAGAAACGACTGGTGGTACGCGGCGAAACTCCCGGCGCGAATGGCGTCGCGCATTTCCTCTACCAGCTTGATCGTCCATCGCACATTGTGCAGGCTGGCCAGCCTGTGCCCGAGAAGCTCGTCGGCCCGAAACAGGTGGTGCAGGTAGGCGAGCGTGAAATGCCGGCAGGTATAGCAGTCGCACCATGAATCGGGGGGACCGGGGTCTTCCCTGAACCGGGCATTGCGGATGTTGATGCGGCCACTTCGAGTCAGCAGGGCGCCGTTTCTGCCCAGCCGCGTCTGCAGCACGCAGTCGAACATGTCCACCCCACACTTCACCGCTTCAAAGAGGTCTTCCGGCGCCCCCACGCCCATGAGGTAGCGCGGCTTGTGCGCGGGAAGGGCGCGAGCGGAGATTGCGGTCATGGCGTAGAAAATGTCTTTGGGCTCGCCCACCGAGAGCCCGCCCACAGCGTAGCCGGGGAAGTCGAGTGCGCTGAGCTGCCGCGCGCTCTCTTCCCGCAGGTGCGGGTACATCCCACCCTGAACGATCCCAAACTGCACCTGGTCGGGCCGCCGGTGGACTTCCTGTGCTCGCGCTGCCCAGCGCGACGTTCGTTCCATGGAAATGCGTGCCTCTTCTTCCGACACCGGGTAGGAGGTGCACTCGTCCAGCACCATGGCAATGTCCGAGTCCAGCTCTTCTTGAATTCTGGTTACGTTTTCCGGGGTGAAGTTGTGGGCTGAGCCGTCAATATGGGAGCGGAAACGGACTCCCTCTTCGTCAATGGCACGGAGGTGGCTGAGCGAAAACACCTGAAACCCGCCGCTGTCGGTCAGGATCGGGCGGTCCCAATTCATGAATTGATGGAGCCCTCCCAAGCGGTTGATGAGATCGGACCCGGGCCGGAGGTAGAGGTGGTAGGTATTGGAGAGGATAATCCGCGCTCCCGCGGTCCGCAGCTCATCCGGAGTCAGCGTTTTGACCGTCGCCTGGGTGCCCACAGGCATGAAGACCGGGGTCTCGACGACTCCATGCGTCGTGGTCAGCTGTCCGGTGCGCGCCTCGGTCTGCGCGTCCTCGGCGAGGACGCGAAAGCCGAAAGGCATCAGGGAGTAACCGGGAAGTCGTACAGCTTGGAGCCGGCCATCACGTAGACAGTGTTACCGGCAGGACCGACGGTCATGCCCTTCATTCTGGAGAGGTCCATTGGGCCGGCAGAGAGATAGGTACGGACATAGGTGCCGTCCTTCTGCAATTGAAGGATGCGGCTGTGGGCAGGGTCGGCGATCCAGACGTACTTCTGTGCCGCGTCGGTATAGATCATGGTGGGGTGCGTCAGGGGAGTCTTGAGATTGGTGGTGAACTGGTGCGGTTGCGGCACGTTGGCGAGATCGTACTTGAGCACGCCTCCGGTCGACTTGAGGATGTACAGATACGAGCTATCGAAGGCGAACGAGACGGCGTCCTTAAGGGTAGGTGGATTGCTGTCCCAGTAGGTCGCCGGTGGGGGCGCGCCGTTGGAGAATCGCCACACCTGGTCGCCGGCGGAATCGAGGAGAAAGACATTGCCGTCGGGCGTGGCGTCCATGGCGGTGTATTTCGGGGTGGTGGTCTGGGTGCCGGACGCCAGGGAGGTCGCGGAGGTGGTCCCGGCAGTGTCGCGGAGCAAGACGTTGTTGTTGTCGAGGATGTAGGCGGTGGTTCCACTGGTTGCGAGGAGTTGCGGCGTGCCGAAGGTAAAGCCGCTGTATTGGTCTCCGGCAACCGATACCTGCGCCGGGTTCTGGTTGGGCTGAGCGGTCACGGAGAAGACCGATTTTCGTCCGGGGTCGAGGACATAGACGGTGCCGGGCACGCTGGCGATCTGCGAGGGCGCGGCACTGGGGAACCGGGAGAAGTCGGTGATCAGGACCGGAGAGGCAATTCGGGTGATGTTATGCAAGGTGTCGCCGGTCTGACGCAGCCGCGTTCGCATGGCGGCCACGGACGCGGCAGTTGAGCCATTTTGGGCAGCCAGGTTTATGTCTTTGGCTGCCTGGTTGAGATAGCTGTCCTGCTGCGCCGCTGACTTCGCAGTGCGGGCCCGTCTGAGGTCCTGTGCCACAGCAGCTGGATAGGGATTGGTGTGAGGCGCGTGGTGGCTTGTGAAGTACAGAGCGACCGCCGCCACCGCGAGAACGAGGAACACGGCCACGCCGCCCCAGATGAGCGCAGGCGGGGTGGAGCGGGAGACCGGCTTGCGCAGGTCAATGTCGAGGCCAGGGCGAATGACTGGAGTAGCGTTCAGGCCGCCAAAGCGGCGGGGCCGGCGATTGACGGCGTCGATGTCTTTATTGTTGGTGGCATAGATGCGGTGAGGCTCGGTACTGGCCGCTTCCTCAAATGCCTGGACCGGTGGAATCACATCACTCATGTCCTGTGTTTCACCCAGGCGCGAGTTCACCTGGTCCAGCTCGGAAACCGGCTCTGGGGTAGGTGCCGGCTCCGCAGCGGGCTCGCGCTTTGCACGGCGCCGGGGAGGAGGAGCGGTGATGGCAGGAATCTCTTCCGTCATCTGGTCGGACAGCGGAGGCTCTCCGTGGGTTTCGGCAATCTGTCCGTTGGGAAGAGACTCGACGCTGGGCAGCGGCCAGTCGAGCGCGTCCGCGTCGACAGCGGGTGGCTCCGACGTTTGGGAGAGATTGGGCGTGACCATCGGATGCTCGCCAGTCTCAAAGTCGCTCTCCGGTTCCGCGCGCGGCTGGACCAGCGGCTGCTCACTCGTAATTGAATGCGCGCCGTGGGTCTCTGGCAAGGCACTGTCCTCGGCCGCGTCGGCGCTCGACCCGTTCGTCGGAGGCGGGTAGATGGCGGGCGCCGGACGCAGCTCGGTCAGGAGCATTCTGCCGACGCCGGCCAGGGCCTGGACGGCGACATCGATCTGTTCCATGAACCCGGCCGGCCGGTCGTCATCGCCGCGGGCGGCCATCTCGTGCGACGATGCCGCCTCGATCACAATGGCGGTGACGTCGAGGACGTCGTGTGCCTTGGCAAGATCCAGCAGCGCTTCCGCGATGTCGTCGGCCGTACCGCCGGCAAAGCACTCGCGTACATCCGCGGCATCGGCCGTTCGATCGAACCAGGTCGAGCAGAGGGCCACCACATCCCCTGCCTCTACTTGATCCCGGAACACCGAGATCGTCGGTTCTGTTCGCGCGCCGAGCGACCGGGCAAACGGAGAGCTGCCCTCGGCCGTGGCGGGAAGAGAATGGAGACGCTCGTCATGCATGACGTATACCTGCGCGGGCGCTACCTGGGCGAGATAGATGACGTCGCGCTCTACGGCGATAACCGATGCTCCCACCGCCACGTGTCCGTCGAATTCGCGCAGCAGCCCCTCATGAGCGGCATGGAGGGCGGCCCTGAGCCTGGCCACGGGCTGGTCGTCGGCGTGGCTCGAATACTCCCAGGCGACGGTGTCGGCCACCAGCCGCCGCGCACGCGGCCCCATATGGCCGCCGGTGGACGACTCGGTCAGGATGTAGAGCGCGGCAGTGCCGTCCGGGGAGCTCGCGGAGGGCAAATCGGTGTCGACCCGAAAGGTGTCGGCCGTGTCCTGCCTGCGTCCGGCAACGAGGTTGAAATACGAGGTGAGAAGTACGAGTTCGTCTTCCATGAACTGCGTCGCGAAAAGTATAGCGGTGCGCGGCGCCGCGGAGCCAAGAATTGGCCCGTAAGCGGGCTGGAACAGTTGACCTAGGCGCTTGAAAAAGCGTACAATTGCACAGTATTTGCCTCACGTTTGCACAGGAAAAGGTACTTATTGAATGGATAACGCCGGCCGCATAGAATCGATCAATATCGAACAGGAGATGCGCGAATCGTATCTCGATTACGCCATGAGCGTAATCATGTCACGCGCACTCCCGGATGTTCGGGATGGGTTGAAGCCTGTTCATCGCCGGATTCTGTGGGCGATGCACGAAATCAACCTGACGGCGCGATCCAGCTATCGAAAGAGCGCGGCAGTGGTAGGTGAAGTCCTCGCCAAGTACCACCCGCACGGGGATGCCGCGGTGTATGACACGCTGGTGCGCATGGCTCAGGACTTCAACATGCGCTATCCGCTGGTCGATGGCCAGGGCAACTTCGGCTCCGTCGACGGTGACGCCGCTGCTGCCATGCGCTACACCGAGGCGCGCATGGCTGCGTTGACAGACGAGCTTCTGGCCGACATCGAGAAGGACACGGTCGACTGGTATCCGAACTATGACGGCAGCGCGGTCCAGCCGGAGACGCTGCCGGCCAAAGTGCCGAATCTGCTCATCAACGGTTCGTCCGGCATCGCCGTCGGCATGGCCACCAATATCCCGCCGCACAATCTGCGCGAGGTCATTGACGCGGCTGTGCACATGATCGACCATCCGGATGCGACCAACACGGATCTGTCGCAGTTCGTGCGCGGTCCTGACTTCCCCACCGGCGGCGTGATTCTAGGCCGCGAGGGAATCGACACGGCATACGGAACCGGCCATGGCCGTATCACGATCCGCGGCATCCATCACCTGGAGGAGGGACGCGGCGGCCGCTGGTCCATCGTCTTCACTGAGATCCCGTATATGGTCAATAAGGCCACGCTGCAGGAGCGGATCGCCGACCTGGTCAGCGACAAGAAGATCCAGGGCATTGCCGATCTTCGCGACGAGACGGACCGCCAGGGCATGCGCATCGTCATCGAGCTCAAGCGGGAGGCCCAGCCCAAAGCTGTCCTCAACCAGCTCTTCAAGCACACACCGCTGCAGACCAACTACTCGCTCAATATGCTGGCGTTGGTAGACGGTCAGCCGCGCGTCCTCAGCCTGGACATGATCCTCCGGCACTTCCTCGCCTACCGTCGTCTGGTCATTCGCAGGCGTACTGAGTATGACTTGCAACGGGCGCGGGAGCGGGCGCACATCCTGGAAGGGCTGAAGATCGCCCTGGATAACCTCGACAAAGTAATTCGGGCCATCAGGCAATCCCAGACGCAGGATGCGGCCCAGGAAAACCTCATCAAGCTCTTCTCGCTGACCGAGGTCCAGGCCAAGGCCATTCTGGCCATTCAGCTTGCCCGCCTGGCAGCGATGGAGCAGCAGAAGATCATCGACGAATACAACCAGGTTCTCAAGACCATCTCCCGTCTGGAAGATCTGCTCTCGAGTCCGCGGAAGATCGACGGAGTCGTCAAGGACGAGATGAAGGCGGTGCGAGACAAGTACGGCGACGAGCGCCGCACGCGAATCATGCGCGAGGAAGCGGGCGACTTTACCGAAGAAGATCTCGTGCCGGACGAGGAAGTCGTGGTCACCATGACCCGCAAGAACTACATCAAGCGCATTCCAAGCACCACCTACAAGCCGCAGCGCCGCGGCGGCAAGGGCATTATCGGCATGGTCACGCGCGACGCGGACGCCGTCGAGCGCCTGTTTGTCACCAACACCCACGACAACATCCTCTTCTTCACCAACCGCGGCCGTGTCTTCCAGCTGCGCGTCTATGACGTGCCTGAAGCGACCAGGACGGCCAAGGGGACCCCTGTTGCCAACCTGGTTCAGCTGGATCCCAATGAGAAAGTCTCGGCGGTTCTGACCACCGAACACGGGAAGCAGGACGGTTTTCTCGTGATGGCCACCACCAACGGCACGGTGAAGCGGACAGCCCTGGATCAGTTCAAGAACGTGCGGCGCAACGGCTTGCGCGCCATCATCCTGGATGAAGGCGACGAGCTGGCCTGGGTGACCGACGCCTCCGGCAGCGAGCAGATCATGCTGGTGACCCGAAAAGGCATGTCCATTCGCTTCCCGCAGACACAGCTTCGCTCCATGGGGCGAGACGCCGCTGGTGTACGCGGCATCCGGCTGCGCAACGGCGATTCGGTGATCCGAATGGACCTGGTGACAGAGGAAAGCACGGACTTGCTGGTCGTCACCGAGCGGGGCTACGGCAAGCGCTCGCCCTTGCGCGAGTATCGGGTGCAGTCACGCGGCGGCCAGGGTATTGCCGCGGTCAAGCTGACGGCAAAGACGGGCGATCTGGTGGCTTCCCGCGTGCTGGACGGAGACGATCCGGAAGTGATCATGATGTCGTCCGAAGGTCTGGTAACTC
Organism: Chloroflexota bacterium; assembly: GCA_025966365.1. GTDB lineage: Bacteria > Chloroflexota > UBA5177 > UBA5177 > UBA5177 > JAICWV01. The sequence goes on along the minus strand of JAICWV010000010.1, from coordinate 39,294 downwards.
GGACCGATGTGAAGAGCATCCGTGAGATCTCCCGGCCCACCCAGGGGGTGATCGTGATGCGTCTGAACAAGGGGGACACCGTCACCTCGATGGCCACACTGGATGCCGCAGAGGTCGAGCTCTAGCCCGAAGGCGATTTGCTAAGGTGAAATTGTTGGGGACCTTCTTTCCTCCTACCCTCAAGGAGCATACGCAGCATGTTGGAGATGAATCAGGATGTTCAGCAGGAGATGCAGACCCGCGTGTCTCCCCGCCTTATCGCCGCCAATCACATCCTGGAAATGTCTTCACAGGAGCTGCAGGACGCAGTCGCCACCGAGATCAGTGAGAACCCGGCTCTCGATCAGGTAGACCTGGTAATCTGCCCCACGTGCGGGCAGCCGATCGAGGGAGAGGTCTGCTCGCGGTGTGCGCGGAAGAAGGAAGACACCACCACCCCGGAAAGCCTGCCAGACCCGACTGAGCAATATCTCGAGAACCTGGCCTGGAATAGCCCGACAGCATCTCGCGATGACGAGTTCGATCCGCTCACGCTGGTCGCCGCCCAGATGACGCTGGAAGAGCGGCTGCTCCGTGACCTGGGTTCGATTCTGCCCCCGCAGGATATGCCGATCGCGGAATATCTGGTCGGCAGCCTGGACGCCGACGGATACCTTCGCTGCTCGACCTATGAGGTGTGCTCGGAGTTCAATGTCGAGCCGGAGAAAGTCGAGGAGGTCATTACCCTCCTGCAGAGCCTGGATCCACCTGGCATCGGCGCTCGGGATGTACGAGAGTGCATGATTCTCCAGCTTCGATATCTCGAGTCACAGGGCACCGAGCACCCACTGGCGATCCGGCTGGTCGAGGACTATCTCGAAGATCTGGGCAAGCATAAGTTCAACCGGATCGCGCAGCAGATGGGCACCGATACCGCGGAGGTAGAGGAAGCGTGGGACTTCATCAAGACCCAGCTCAACCCGTTTCCCGCGCAGGGCTCGGATCCCAGCGTCCCCACCCGGTCCGGCCCCCGGCCGGTTCAGGGATACGTCATGCCCGATGTCATCATCACTGAAGGGGAGAAAGGACTGGAAGTTGAGGTCGTGGAGTCCCGCCGCTTCGGCCTTTCAGTGAACGGTATGTACCAGCAGCTTCTGTCTCAGGTGAGCAGCAATGTGAGCCAGTACACCGACGAGGACCGGGAGCACATCCAGCACTATGTGTCGCGCGCCCGGATGTTCATCGCCAACATCAACCAGCGCCGGCAGACCATGCAGAAGATCACAGACTACCTGGTCCGGCATCAGGAAGACTTTATTCGTCACGGAGTTCGGCATTTGAAGCCGCTGACCCGGGCCATGCTGGCCGAGGAGACGGGCATCCATGAGTCCACGGTGAGTCGGGCCACGGCGGCAAAGTACGTGATGCTGCTGAATGGGGAGGTCATCCCCTTCAGTAACTTCTTTACCGCCTCCCTCAGCGTGAAGGACATCATCAAGGAGATGATCGATCACGAGGAGACGGCGTTGACCGACCAGGAAATCGCGAATCGGCTGAAAGAGTATGGGTACAGCGTGGCCCGCCGCACCGTCGCGAAGTATCGCGATCAGCTGGATATCCTGCCTTCGTCGCTGCGGTAAGCGGCAGGGCCGCAGGGGTACACTGCCTTCCGCTGCACTGCGGGCTGAAGCCCTCGGCTACCGTATGGCGTAGGAGCTCGAAACCTACATCTCGCGGATGACGGTTACTACCTTGCCCTGGATAGTCACCTCGTCCGGCCCGACGTAGATGGGCTGCATCGATGAGTTACGCGGCTGGAGACGAATTCGGTCTCGCTCGCGGTAGAACCGCTTGAGTGTCGCTTCGCCAGTCTCGGACGGGCCGCTGGTAATGAGGGCCACCACCGTGTCGCCGTCATCCGCGTTGTTCTGCTGCCTGCAGACGACGATATCTCCATCGTCGATCAGATCCTCGATCATCGAGGTGCCGCGCACACGCAGCGCGAAGAGGTTGTCCCCCACGACGCCGGGTACGGTCACGTGCATGTCCGGATCGAGCACCGCCTCGATGGGCCGGCCGGCCGCAATGGTGCCGACCACGCGGACCTGTCGTCCCGGGAACGGCACCGGCTCGCTTTCCAGTCCATTGCCTGCGCCCACGACGGCGATGCCTCGGCTCTTTTTGGCGTCGTGGTGAATCTTTCCCTGCTCGCGCAGGATGCGCAGATGATAGTCGATATGGCCGGTTGACTTGCCCCCCAGATGCTGGCCGATCTCCCGGTTGGTCGGCGGCCGGTTGTTTTCCGCAGTCAGCTCGGCGATTGTCTCCAGAATGCGCTGCCGCATTCGCTCGCCTGTGCTCCTCATGCCAGTCCCTTTCCAGTGCCTAGAACGCTTGTCCCAAGCGTACCAGAGGAATCGCCGTCTGTCAAACATTTTGGGACAGGACGGATGCACTAGAACACGAGTCAGGGGTGCCGACCTGTGCAACCTGGGGCGGGATCAAGTATGCTGCCCTCAGGTGCTGAGAGGCGGAGTGGGCCGTGACCGGGTGGATTCGGCGTCTGCAAGCGGCAACAATGATCCTGCTCTGCCTGCATATGGCCGCGTACGCGAATGCGGGAACGGTGCAGGCCCGCTCCAGCCCTGGTCCGGTGAACCAGCGAGGGACCGTCACTCAGCTGACTCCTCGGGGATTCATCCTCCGTACAGCATCTCACGGCGCCTTTCGGGTGATCGTGACGTCCGATACCTCCATTACCGACTCGGGAAAGCGCACACATCTGGCGAGCGGAGACCATGTGGGCGTTCATGGCTTCAAGTCTCACCGCACGCTCCGGGCAATCTGGGTTCACATCTACTCTCACGCGGCGCCCAGGCCATTCAGTGTCTCGGGGATCGTGAGGTCTGTGACTGCAAGCGAGATGACGATTCAGACCGGCAAGGGACTGCTGAGGGTGAGAATCGGGTCCGGCACCTCTGTGGTCATCGGCAGGGCGAGGGGCCAGTTGGCCGATGTGCGGCAGGGAGACCGCGTATTGGTCCGGGTCCAACCAGGCGCCTCCGGTGCGAGTGCCCTGCACATTCACGTCTACCGCGCGGCGGTTCACCGGCGTCATGTGTCGTTGTCCGGATCGGTAGCAGTGATAGCCGGGACCGAATTGACGGTAAAAACAGCGGACGGGCAGCAGCGGGTTCACATTCCGCCGTCAGCCGTGATCTACCTCGGGAATACCCGTACCTCTCGTTCCGCGCTGCGTGCCGGCGAGCGCGTTCGCGTGTATGCCTGCTGCCAGGGAGCGTCTCTCAGCGCCACCAGCGTTCACATTTACCGGACCCACCCGCACCTCGTCAGCGAGATTCTTCATGGGACGGTGCAGCGTCTCCTGTCCGACCGGATCGTGATCTCGGTGGGCGGGAGGTTGGTGACCGTCATGACACCGAAGGGAACCGTGTATCAGATCGCGTCGGGTCCGGCACGGCGGGGGGACTTCCGGGTAGGGGATGAAGTCTCAGTGCGTGCCCATCTGGTCGGTGGACGCCACATCGCCGCCCGCATTGATGTTCTGGCAGCCTCGCGTACTCCCCGGACAATTTCCGGTACGGTCACGGCAGTCTTGCCTGTAATCATCATCACCGCCCGCGGCCGGCTGTATCGGCTGGATCTCTCGGACGCGCGGTCGATTACGCTCGGCGGCAAGCGTGTCTCGCCGGGCGCGCTGAGGGTTGGGGACCGGGTGCGTGCAAGGGGAATCCTGCGTGCCGGCACGCTGGCCGCGACATCGGTGTCGGCGATCCGTCCACCCCCGCTGCAGAAGACGATCCGGGGCACGGTCGTATCTGTCCACGGCCGATCCTTTGTCATCGTCGACGCCACTGGAGCCAGACACGTGGTCGAGATTGTCCGGGGTGCTCGTCCCACTGCCCATGGAAGTCCGATACCCGCCAAGGCCATCTTTCCGGGTGTCCACGCGTCGGCCAGGGGCACCATGAAAGGCGCAACTCTGCTGGCCTCCTCGGTGGAGGTCTCGGTGGAGGCGCGCGAAATCAACGGACGCCTGGTGGGGATGGCGCGCCCCACCCTCCAGGTCAAAGTGGCGGGGCGGGTGGTGTCCATCGACCTTGGCGGCGCCCCCGAAATTCTTGATGCCGGACGTCGTCTGGCGGCGGCCGCGCTGCAGATCGGCGCCTTCCTGGAGGTCAAGGGGTATGCTCCGGCCAGCTTTCACCTGCGGGCCACCTCGATTCGCGTGTTGCATCCCGCGCTCGACATAACCGGAACGCTGGTAACGGACGTGAAGGGGCGCTCGGTGCGGACATCCGCTGGAGCGATCTTTCGGATTCACATCAGCCACAGTACCCAGGTCTCCAATGCCCGGGCGCCGGTCACGCTGACCATGGAGGATGTGCCTTCTGGCACCAGGCTGCACGTAACCGGCACCGCACGATCAGATGGGAGCATCGCGGTAGCGGCCATCGTCGTCCAGCTCTCGTCGGTTACGCTGCGCGGAAAGATTACCGCCGTCTCCGCGAACGGCATCGCCGTTTCGAGCGGGACGAACACGCAGTCAGTGCGGCTGGACGCGAGTACGAGCATCTGGCAGGGGGCCCAATCGCTGCAGCCGACCGACCTGGTGGTCGGAGACGACGTCACCGTTCAGGGTTATGCTGCGAGAGACGCGATTCTTGCGCGCACGCTTCAGGTTCACCGTCCGCTGGTGGGCCTGGATGGAATCGTTCAGGCGACTGGAAGTGGCGGCATTACCCTGAGCGCGGCGACGAGCACCGTCTACGTAGTAGTCGGACCCGACACGCAGGTCAGCGGCAGTATCGCGATCGGTTCAAACGTTCACGTGACGGGCTACCGGAGGGGAGACGGCGTCATTCTGGCAACGCGCATCCGCGGGGGGAAGTGACCGATCGTCTGCTCTTGCCTGAGTACTCATTTCGTGGTAGGCTGTGCGTAAGGCGGAAGGTGTATGCCCGGACTGTAATATGGTCACCTCGTCCGGGAGCAGCCAATGGTGAACCCGATCCAGGAATACGCGGATCGGGATTTTTGTTTCCCAGGCTCCTTCTCATGGAGGGGAGGTCCCCGTCGCCCCCCGACGGGGACCTCTCTCTTTTGTTCGTAGGTTAGAACGATGAATGTCATCATCGTTCTCTCTGTCCTATTCCTTCTCAGTCCCGTCCTTGGGTACGTCGTCATCCTGCTCCCGCTGTCCATACGCACCAAGATCGTCATTGCCATCGTGGCCGCGTTCTTCCTGGTCGTAACACCCATCGCGGTGATGCTGGTCACGGGTTGAGCGCTTAGCCTTCCTCGACCTGCTCCTCCGCCCACTCCCAGACATGACGTGCCATGGGCTCCTGCATCTCTTCCAGGAGATGAGCAACCAGACCTATGGGGCGTGCCATGAGTCCCAGTCCCCGGCATATACGCCAGGGTATCCTCATCTCGCTGGCCAGTGCGCCCACTGCGCCGGTGACGTTGATGGGCAAGCGGCGCCCCAGAGCTCGCTCCGCTTCCTCGGCGATGAGGTGCATCAGGTCGACGTACCGGCCGGAGAGACCGGCCTCTTGGGCGAGTGTGAACAGCCGTGTTGCGCGCGGATCAACCGGCGTGTGGATGGGGTGACCGAGTCCGGGGATGGACTTCCCTTCCTCTCGATGCCGGGCCACGATGCTCGCGGCCACGTCACGCGCATGCGCGGCCGTATCCAGAGGAGCTTCCTGCAGCATCCGGGCGGCGCCCTCGATCGTGCCCACGAATACCGACCCCAGGCCCAGGACTCCTGCTGCGACGGCTCCCTGCAAGGCTTCAGGGGCCCCCAGGTAGGTGAGCCGCGCCGCCAGGGTGCTGGGTGTGATACCGTGCTCGACCAGTGCCACCAGCATGGCATTGAAAACGCGGGACTCTCCCTCATCCGGAATCCGGCCCATCAGCTCGAGGAACGCCATGTCGCCAAGATTGACCTTACCCATGAGGTCGTCGGTCAGGTCGGCGCCGCGGATCGAGATGCGGTCGCGGCTACTGCGACTCAGGTGAGAATGCATGCTTCGTGGAGAATCCGTCATCGCCGCACTCCTTTCTCCGGCATATCGACGAGCAGATCGCGCGCTCGCTCTCGCAGTCGGTGTTTCTCGATCCGTTGCGTTTCTGTCCTGGGAAGGCCGTCGGACAGCCAGACGTAGCGGGGCACTTTGAAGGAAGCGAGACGCGCGCGGCACCACTCCACAAGGGCTTCCTCATCGACCCTATGTGCCGGGTGGGGCACGATGAAAGCAGCTACGTCCTCCTCCGTCAGCTGAGAGGGAACGCCGATCACCGCCACGTCCAGCACGTCGGGATGTCCGGCGAGGACGCGCTCCACCTCGGCCGGCGCAACGTTCTCTCCGCGCACCCTGATGATGTCCTTCTTGCGATCGACAAAGTAGAAAAAGCCGTCCTGATCCTGGCGCACGAGATCGCCTGTGTGCAGCCAGCCATCGCGTATGGCCTCGGCTGTTCCGGAGGAGTTGCGGTAGTAGCCGGTCATCATCAGCGGGTTGCGATAGACAAGCTCGCCGACCTCACCGGCCGGGGCTGGTCGATCCAGGTCATCCACCACCCGGGCCTCGTTGACGATCCGGGGATCCGGGTGCTGGCGTGCCTTGCCCAGGGAGCCCTCTCGCCGCTCCCCGTCGCGGGACTCGATGAGCCCGAAGGTGTTTTCACTCATGCCGATACCGGAGATCAAGGTCAGGTGGAAGCGCCGCTCGATTTCGGCGCGAGGCGGGCTCGCTGGAATCGGACCTCCATAGGCGAGTCGGACAGCGTGGCTCTGTTCCTCCGGTGTCGGCTCACGTTGCAGCAGGACGGCGAGCATCGAGCCCACGAAGTTGAAGATGTTCACGCCATACCGGTTCATGTCCGGCCAGAAGCGGGAGGCGCTGAACCGCTCTGCCATCACAATGGTGGCTCCGGCAGCGATCGCGCCCATGGTCGAGTATGCCTGTGAATTGATGTGGAAGAGCGGCAAGCACAGGTAGATGCGATCACCCCGCTTGAGCCCGACCCAATCGGCATAACCCTCACCGGTCAGGACGAAGTTTCCGTGGGTCTGCACCACTGCCTTGGGCCGGCCGGTGGTGCCCGACGTGCTGATAAAGCTAATCGGATCACTCGATCCTAGCTGCACTTCATCTGGCGTATCCGAGGGCTTCAGCCCGCGGTCCGACCGCTCCACTGCCTCCGCGAAACTGTGCCCGGGATCCATCCTCACGATTCGCTTCAGGCCCGTTCGGCCCGCCGCGCCGAGAAACACGTCGTAGAGATGGGAGCCGACCACGGCGAGACGCGGCTCGGTCAACTCCAGAAAGTAGGCGATCTCATCCCCCTGCCATCGAGTGTTGATGGCCACCAGCACCCCACCCGCTCGGGCCAGACCCAGCCACGCCTCCAGAAACGCCTCGCCGTTTGGAAGCATGAACGCGACCCGGTCCCCCTTCTGAATGCCCAGGGCCTGCCAGATCGCCGCTGCTTCGTCCACCCGCCGGTCGAGGTCACGGTAGGTCATCTCAAGGTCGCCGCTGATCAGCGCAACCTGATCGGGCGCCGCGCGGGCAGCGAGATGGACTAAGGCTCCGGCGTTGAGTGTGCTCAGGTCGCGGCTGCGCGGGCCGTCGCTTTCAGACGCGGACACGCTCGAACGCTGTGGGAGCTTGATCGGTCATGGCTATCTCTCCGGGTGGGACGTACCCGACTCTAGCTCAGTCTGCCCGTGGGCTGCCTGGAGACCGGCAGGCCGGTTGCCATTCCCCGCTTCGCGCGGCACGTGCTCCACGCGAAGGTCGCCTGCCATCCCGGGTTGGGATGACAGAAGCACCGCACGCAGCTCTGCTAGCTCCTCTCGCAGACGCCGGATCTCGGTGCGATCCTCCTTACCCAATCCGCGTTCATCCCTGAAACCGAGGATGTAGGCGGCGATCAGGGCTGTCACATAGCCGGTGACGCCGAGGGCGAAGAGGCGCAGCAAGAACCCGATAATGCGGCCCTCCAGGGTAGACGGCTCCAGACCGGTGTTGATGGTGGTAACGACGGTAGCCGACCACCACAGGGCATCGCCGATGGTCTTGATCGAGGACGCGGCGTCACCCTGCTCGAAGTAATAGACACTTGCCGCGCCGATCAGGATGACGATGGTGGTAAGGGCCGCCACATACCCGAGCTGACCGCGGCGGGCGACATGGCCCAGCGCACGCGTTCCACGATTGAACACTGCCAGGATACGGAGCAAGCTCAAACCGCGCAGGAGCTGCACAGCGCGGACCAGCCGGAGCACACCGAAGGCAGGCAGCAGGACGGAGATGGCGGTGATCCAGTTCCGGCGGAGGTAGCGCGGCTTGCTCGGTGCCAGCGCGAACTCGATCACAAAGTCGACCACGAAGACGGCCCAGATGAGTGTCTCGGCATTGTGGACGCGGGCTTCCCAGGCCGGAGAGACGAGGTTGGCCAGGTCGATGACGAGCAGGACCACCATGACGATGGCAAGCACCGCCAGAGGAATCTCCATCCAGTTCCGGACGCGAGTCTGAAGCTGGTGCCGCTCCCGCCGCACCATGCGCTGATGTACTTCACGAGCCATCTCACCATCCCGAGGGCAAGGCCCGTGCCGCGACGCGCCTGGTGGGATCGGACCTCGGGAACGGGTTCATACTGGAGTGCGGGGCCCGGGGCGCAGCCCGGGATGCCCACAGTTAGTCAGTAAGAGAGATGCAGTCAGTGAACAGCGATACGCGATGTGACGAAGGCGGACGCGAGCGGATCAGTTATGTGCGGCAGGCTTTAAGCGGGTCCGGACTCGATGCGCTGGTATGCACCTGGCCGGACAATGTCCTGGTGCTGAGCGGGTACTGGCCGGTAGTGGGAACGGCTGTCGCGGTGGCGACGGGAGACGGGGTTGCGGTGCTGGCGCCCGAGGACGAGCGCGATCTGGCAGCCGGAGGCTGGGCCGGCGAGGTACGGACATACCGGCCCGGATCGCTCCAGCAGCTGATCAGCCCGGCGGAGGCGGCGCGGGAGCCTCTGAGGGCGCTGCTCGCGGATCTGGGTCTGTCACAGGCACGGATCGGCTACGAGGACGGCCCGATGTTTGAAAACGCGTCCTACGCCGCGATGTTCATGTACGGCGCTGCCCTCAGCCGCGTGCTGGCCGAGGCGGCACCCGATGCCGCGCTACAGTCCGGCATGGACGCGCTCTCACAATCGCGGGCAGTGATGACGCCGTACGAGACCGGCCGGGTGCGCCTGGCCTGCGAGATTGCCGGAACCGCATTTACCCGGGAAAGCGCGAGCATCCGCCCGGGAATGCGAGAGCCGGAGGTGGCAGCGCGAGTAGCGGCACCGCTGTCGGAGGAGGGACTGGCGCGTCCCGGCGTGGAGCGCGCGGGAGGCTTTGCCTGGTGCATGTCAGGCCCCAACTCCGCAGGTGCCGGCGCCGCCTATGCCCGCACCAGGAATCGGGAGCTGCGGGAGGGCGATCTGGTCCTCATTCACTGCAATTCGTATGTAGACGGGTATTGGTCCGACATCACGCGAACCTACACCCTGGGCACGCCGGACGAGCGGCAGCAGTCCATGTACGATGCCATTTTCGCCGCCCGGGCCGCTGCTCTGGCCCGTATCCAGCCGGGAGAGGCCGCGGCCGAAGTGGACGCGGCGGCGCGCGACGTGCTCACCGCCCATGGCTTCGGCGCGAACTTCACGCATGGATTGGGGCACAACGTGGGGTTCTCGGCAATCAGCGCCGAGTTTCCGCCACGACTCCATCCGGCGTCACCGGACCGTCTGGAGGTCGGCATGACCTTCAATGTCGAGCCCTCTATCTATATCGAGGGATACGGCGGCATGCGCCACTGCGACGTGGTCACGCTCCGGGAGGACGGCCCCGAGCTGCTAACGGCGTTCCAGTCCGCCGCGGAGCAGCTGATCATTTCCTGATGGCGGAGCAGTCCATCGTTGCCGGGCTAGTAGCCTACTTCTGTTTGTTCCAGCAGGCGCCCCCCAAACTCGGTGTCGCCTTCTATGGAGGCACATGACTCCCGAGGACTGCGGCGGCCGGAGGCGAGCAGATGAAAGTCGACGGTGTCCATGGATATGACACAGTCCGGGGCGTGACGTGCGCCAAACCGAAAGGCGCCTCCGTCGGGCCCGATGAGCCGGTAGACGGCGGTCCGGCTACCGAGGTCAGGCGTCAGGCGGCGAGCCAGATCGCGCATGACCAGGGCGGTGAGACGCCCCTCATGATCCGAGGTACGGATGATGGAATGACCGGTGGCGAGTGCAATTTCCATGCGGTGCATCCACATGTCACGTGGGTAGATCACGTCGGTAAGGTAGTGTACCGGAGCCCTCGCCCCGGCGATCGGCAGCTGCACATTGCGAACGGCATCGGGCATCGACCGTCTGCAGGCGATGCCGGCCGGACCAGCTGTCCGTAGCTCGTCCATGAGTTCATCTGGCGTCGCATGCTCGCGTTCGTCCACCTGATATTGGTTAAGCGCGTCCAGAGGATTGAAGCCGAGAGCTCGGTAAGCATCTCGGCGAGTCTGGGGGATTCCCGTCACATCGGCGATGAATACGGCCATGGTAACGCCCGGCGCATCCGTTTGCCGGCTGGGCCATGGCTCGCTCCGTGCGGCCAGCAAATCCCTGTCCGCATACGCTGCCAGCGCGCCTGCCACGTGTGCCACCACGTCGTGGACCGTCCACAAGGTACAGTCGGTCGGCGCCTCCCAATCATGGAGTGCCAGGGATTCGAGCAGCGCCAGGAACCGTGCTAGCTCGGTGGAAGCCAGGCTCACCGCTTCATCTGGCGAAACGGGAGGGATGACGTGAGCGTCCTGAGAGTCGACCGCGGTCTCACTCTGCTGCATGGTTGTTTTCTCCTTTTTGGCTCGGGGCCTGCGGGATCGATTGGTCGCGTGGCATGGCTCCGGCTGGAGACCAGGCCGCCTGGAACAGTCGAAGCGCGTCTGGAATGAGGCTGCCGAAGCGGCCCTGTCCCACCGGAAGATGCGGCTCATTGGCAATATGCTGTTCGGTGATCCCGCTGGTCACAGCCAGGAAGAGGTCGAGGGCGCGGTCCACCGGAACACTGGGATCGATCACACCGGCATTGATGACTTCTTCCATAGCGGCACGCGCCGACTGCAGCCGTTTCCGGCTCAGCTCCATGCTCTCTTCTGATGGCGTGAATCCGGGGACGTCACGGTGGTAGAGAAGGTGCTCCAGGTCAGGATTCTCCTGCGCAAACGCCATTCGGGTGGCTGCCCACGCGTACAGCCGCTCCCAACTTGGCTCGTACCGCCGGTACACCGCTTCCATCCGTTCGTAAATCATCTGGGTTCCCAGGCGAAAGAGCTCGTCGTACAGCGCGGCTTTGCTCGGAAAGTACTTGTAGAGGGCAGAGGTCTGGACACCGATCATGCGCGCGATCTCGTGCAGATTCAGAGCGGCGACGCCGTCCCTCTGCATGATGAGGCGGGCGGCCGTGAGGATAGCCTGGGTCATCTCATGCCGGCTCTGCTGGTGTCGCTCGCGGAGAGAGGGCGGCTTCTGAAAGCGGATAGGCGGTGCGGGATCCTTCATACCAATCACCAAGGTGAACACTGTTCACTACTGCATATGATGGATTTTACCGGGTCGCGAGTCCCGCGTCAAGCTGCTTGGCAGCGCCGGGTTCCCCGGCGCATCCCTCGGAGAGGCAGCTTCTTCTGCCGTTGAGGCGGTTGATATACTCCCGCGCGGGGACGATAGTAGGGCGGGAAATGAAACGACTTTTAGGGGATCTCTGGCTGGTATCCGGTCGTGAGATCACCCATCCTTTTGATGCCACCGCCTACTTCATCCCGGGTGATGAGCCGACGCTGATCGACGTGGGGAGCACGGAAGGATATCCGGCCCTGAAGCGAAACCTCGCCGAGCTCGGCTATCAGCCGCGCGACATCCGACGCGTCATCGGCACGCATGGCCACTGGGACCACCTGTCGGGGATGGCAGCGCTTCGGAAGGAGAGCGATGCAGAGCTGCTCCTCCACGAGGGCGACCGGCAGCAGGTGGAGACCGGCGACTACGATCTCACGTCGTCCTTCCTCTATGGCCATCCATTCCCGCCTGTGAGCGTGGATCGCCCTCTACAGGACGGAGACATCTTCTCTCTCAATGGATATGAGTTGACCGTGTACCACACTCCGGGGCACACAGCGGGCAGTGTCTGCCTGCTGACCGAGATCGAGGGGAAGAAGCTGCTGATCGCGGGCGACACCATCTGGGGAGCCCACCACCCGCGCATCGGGAGCGACCTCGAGGTCTGGCGGCAATCGCTGGATCGGATTCTGGGGCTGGACTTCGACGTGATGACCTTCGGTCACTGGTCCAGTCTCGTGGTCGATGCCAAGCCCAAGGTGGAGAAGGCAGTGGTCGGATTCGCGACCTACTTCGATCCATGGTTCACGCTTGAAGGGCGTGGCGTCTAGGTCGCTGAGCCCTCAGACCCTCAAAACATCAATGGGGGCTTGAAAATCGCGAATCTGAAGCGTATAAAGAGCGCAGGGAGTGATCCATCGACTTCGGCATGAGCCGGAGCCCGCGCTGACTAGAGCCCAGGTGTATTGAGACCACCTGGAAGCTGAACGACAGGTGACGGGTGACCAGATGACGGTCCCAGCAACGGCGACATGGATGCTGCCGTCAAGCGGCTCCGTGTCCCTCTCCCCAGTGTGGGGCCTGGCCTCATGGCATGCGTCGTCGTTTGTGCTGCTGGAGGAAAGGAGGTGAGAGGTGCAGACACTGCTCTCGGCATCCTCATTGATGTTTGTTGAGTGTTCATAGCTGTCTGACTCAAAGGAGGACAGAAGAATGTCTGTAAGTGATAGGGACGAAGCCGCGTCCACAGCTGTCGAGACTCCGCCCGCGGCTGACCCGGCGCCGCTTGGGTTGGCCGGGTTCGCGCTCACGACCGTGCTGCTGAGCGCACTGAACGCGGGACTGATAAAGGCGGGGTCGCCCGCGAAGCCGGTAGATGCCTGGGTGGGAATGGCGCTTTTCTACGGCGGACTGGCCCAGCTCCTGGCCGGTATGTGGGAGTTCCGCAACCGGAACACATTCGGAGCGACCGCCTTCAGCTCCTTTGGCGCGTTCTGGATGGGTCTGGCCATCATGGTCGTGTTCGGTGCCTTCAACCCCAGCGCCGGGTTCTACGGCGGAGAGGGAGCAGTCTGGTTCCTGTTTTGCTGGGCGGTCTTCACCGCCTACATGTTTGTGGCATCACTCAGGACAAACGCAGCGGTCATGGTCGTCTTCCTGCTCCTGACCCTGACCTTCATCGCCCTCTGGCTGGGCGCTGCCAACAACGCCGCAGCCGGCAGCGGGCTCACCGACGTGGGAGGCTGGCTTGGCCTGGCGACCGGGATCGTCGCCTTCTACACCTCGTTCGCCGGGGTGACCAACAGCACCTTCGGCCGGACGATTCTTCCCACCTACCCGCTGGCGCGATAATCGGGCACGACGCAGCTTAGCCCGGCCACGGGGACGTTCGCGACCGGGACAGATAAGGAGACGCGTATGGCAACGGAGGCACAATCCTCCTTTGACATTCTCTTGGCCGAAGACCGCGTGTACCCGCCACCCCCGGGCTTCGCGGCGCAGGCGAGTGTCAACGACCCCCAGATCTACGCGGAGGCCGACAAGGACTTCGAGGGATTCTGGGCCAAGCACGCAGAGAGTCTGGACTGGTTCCAGAAGTGGGACACGGTTCTGGAGTGGGACGTTCCCTGGGCCAAGTGGTTCACCGGAGGCAAGATCAACGCCTCGTACAACTGCCTGGACCGGCACCTCGCCGACAAGGGCACCAAACAGGCGATCATCTGGGAAGGCGAGTTCGGCGAGCAGAAGACCTACACCTACACCGAGCTTCACGCCGAGGTTTGCAAGTTCGCCAACGTGTTGAAGGGCCTGGGCCTGCAGACCGGCGACCGCGTGGCCATCTACATGGGCATGGTGCCCGAGCTGCCCATCGCCCTGCTGGCCAGTGCTCGCATCGGCTGCCCGCACAGCGTGGTGTTCGGGGGTTTTTCGCCGGACTCGCTCTCGGACCGCATCAACGATGCCGAGGCCAAGGTCCTCATCACTCAGGACGGCAGCTTCCGGCGAGGAAGCGTGGTTCCGCTCAAGCAGAACGCGGACGAGGCCGTCAAGAAGACGCCGTCAATCGAGCACGTGGTGGTTCTGCGGCGCGCTGGAGACAAAGCCCAGATCCAGATGCAGGAAGGACGCGATCTGTGGTGGCATGACCTGATGAAGGATGCCTCACCGGATTGCCCCGCCGAGCAACTCGACTCCGAGCACATGCTCTACATCCTGTACACCTCGGGCACGACCGGCAAGCCAAAGGGAATCGTGCATACGACGGCGGGCTACCTCCTGCAGACGATGCTGACCACCAAGTGGGTGTTTGACCTGAAAGACGACGACATCTACTGGTGCACAGCCGACATCGGCTGGGTCACGGGCCACAGCTACATCGTCTACGGGCCCATGGCCAACGGCGCCACCTGCCTGATGTACGAGGGCGCGCCGGACTACCCGGACAAGGACCGCTTCTGGGACATCGTCCAGCGGCACAAGGTGACCATCCTCTACACCGCCCCCACCTCGATCCGCACCTTCATGAAGTGGGGAACCGAGTACCCGGAGAGGCATGACCTGTCGTCGCTCCGTGTCCTGGGCACGGTCGGTGAGCCGATCAATCCCGAGGCATGGATGTGGTACAACCAGTACATCGGTCACGGGAAGTCGCCGATCGTGGATACCTGGTGGCAGACGGAGACGGGCGCGATCATGATCACGCCGCTGCCGGGGATCACCGAGACCATTCCGGGCAGTGCCACCGTTCCGTTCCCGGGGATTTCGGCCTCGATCGTGGACGAGAACGGGAAGGACATTGAGCCGGGCGCGGCAGCGGGCTACCTGTGCCTGAACCGCCCCTGGCCGTCCATGTTCCGGACCATCTTCAACGATCCGGATCGCTACGTCCAGACCTACTGGAGCAAGTTCCCGGGCCGCTACTTCACCGGCGACGGCGCCAAGCAGATGAACAACGGCTACTACGCCATCATCGGCCGCGTGGACGATGTGCTCAACGTGTCCGGACACCGCATCGGCACGTGGGAAGTCGAGAGCGCGCTGGTCGACTCCGGGGATGTGGCCGAAGCAGCAGTGGTGGGGACGGAGGACGTCATTACCGGCCAGGCCATTGCCGCCTTCGTGACCCTCAAGACCGGCATCGAGGGCACTGAGGATGAGCGGCAGAAACTGAAGCAGCACGTGGCCAAGAAGATCGGGGCCATCGCGCGGCCCAAGCAGATCATCTTCACGGCTGATCTGCCCAAGACACGCAGTGCCAAAATCATGCGCCGCCTGCTCCGCGACGTGGCAGCCGGCCGCGTTCTGGGTGACACGACCACGCTGGCCGATCCAGCCGTGGTCAACGAGCTCAAGGAACAGTACGAGCAAATGGGGGCAGCGGAGTAAATGACGGGGAGCCGGACCATTGGTCCGGCTCCCACGCTCCTGACTGTGCTGTTCCGGTAAACTACTTCCTCGCCGTGGCCGTCGCGGTATTCGAGTAGGGCGAGGTGCCTCCACTGTTGTATGCGGCCACCCGATACCAGTAGGTCACGTTGTGGCCAAGCCCGGAGTCGGAGTACGAGGTCGTGTTGGCGGCAAGTGCGGCGATCTGGCTCCAGGTTGTCTGGTTCGTTGAACGCTGCAGGTAGAAGCCGGTCTCATTATTCGCGTTGTCGTGCCAGGTCAGACTGATTTTCCAGCGGCCCGCGGATGCCGCGGTGAGGTTGCTGGGCGCGGCCGGGATCGAGGGCGTGGACGTTGCCGTCGGCGTTGAAGTGGCTGTAGCCGTACTCGTCGGGGTGGACGTGGCTGTGGAGGTGCTTGTCGCCGTCGGCGTACTTGTGGCCGTTGCCGTGGGCGTATTCGTGGCCGTCGGCGTGGACGTCGCCGTGGCGGTCGCGGTGGACGTTGGCGACGGCGTCCCGGTTGTCCCCGAGCAGGACGGGAACTTGAAGGAGTAAATCCAGGTGCTCCAGTTAAAGGAGCCGCTTGATTTCAGGTACTCATCCGTGTACCAGAAGGTACAGTCGTCGGAGGGATCAACACTCATGCTGGTGTAGTCTCCCCAGCGCGTCAGACTGTTGCGTTGGCTGCCTGCGCCCGCCTTGACCGGTGTTTCGCCCTCCATGGTATTCAGGGCATCGGTTGGCGTGCGGCCGGTAATCATGATGGACGGGTAGACGGTAGTGCTGGAGAGGCTGTAGCCCAGAGCGACATCGCCGACGTGGTCCATGGCGATGCTGCCCATCCAGCGGTAGCTCGAATCCGGGGCGTAGGTGGCCTGCTGATACACGACCGGGAGATTATTTGGGCTCGCCTGGGCGAAGCTGGAGCCTGTGGGGTTACGCAGCTCGTACCACCGCACGCCCACCTGTCCGCCCGGACTGGTGACCGAGTGGTTGACCACCAGAGCTTCGTGGTTCCCAAAGTTCCTGTAGGCGAGGCGATACATGAGCCGGTCAGCGAGTGAGTCCAGCTTCTGCGTGGTTCCCGGCTGTGGAATGCAGGTTCCCCCGCCGCCGCAGGCGGCGTTGAACGCGGCGACCGGGATGTTGGTTGGCCCGGTCAGGGTGGTGTTTGCCGTGTTATTCCAGTCGACGTGGAATTGCCACAGATCGAGGGAGTTGGTGTCGAAGGCGACGTACATGCCCGGAGTGCCGGTCGGTGGCGGAGTCGAGCCATCGAGGTCCGCGGGGAGCAGTCCGCCGTAGCTGTTCGAGAGCTGAAAACACTGCTGTGTCGCGGAGGCAGCGCCCGCGATCATGGCGCTTCGGTCAAATGCACAGACTTTGGCCCCAGCGAACGATGAACCGTTGTTGAAGATGTTGTAGGAGATGTAGTACGCGTCCGGCCAGATACCAAGCTTCGGATAGTCGGGAAACTGCGTGGTGCCGTAGTCGAACACGTAGAGGTTGTACGCGCCGGTCGCGTCGTCCGTTCGCGAAACCGCGACGCATTGCAGGTAGTGATAGGTCGACGGGCTGGTGACGGAAAACTGGGTGAAGATCCATCGGTGCGCAGCTTTGTCGAACTGCACGATCGGATCGCCGTCGTTGTTTACCCGGCACCCGTTATTCGAGGGGAGGGATTGCCAGAGCGAATTGCCGGTCGTCGGGCCGTACACGAGCGCGCCGGTCGCCTTGTCGAACACTGCAAAGGACTCGTTGACCCACTGCACAACCTGCGTGTCGCCGGCTGCCAGGTTGGGGTCGGGCGGCGCGGCGTCATCAAGGTAGCCGTAATCGCCCTGACCGACGCCGGCGAAGCTGGGGCCACCGCTGACCGAGACTTCGGGCCCGGCACTGGATTGCACCGCCGGGTCAACCTGCTTCCGGCTCTGACCGCGAGGGATTAGATGCAGCGGGCGCTCGGACGGTCCTCGCTCCTCTCGTAGAGGTGGGGTATTCCGCATGGCAGGAGTCACGGCATGCGCGACAGACTGACTGACGTCCGGTGTTGTTTGCCGATCGGCAGGTGGGGCCGCTTCGCCCCGACTAGCAAGCGGTGGAATCAGTAGCGCGCCGATCAAAATCGGGATGGCGCCAAGCCGAACGAGTCTCCTGGCCATGGAACGCACCTCCAGTGAGCATGTACGCACGGTGGGCGCATGACACCAGGTATGTCAACCGATAGCATCCCCCACGAGCTTCCCGCACGCCGTCGCCAGTGTACTACCGCTCAATGGCTATTGCAAGAGGAGCGGACAAATCCGAACGGTTGAAAGTCGCTAAATCCGGAGTTCAGGTACGGAACTTGCGCACCGATCAGTAACGCAATGGTGACAACAGAGCAACAGACGGGCAGTTTTTCCGATCTCGGCCTCCAGCCCGACGTCGTGCGCGCGGCAGAGGAGGTCGGGTATGAAGAGCCGACGCCGGTTCAGCGGCAGGCGATCCCACTCCTGCTGGAAGGGCGGGATGTGCTGGTGCAGTCGCAAACTGGAACCGGTAAGACGGCCGCCTTCGCCCTACCCATGATCCAGCGCGTTGATCCCGAGGAACGGGCCGTCCAGGGCCTGGTGCTGGCGCCGACACGGGAACTGGCGGTGCAGGTCGCGGAAACCGTCCACAAGCTCGGCAAGTATCGTCACATCAGCGATCTCCCTATTTACGGTGGGCAGCCGTACGATCGCCAGCTGCGGGCACTGAAGCGTGGCGTGCAGATCGTAGTGGGAACGCCGGGCCGGGTGATGGATCATATTCGGCGCGGAACTCTCAACCTTGATGCCGTGCGCATGGTTGTGCTCGACGAAGCCGACCAGATGCTGGACATGGGCTTTATCGAGGACATTGAATTCATTCTCGACGAGACGCCAAAAGACCGGCAGATCGCGCTCTTCTCGGCCACCATACCTCCGCGTATCCGGGGGCTGGCCAAACGGTATTTGCACGACCCGGCTACCATCTCTATCACCAGTGAGCGGCTCACCGTGCCAGAGGTGAAGCAGGAATATGTGGAGACGGGTCGAGACGGGAAACTGGAAGCGCTGACACGGATTCTGGATATGGAGCTTCCGGAGTCGGCCATCATCTTCGTGCGCACCAAGCGAGAAGCGGATGAGTTGGGCGAGACGCTGGTCGGCCGGGGCTATGGAGCCGAGGTAATCCACGGCGATCTGGGGCAGGCGCAGCGCGAGCGGGCTATTGCCGGGTTCCGGGACGGCCGCGCGGACATTCTGGTTGCCACCGAAGTTGCGTCCCGCGGGCTGGACATTCCGGACGTCAGCCACGTGCTCAATTACGACATCCCGCTGGACCCGGAAGCGTACGTTCACCGGATCGGCCGCACCGCTCGCGCCGGGAAATCGGGGACGGCTATTACCTTCGTGACCCCGCGCGAGTGGGGGCTGCTCAAGACTATTGAGCGCCTCACGCGGGTCAAGCTGGAGCGGATTCCTATCCCGACCAATGCCGACATCCGCGAACGGCGGGTGCAGGTGCTGCGTGATGCGCTCTGCCACACGCTCGAGAACGAGGAGCTGGAGCGCTACGCCTCGATGCTTGACGGGCTGACCGATCAGTACGGCGCGGGTGCAGTGGCCGCAGCGGCAGTCAAGCTGCTGCTGGACGAGGAAGCTGACCTGCCGGAGGACGATGTGGAGCCCGAGCCTGAGCCCGGAGCCGAGCGGCTCTTTATCCGGGCTGGACGGAAACAGGGAGTCTCGGCGCGCGACCTGGTCGGCGCCATCGCCAACGGAGCAGGTATCCCCGGAAAGGACATCGGCCCGGTAGATATCTACGATAACTTCAGCTTCGTCGGTGTCCCCCGGCGCGATGCGGGCCGTGTGATCGACGCGCTCACCCGCTCGGGAATCCGGGGCAGAAGCGTTCCGGTAAAAGTGGCCGTTCCCGAGGAGAAACGTCCGCAGCGAACGGGCCGGCGCTAACTCTGGCTTCGGCGCTCAGTGCTTGTGCTTGGCCCGCGGGGTCGCGGTCGGGACCGGCGGTCTGGTCGCAGTAGCGGTAGGCCCGGCCGTGGGTGTCCTTGTTGCAGTTGGAGAGAGTGTCGCGCTGGCCGTGGCTGTCGGTGTCGCTCCGGAGCCGCCGACGGGATAGCCGCCGGCCGCATAGTACTGTTGGCCCTCCATGCGCAGGTAGCCTCCGTCATCGTCTGAGACTGCGCTGGTGTGGTTGTTGCAGACCTGGCCGCTACTCAGACCGTCTGAGGTACAGAATGATGAAGGGTTCGTCGTGCCGTCTCCCATGCCGTCATTGTTGACGGTGCTGCCTCCATTCCCTGCTCCAAAGAGAAGGCCAATGATGCCGGACTGTGCCAGCTCGCTCATGTGGGAGAAGAAGTACTCGGCACGGTTGTCCTCATAGTGGCCGTTGGTGTTGTTCTCGGTATCGAAGTACTGGTTCCCCTCCGGAATCTGCCAGACGATAACCGAGCGGCCGGTGGTCTGGCTGATGGCGGACACATACGACTCCCAGCGGTGGAAGTTGGGGTACGTCACATTCAGCCGGTCCCACCACACCGAGGGGTTATTGAAGACGTATTTGTAATAGGCGGCGTCACGGTCGGCCACGTCGTTGAAGATGAGATCGTATGTGCTGGTGCCGGAGGGGACGCCGGTCATGCCGCTCTGGGCGGCGAAGCTCCCCGCCTCCTGTCCCAGCGAGGCGGCGTTCAGCGAGGGGTCGGTGTTGCTGCCGATGTCGTAGCCGGTGGCCCAGTCGCTGACGTGGAAAGCCAGGAGGACGTTGGGCGCGTACAGGTCGCGGAGATGCAGCAGCGCCCAGTTGAAGCCCTGATAGGTGTTGGGATATCCGGCAACATCAGCCACCCCGGAACTGGTCACGGACGCTTTAAGGAACGCGGGGTTGTTTCCCTGGCCGGTGCAGTAACCGTAGCAGCTGCCGTTGTTGAGGACCGCTTGCTCGGCGTAGCCGGACAGGTCCGGTTCTACCTGCACGACGGCGGTGCCGCCGTACCCGGTGATTCCGCCATATGTCCCTTTGCCGAGGCGCTGCATCAGCAGGGTGAAGTTCTGGAAGTAGCTCGCCATCAGGCTGGTGTTGTTGAGGTTGGAGAGATCTTTCTGCGCTTCGCCGCAGCTGCCGCAGCTGCCATTGCTCTGGAGCAGCTCGTAGTAAGGGAAGACGGGAATGTAGTTGTCCGAGGCCGACCCCTGCGCGTAGTAGAGCGCAAACTGCCCGCTAGAGTTCCATGTCTCCCAGCCGCTTCCTGTGTTCACGCCCCCAGAGAGGTACTGATAGGCATAGTCCCAGGGAATGTTGGAGTTGGGCATCCACCCGTAGATACCGGTGCTGTCCGGATGAGCAGAGAGGCCGATTCCAATGTGGCCGGGAAGGCCGGCGGGAACCGACGCCGCGTACACGCGAACGGTCTGTCCGGTCGGAATGCGTCCGCCACCAAGGAGGACGAGAGCAATAACCGAGCTGAGAATGGTGCGCCGCTTCCACGAATGCATGGCCATACTTCCCCTTTTCATACGCTTGAGGAATGATGCCAGGTTAGACGGTGCCCGTCAACCTGAGAAGGCCGGCGCGGCAGGAATTTCGTGGTCGGTCCTGCCCGGCAGGGCGGCCATCCCCGTGCTACGCAGCCGAGAACGACTAGCGAGTGTTGTAGGTGAGGCCGCCGTGCGTAAAGAAGTTCATAGCGACAAACAGAATGAGGCCGATGCCGGGGAGTAGCCACGCCAGTGCCACCACTGTCAGCAGCGTGCGGTTGAGACTCCGTATCGCCCACGGGAAGAGCAGGCAGCCCAGGGCTATGGCCCACCAGAGCACGGTGAAGAGGCTCGACTCCAGCCGCGGCAAATTGGAGAAGTGTCCGGAGATGGGCTCTTGCGGAGGCGCCTCGAAGACAGGGTAGGCGAGCGGGAAGATGCCGACCCAGAAGAGGGCGAGACCGAGCGCGAGGACGAAGACCGTGTTGGGCCGGATCACCGCCTGGAGGCGGGCGATCAGCTCATCGGGACCGAGATCCACGAGTTCGGGGCGGCGCCTCCAGAGATAGAACGCGACGGCGAGAAGCAGCGTGCCGAACGCCAGGCACGTTTCGCCAAAGTAGATGTCGTCCCAGGGCGCGATAAAGGCGATGGGCCAGGTGAGCGTCATATGCAGGCCGGTGACGAACTGGATCAGCCCGACGATACCGAAAGCCAGCGCCCAGCCATCGAACTCGATGGGGCGGCGCCGCAGGAGGTCTGCTCCGAACCAAACCAGCAGAACGAGGCCGGTTCCCGCCGCCAGTCCCATGATGGTGTTGTACATGGGTACCCGCGCCCAGGGGACCTTCAGCCCTGCCGCCAGTACTATCCACATCTCGCTAGACATGCTCGTTTCCTCTCAAATTCCCCGGTCCCACGTCCGGTTGCAAACCGGCACGATGTGTGCCGCTACTCCAGACCGTGGGGGTGGCGCGGTCTATGCTGGATACAGACCCATGGACGAGAAACCCGCACCGCAGCAAAAGAGGCAGAGTCCGCCGCCGCAAGAGCAGCAGGATGTCGAAGTCCCGCCGTCACCGACCGCTGAGTCGGAGAGCGAGGGCGGAGAAGCTCCCTGCTGGGCGCATCTTCTTGATGAGGATGGCCGGCTCGAGTAGAGCGCACTCGGACAGCTCGTCCACGGGGACGAGGTGTCACGCCGTCAGCCGCCCAGGCACACGGCGATTATCGGCTTTGAGTTGCGGGATCCCACCGGGAAAACACGGCGGGCACAACGTATTCTCATCTGTATGGTAATCATGGTGGTATGACGTGGGAAGTGCAGCATGTGCCGCTCCAGCAGGACGGGATCGTGCTGGCGGACGCACTCCAGAATCCCACCAACCAGGAGCTGTCGGCACATATGCGCATCACGCCCGCACTCACAGCGCACCAGAATGCCCTCCGAAAGCAAGCGTCAGAGGATCTTCGGCGGGATAGGAAGACAGGAGTTCCGCGCCGACCGCGCGTGGCTGCTACGCCCTGACTCCATATGAGATACGGCGCGGCCGGCCTCGTCCTTCTGTCCGCCTTACTGGCGCTTGTGAAAGGCCCACACGTGGTCTGGGCCGCCGCTCCCTGCGGGAGCGTTGCCTGCCCGAAGATCACGCATATCGTGATCATGGACAAAGAGAATCGCACCTTCGACAGCATGTTCGGGCGCTTTCCCGGCGCCGATGGCACGACGACGTATCCCTGGCTGGACGGGTCGCGGCATCCGCTGACGCACCAGATTGACCGGCTTGCCACCGATATCGCTCACACCATTCGGGACGCCCGGCAGGCCATTGACAACGGGAAGATGGATCGGTTTGATGAGCTGGGCGGAGCGGTTCAGAACGGGCAAAACATGTCGGACTCACAGTTCTATGAGTCCGATATTCCCAATTACTGGGCGTACGCCCGGCACTTCACCCTCGACGACAAGTTCTTCTCCACGATCATGGGAAACAGCTTTGCGAACCATCTCTTCACCATTGCCGGACGAGACAACGGGGTAGATGGGAGCCCGTCGGGCACGCTCAATGCCTGGGGATGCGACTCGCCGTCGTCGGCGGTGGTGGAAGAGGAGGGACGTCAGGGACGTATCCATTACGCGTACCCCTGCTTCGACTTCCGCACCATTGGGGACGAGCTCGACAAGAAGCGCATCTCCTGGACGTACTACGCGCCGACGCAGGGCCACGACGGCTACTTCTGGAACTCCTTCGACGCCATCAAGCACATCCGCAATGGTCTCGACTGGAGTACGCATATGGCGGACTACTCGCAGTTCGTTCCGGACGCCGCGGCGGGAAAGCTGCCGACGGTCAGCTGGCTGGTTCAGCCGTTTACCGTCAGCGACCACCCCGGATTCAGTGTCTGCGCCGGCGAGAACTGGACGGTGCAGCAGATCAATGCGGTTATGGGCAATCGAACCGAGTGGCAACATACTGCCATCATCCTCACCTGGGATGATTTTGGCGGCTTCTACGATCACGTCGTGCCGCCGAAGGGCCCGAATCCACTCATCCAGTACGGTCTGCGCGTTCCGGCCATCATCATCTCGCCGTACGCGCGGCCCCACGAGATCGATCACACCCCGCTCAACTTCGGGTCGATCCTCAAGCTGGTGGAAACGCTGTACCACCTGTCCCCGACCGGCCCGGTGGATCGCGCCTCCAACAGTCTGCTCAGCTCCTTCGACCTCCATCAGAAGCCGCTTGCGCCCCTTACCCTCTCCACCCGCCCGTGTCCGACCACCCCGCCGCAACGCTACCGCCCGATGAAGGCGTACGGATTCGCCGGGCTTGCCGTCATTGCCATCGGCGCCGTCTGGATGGTCGCGGTGTTTGTGCCCCTGTCGGAAAGGCGGCCGGGCATGCGCGCGGTGTTGCGCCGGGCGGCGCCCTGGTTTCAGGTCGGGATCAGCGCGGTCCTCCTGGCGGCGGTCGGCGGCTATATCTGGTTCGTGGCCAGTACCTGGAATCTTCCCCACAGCTGACACGCAGGTTTCAGGAAGATTTCAGACCGGGGCAAGAGGCTGGAAAGATAGATACTCTACATTTTTGAGGTCGGCGCTGACATTTTCACAGCAAGGAGCATTGATGAAACGCTACAGCACTCTCGCGGCCAGCACCTGTGCGACGCTTGCCCTGGTCACCGGCATATCCGTTACGGCCTTTGCGGCAACCGGGCTGGCCCAGAACTGGACTGCGACTGCGCAGCAGACGAAGAGTCGTGCAGGCGGAGCGATCGTGTTTGGCTCGGTCGTGAGCACAAGCAGCAGCGGAGCCACCGTCAAGACCCCGTCCAACGGGAATCTCACCATCGCCTTTACCTCCAGCACGCATTTCAAAGCGCGAAGTACCGCCGCGACCACGGCAGGATACAAGGCTGGAGATCAGATCTACGCCGTGGGCCGCTACATCAACGGCTTCACTGCGTCCACCGTGCAGTACGACGTCACGCCCTTCGCCGTTCCGCTGCCTGTGCAGTACAAGGGCACACTGTCGTCGACCAACGGCTCGTCGCTGACGATTGCCGTCAAGAGCGGACAGTCGGTGACGATTCCCACCGGATCCACGACAAGGTTCACCATCAACGGGCAGAAGTCGACCACGATGCCGTCCATTCCTTCAGGGCTCACCCTGACGGTGCAGGCGCAGACGCTGACTGACGGAACCCTGCGCGCGAAGAATGTGGTGGGAGGCACGGCACCCAAGCAGGCGCGTGTTTCCGGAACCATTGCCAGCGTGGGGCCGGGCTCGTTCGTTCTGACCCGCAACAATGGGCAGACGGTAACGGTGACGACAGGGACTACCACGCAGTTCCGGGTCAAGGGGCAGACTCAGGCCACGGCCCCGACGCTGGCTTCCGGCCAGAAGGTGGCGGTGACAGGAACACGATTGGCGGACGGCACCGTCGCCGCGACGATCGTCAATCTGCAGACAGCCCCGTAATCCGCCGGCTCCAGACTAAAAGCGCCAGAAGCTCTCTGAACCGGGCTGGCCTGAAATCAGGCCGGCCCGGTCCCCTTTATGTTTGCTTTTCCAGGGTATCGCGGGGGCGTCCATTGACTTGCAATGATGTTCGCGCTAAGGTGAAGCCGTGGCCACCGCGCCTCGAATGCGTGACATGAAGGCCCGCCAGATGCAGCGGGCAACCGCTTGAACACCGTGACAGTTCTTGTCCTTTTTTATCCCGCCCAGGCCTGGGAGCGAGAAGACGTCACGGGGCGGACTGAGAAAAGGAGGGTACTGGCCGCGATTCATAGGTGACCCGTCCCGGAGCGCAGCACTGTACACAAGGAGGAGATGAACATGGTTGGTCGTTTTCTCACGCGGTTAGCTCGCGGGTTCCACTGGAGGCACTTGATCCCGCTGGCCCTGGTTCTGGCCCTGGCAGCAGGATTCGGGCCGGCGAGTGGCGCATCATCATCCACGTCGCAGGTCAAGATGGGCGGAGTGGTCACGATCGACAACGTCAGCGGCAGCACCTGGACCTGCGGCTTTAATCCCTATACGCAGGCAGGGAGTGCCGGTCAGGCCTTTTCGGCCGGCATCATGTACGAGCCCCTGTGGTACGTCAACGCCCTGAACAACAATCAACGGCCCTGGCTGGCCACGGGCTACTCCTGGTCCAGAGGCAACAGGCGGCTGACCTTTACCATTCGGACCGGCGTCAAGTGGTCGGACGGCAAACCCCTCACGGCAGCAGATGTTGCATTCACCTACAACCTGCTCAAGAAGTTCAAGGGCCTGGACCTGAACGCTCTGTGGACAGTCCTCTCCAGCGTCTCGTCCAGCGGCAACAAGGTCGTCATCAATTTCAAGAAGCCCTCGGTTCCGTTCTTCTACTACATCGCGGATCAGACCTTCGTTCTTCCGCAACACATCTGGTCCAAGATCGCCAATCCTGTCACGTACAACAACCCGAAGCCGGTCGGCAGCGGGCCGTTCCTGCTGAAGAGCTGCTCGAACCAGAACATCGTCTACATGCGGAACCCGCATTACTGGGATGCGCCCAAGCCGTACATCTCGGAGGTGCGGTACCCCGCGTTTCTGGATAATCAGCCGGGCAACCTCTACCTAGCGCAGGGCAAAGCCAATTGGGGCGGGCAGTTCATTCCCAATGTGAAGGCGTACTACCTCGCCCGCGACACCAAAAATCGCCACATCTGGTACCCACCGAGTACCTCCAACGTCCAGCTGTACCCGAACCTCACCGCCTGGCCGACCAACATCCTGGCCGTGCGCAAGGCCATCTCTTACGCGCTTGATCGGAGCCAGATATCCAAGCTGGGAGTCTATGGGTATCTGCCGCCGGCCAACCAGACGGCCATCATCCTTCCCAATTACAAGGGCTGGTACGCCAGAGGATTGGCCAATAAATTCAATTACGGATACAACCCCTCGAAGGCAATCAGTCTGCTCCAGGCGGCCGGCTTCAAGAAAGGCTCGGATGGCATCTTCCGGGACAACAAGGGCCGGAAGCTCAGCCTGTCCATCCTCAACGTGGGTCCATTTACAGACTGGGTCGCAGAGGTGCAGATCATTGTCAAGAACCTGAAGGCGATCGGCATCGACGCCAGTGCCGAGAACGTCTCCGGCGACACCCACACCGCCCGCGAGGAGCAGGGACACTTTCAGTTGACCTACGACCAGCCAGGTGGTGGTCCCACGCCGTACTACATGTACTACCAGATGCTCCACAGCGCCAATACAGCGCCGATCGGCAAGAGCGCCCCCAGCAATTTCGAGCGCTTCCGCTCCGGATACGTGGACGGGCTGCTGAATAGCTACTCACAGACCGCATCTTCATCGCGGCAGCATAAGATCATCAGGAACATTCAGCGGGTCATGCTGCTGCAGGTGCCGGTGATCCCGGTGCTGGAAGGCATCTACTGGTTCCAGTACGATACCTCGCAAATCGTGGGCTGGCCCACGCCGAGCAATCCGTACGCAACTCCTCCGCCGTACAACTACCCCGACTGGGCGGTTGTCCTGACGACTGTCCACCGTAAGTAGTCGGGGCGGGCCAAATCTGAAACGTACCGTCATGACGTAAGATCAGTGCACGGGGATGTGCCGGCCGGCGATCGCCGGCCGGCCTACCGCGCATAGAAAGCAGCGGTGTGCCGTGACCATCATCGTTCGGCGCCTCTGGTTCTTCCTCATCACCGTCTGGGCCGCCTTGACCCTGAACTTCATCCTGCCGCGGATGATGCCCGGCAGTCCGACGGCAGCCCTGATGGCCCGCTACAAGGGCCGTCTCAATCCTGCCGCGATCAACGCGCTCCAGGCCGCATTTGGGCTGCGCACGCACGAAAGCCTGCCGCAGCAGTACGTTGATTACCTGAACAACACGATCCATGGGAACTTCGGCCTGTCAGTCACCTTTTTTCCATCGAAGGTCAGCACGGTGGTGCTGCAGGCTCTTCCCTGGACACTCTTTCTGGCGGGGACTACCACTATCATTGCCTTTGTCCTCGGCACCTTCATCGGCATGGTGGTCGCCTGGCGCCGTGGCGGGGTCGTCGACGGCGTCTTGACGCCGGGATTCGTGGTGCTCTCAACCATTCCCTACTTCTGGCTGGGCTTGATTTGCATTTACGTGTTTTCCATCAGCCATAGCTGGCTTCCCATGGGGTTTGGCTACGATGAGAACTCAAATATCTCCCTGTCGTGGTCCTTTATCCAGCAGGTGGCCGTACACGCTCTGCTGCCGGCTCTCACCATCATCATCACCGCCATCGGCGGCTGGATTCTGACCATGCGAAACAACATGATCGGAACCCTGTCCGAAGACTATGTCCGCATGGCCCGCGCCAAGGGTCTCGCCCCGCTTCGCATCATGGTGCTGTACGCGGGGCGCAATGCCATTCTTCCCAATCTAACCGGCTTCGCCATGGCACTCGGCTTCGTCGTCAGCGGACTGCTGCTGACGGAAATGGTCTTCACCTATCCCGGGATCGGCTATCTCTTCCTCCAGGCGGTCGACAACGAGGACTATCCGCTGATGCAGGCCCTGTTCCTGTTTGTCACTCTGACGGTTCTGGTCGCCATTCTGCTTGCCGACGTCGTGAATGCCGTTCTCGATCCGCGTACGCGGTCGCGGGAGTAACAGGGAGGGAGGAGACATGTACCAGCACATTGCCGTTGACGACGAAGCTCGGGTAGCTCCGGTTCTCCCTCAATCGAAACTTCCTGCACGCCCTGGCATGCTGGCGCGGGTTGGCTCCGTCATCCTCTCCAACCGCAAGGCGCTCGTCGGCGTCATCATTCTTGCCGCCATTGTGGTGACGGCAGTGTTCGCCCCCGTTCTGGCCCCCTACGACCCGAACGCCACCGTCGGCCCTCCCGGCGCGCCTCCATCTCACGCCTTCTGGCTCGGCACCACCTCACAGGGCCAGGACATACTGTCGCAGCTCATCTGGGGGAGTCGAGAAACGCTGATTATCGGCATCGTGGCCGGTTTGGCTGCCACCATGCTGGCAGTGTTGATTGGTGTCAGCGCCGCCTACCTGGGGGGAGTGGCGGACAATCTGCTCTCGTCGGTTACCGACATCTTTCTGGTCATTCCCGCCCTGCCCCTGATGATCGTCATCGCCGCCTATGCTCGCGGCGGCGGTATGTGGGTGCTGATCGGCGTCATCGCTATCACGGGCTGGTCCTTCGGAGCGCGGCAGCTGCGTCCGCAGGCGCTGTCGTTGCGCAATCGCGAATTCCTGGAGTCGGCGCGGGTGCGGGGTGAGAACAGCGCCTACGTCATCGTCTTCGAGGTCCTGCCCAACATGGTCTCCCTGATTGTGGCCATCTTCCTGGGCGCGGCGTTGTACGCGATACTGGCGGCTGCCGGGTTACAGTTCATCGGACTGGGCAACCCGTCGGATCTGAGCTGGGGCACGATGCTGTACTGGGGCGAGAACAACGAAGCGCTCATGACCGGCTCTCCACTCTGGATCGTGGCGCCGGGCACGTGCATCGCCCTCTTGGGCGCCTCCGTGGCTTTCATCAACTACGCCGTGGACGAGCTCGCCAACCCGTCGCTGAGAGGAGCCCGCAGAAAACGTGCAAAGAAGTGATCCGTCCTCCGCGAGCATGAGCGCCGCGGACATTGCTGTGACTGATCGCCCGGGCTTCCCGCCGGTCCTCCTCGACATCAGGGATCTCAGCGTCGAATACGCGGGAGAGTCGGCTGCCGTGACGGCGGTCGATCGTGTGAGCCTGCAAGTGGGAAGGGGGGAGTTTCTCGGCATCGTCGGAGAATCCGGGTGTGGAAAGTCCACGCTGCTCTTTGCCATCGCCAGGCTCCTCCAGCCGCCCGCCGAGATCGTGGGCGGCGACGTGGTCTTCAAGGGCCAGAATCTGATCCACATGCGCGAGAAGCAGCTGCGGCACCTGCGCTGGCGCGATTACTCGGTGGTCATGCAGAGCGCGATGAACGCGCTCAACCCGGTGATGACGATCGGCGGTCAGCTCAAGGACGCCATGAAAGCTCACGGGCGGGTCTCCAGACGCGACGCGCGCCTCCGGGGCGCCAGCGTCCTGCAACTGGTGGGCATCGATCCGGTCCACCTGGACAGTTTTCCGCACCAGCTCAGCGGCGGGATGCGCCAGCGCGCCATGATTGCCATGGCGCTCGTCTTTACGCCCGATCTGATCATCATGGACGAGCCGACCTCCGCGCTCGACGTGGTGGCACAGCGGTCTCTCATGGTCCAGATCAAGCAGCTCCAGAGCGAGTTCGGCTTCACGGTGATCTTCGTCACCCACGACATGGCATTGGTGGGCCGGTACTCCGACCGGCTTGCCATCATGTACGCCGGTCAGATCGTGGAGCTGGATACGACCCGGGCCATCTTCAAGGATCCGAAGCACCCCTACACCCAGGGACTGCTCGCCGCGTATCCGTCGGTCCACGGTCCCAAGCAGGAATTAAAGGGCATACCGGGGCGGCCGCCCGATCTGCGCTTTCCGCCGAGCGGCTGCAGGTTCCACCCGCGGTGCCCCCACGTCATGAATGTTTGCCCACAGGAAGAACCGGATCTGTATGCTCCTCGAGGAACGGATCTCGTCCGCTGCTTCCTCTACGACAGAAGGGTGATGAATGATCGACACCTCAGCCAGCCTCTCCGATCGGAGCCCTGACCCCGCAACAGGGGAGCCGCTCCTGGAGGCTCGCGGCCTCACCCAGCACTTCCGGGTGGGCGGCCTGTTCTCGCGCAAGCTGCTTCATGCCGTTGACGATGTCGATCTCGTCATCTATCCGCGGGAAATCGTGGCCCTGGTGGGAGAGAGCGGCAGTGGGAAGAGCACGGTGGCGCGCTTGCTGGCCGGCATCTACAAGCCAACCGCCGGGGAGATCATCTACCGGGGTCGGTCCCTGACATCGATGCGGCACAATCTGCGGAGCTATCGCAGCCGCGTGCAGATGGTCTTTCAGGACCCGTACAGCTCGCTCAATCCCGTGTTTCGGGCGTCACACGGCATATTTCGGTCGCTCAAGCTGCACCGGCAGGAGCTGGGCAGACGCGACCGTGTGCGCGAGGCAGAGAAAATCGTTCAGCTGGTGGGGCTGACACCGGCTGACGAGTACTTGCGCAAGTACCCATATGAGCTCAGTGGCGGCCAGAGGCAGCGATACGGGTTTGCCCAGGCGCTGGCCTGCGGCCCCGATTTGATCCTGGCCGATGAGCCGGTCTCCATGCTCGACGTCTCGATCCGGACCGGCGTGCTCAATCTGATGACCGACCTGTGCCGCCGGGAGGGTGTCTCTTTCCTGTACATCACGCACGACATCGCCAGCGCCCGCTACGTGGCCGATCGCCTGCTCGTCATGTATGCCGGCCGCGTGGTCGAGGAAGGGCCGACTGAGGATGTCCTGCAGCATCCCAAGCATCCGTATACTCAGCTGCTCCTCTCGGCGGTTCCCGACCCGCACGCGGATACGGAGGAGGCTCCTCCAGTGGATCTGACCGAGCCCCCACGCGTGATTGACCCGGGAGAGGGGTGCCGGTTCCGCTGGCGATGCCCCTATCGAGTCGAGATCTGCGACCGCGTGACGCCGCCGCTCAGGACCCTCCGTCCGCATCACCGCGCCGCCTGCCACGTCGCTCAGTCGGAGATGCCCGAGGACATTCAGATCAGACGGCAGCCCCCTCTCGCGTCCCCGTGAACTGCGGTAGGTAGTCCGCGTTTTCTGAGCGTATGTCGTGCCAGAGCGCGCGTGCCGTCTCGAATGAGGGAACCAGCGGGTTGGCGGTGAGCGCGAGGAGTGCCGCCTGCTCGCTTCCTGTGATCGCCGCTTCGATGGTCAGCTCCTCGTAGGCCTTCACGTGTTGCACCAGCCCTCGCACGCTGAACGGCATGTGACCCGCGGTGATGGAATGGGCCCCCTGCCGGTCGATGACGGCAGGTATCTCGACCGCGACATCCTCCGGCAGATCGGGGAGCGCGCCCGCGTTCCGGCAATCCACGATCTGGATCTCCCCGAGATCATTGGCGATGGAGGCCACGAGAGAGACCGCTAGGGTCGAGTAGTGGGCACCTCCGCGCTGGGCGAGCAGCGCCGGCTTGCAGCAGAGCTCGGGATCGCGATACATCTCGAGGAGCTGCTGCTCGATCTCCCAGACCTGCTCACCGCGGGTTTTGCCGCCCTCACGCTGGCGCGCCAGGACCTGCTGCTGATGGTAGAAGTATCGCAGATAACTGGAGGGGATCATGTGGAGCGCCTCGATGAGCTCGGCGTCAAATTCACTGCTGTCGGTGTCCGAGACCACGGTCTCGATCACCTCGTCCGTGATGTCCCGGCCGTCGAGGTAGACGGCTCGCACCCAGGAGAGGTGATTGAGCCCGATGACGTCGATCCGGATGCGCTCGATCTCGACGTCCATGGCTCTCGCGATCTCTGCCTGCAGTCCGAACGGTGAGTTACACAGGCCCATGACGTTGACGCCGCCGTAACGCAGCAGCGACTCGGTGACCATTCCCGCCGGATTGGTGAAGTTGATCATCCAGGCGTCGGGCGACAGCTCGCGGATATCGCGCGCGATGCCAAGAGCCACAGGAATGGTCCGCAGGGCCTTGGCGAACCCGCCTGGCCCCGTTGTCTCCTGGCCGATGACGTCGTGTCGGCGGCCGGTTTTTTCGTCGCGAATACGCGCCGCCTGGCTCCCCACCCGGATCTGATTGAGAACGAAGTCCGCCCCCTCGATTGCCTGGCGGCGGTCAGTGGTGCTGGTCACGTCCACATCCATCCCGGCGGCCAGGAACATTCGACGTGCCATCTGCGTCAGGTTGTCCAGGCGCCGGGTATCTATGTCCACCAGCGCCAGCTCGCGTACCGGCAGCGCCTGATCTCGCTCGATGAGCCCCTCGACCAGCTCCGGCGTGTAGGTGCTCCCGGCACCAATGACACAGATTTTCCATGCCTGCGAGGGCACCGACCCGTTTCCGTTCTCGTTCTTCATGGTTTTGCCTCCATGGCCGTACGTTCGGCCACCACGTCGTAGCTGGCGCGCGCACGCGCCCGAGCGTCTCCATCCACCGCGATTCCGGCCATGTCGAGGCCGCAGAAGAAGGCCCCGACCACCGGCTCGACGTCAGGAACAATGACCCGCGCCCGCGGTGCGCAGGCAAGCAAGCGGTCCCTGACTGCATCGAGCAACACCGTGCCCTCCGCCCGGAATATGCTGCCGCCGAGGACGACATCCGCGGGAATCTCCATCAACTCCAATCGACGCAGCAACGCCACAGCGGTGGTTGCCACTTCGGCTGCGGCTCGCTTCACCAGGTCCAGCGCCACCGGGTCGCCGGCATTCGCCGCCCCAAACACGAGCGGGGGGAGAGCACGCAGAGCGCGGCGGTCCACCCGCTTGAAGTAGAGCATTCTGATCATTTCATCCACATCGGGCGCGCCCAAAGCCGACAGGACCAGCTGGGTGAGCAGGGTGGGACGGCCCCGACCGTCGTGCGCTCGGGCCACCAGCCAGATCGCTTCCCGCGCCAGATCGTCGCCCCCGCCCCAATCCCCCGAGATATCTCCAAGCGCCGGGAGACGAATCTCCCGTCCCTGAGCGTTTCGGCCCATGCCGTTGGTGCCACTGCCCCAGCCGACGACGACGGCATTGGGGTTGTCGGTGCCGGAGCGAAGGGACGCGGCGGAGTCATTGTTGAGCCCGATCAGCGTGCCGAGTCCCAGGTTATGGAGAGCGGGACGGAGCATCTCAAAGTCCTCCGGGAGATCCGCTCCCGCCAGGGCGTAGTACGCAACGTCCAGATCGGCCGGCTGAAGTCCCGCCTGCGCCAGCGCGCCCTCGGCCGCGGCGCGCATGGTGGCGACGGCCTCTTTCAGTCCTGTCGACTGGTGGTTGCTGCCGGCGGCGCGCGCCGCGCCCAGCACCGCTCCGGTTTCGTCACCGACGACAGCCAGAGTCTTCGAATTTCCGCCGTCGACGCCAAGAACATGCCGCATATGCCGACCTATGCGGCCCACTCGCCGACATAGGGCCGGTGAGCAGTCAGATATGCATCGACCAGACTGCGGGAGAGCGAATACGAGCCCACCAGTGGGTGGTTCATCAGCGCCTCCACCGCGCGCTCCCTGGACCGGGAGCGCAGGGCTTCGACCGTCAGCCGTTCATATTGCTTGACCTGCTGCATGAGGAGGAGCGCATCCTCCGGTACCGAATCCATGGGGATCGGATGCAGGCCGGTTCCGTCACTGCGGCAGACCACCTCGACCACGTCGTCGTCCCGCATGCCGGGGACTGCACCGCGGTTGGGGACATTGGCCACGATCTCTCGCGGCTCTCCCTGCGATGATGCCAGAATGTCCAGCGCCACTCCCGCGTATCCTTCTCCCTCCTCGCCGCGCTCTTCGGGTTTCTGCTCCTCCTGACCGTGCATGCCGGCAGAGGCGGTCTCGGCAGCCATGTATGTCCCATGGCGGTTATTCAGGTAGGCGTGGTAGCGCTGCCAGGCCCTCTCCGGGTGCGCTGCCGGGTCGATCTCGTGTAAATCACCCATCAAGTCGCCGCTCAGACGCCGGATCTGCTCGCCGCGGGTCTCCCCCGCTGCCCTGATATGGTCCACTGCCTGCTCCCGGTAGTAATAGAAGTACAGGTACTCGTTGGGCAGCATGCCGACGATGCGCAACAGGTCTTGATCGAAGAGAGATAGTTCCGGCAGACCCCGAGCCAGGCTCGCATCGCCGATGATGCGAGGCACGACGTTTTCGCCATCGACCAGGGCCTGGGGCATCCAGGAGAGGTGATTCAGGCCGAAGAAGCGGATTGGAACCTGGGAGGGCGGTCGGTGGAACGCCGCCGCGACCCGGCGATGCATGCCGGTCGGCGTATCGCAGATGCCGACGACCTTCAGTTCGGGGTATCCGGTCGAGACCGCCTGGGCCACCAGGCCGGCCGGATTGGTGAAGTTCAAGAGCCAGGCGTCGGGGCACAGCCGTCGCATCAGCTCGGCGTAGCTGCTAACCGCGGGGATGGTGCGCAGTGACATGGCAAAACCGCCCGGTCCCGTGGTCTCCTGTCCCAGGACACCCCGGTCCAGGGCGATCCGCTCGTCGAGCACGCGCGCACCCTCGCCTCCGACTCTGACCGTGGTGATCACCGCACTCGATCCCGGCAGCGCCTCGCGCCCGTCGGAGGTCCAGCTCAGGTCAAAGGTTGCTCCGGCCCGGCTGGCGGCGTGCCGGCAAAGGGGGCCCATTACCGCCAGCTTCGCCTCATCCACATCAACCAGCGTGACCTCAGTCAGATCGAGCTGCGTCTGCCGGCGGGCCAGCGCAGACATGAGCAGCGGAGTCCGCACTCCGGCTCCGCCGATGACCGTGATTTTCATACTTCCTCCGCCTCCTGAAGTTCCGGGGATTGCACTGTAATCATGCGCTCCACCATATCGGCACTGACATTTGCCTCGCACCCTCCCGGAACCAGGGTAGACAGGCCGCCAGTCACGTTGGCGCAGCGAAGTGCCGTCTGAACGGAATAATCCTGGAGCATCCCGTAGATCAGCCCGGCGTTGAAGTTGTCGCCTGCGCCGGTCGTTTCCACAGCTTTGATGTCCAGGGCGGGGACGCGGTACCGCGTCCCGTTGGACTCAGCGATGCATCCATCCGCCCCCAATTTGATCACCGCAAAGGGGCACCACGCGGCCAGGCGGTCCAGGGCGGTTTCGGGGTCGGCGGCTCCGGTGATTTCCAGTGCCTCGGGGAGGTTCGGTGCCGCCACATCCACCTCCGCCAGCACCGTTCGCAGGAACTCGGATCGGAGATAGTCGACATCCCAGTGCGTATCCAGGACCACCAGAATGCCCCGGCTGCGCGCCTCCCGAAAGAGGGAAACGCCCTCGCTACCGTGCGTGAACAGTACGCGTGGCTGATATCGGTCGATCTCCTCCACGGTGACGCCCCCGGACGCCCCCGGCTCGGCCTCCGGCGTTCCGTAGCTGATGAAGAGCCGGTCGTGCGGGAAGGAGATGCCCACGGTGACGACAGGTTTGGGAGCGCCGGTCCAGGCGGTGAGCGCAGGGGAGAGCCCGCAGGACTCCATGCGCTCGCCGATGTACCGGCTAAACATGTCGGTGCCGAGTCGCGCCTTCAGTCCGACCCGGAGGCCCAGGCGTGTCAGGGCGGCCGAGATGTTGAAGCTGCCCCCCGGATTGATGGAGAAGCCGTCGGCAAACACCTCGTGCCCGACCGGGGGGAGTTGGTCTCGATCGGTGAAGCTGAAGGTCAGGTCACAAAACGGATCGCCATGCAGCAAGACATCGAAGGTGCGAGGGGACGAACCGTCCAGCGCCTGGTTGGCCACGTCTCAATACTACTCCGGTGCTCGCGATGCATGACGGGCTGGGCCTGTGCAGCGTGAGCGGTCGGGTCTGCCTCTGCACATCAAAGATCCGTGTATATTGATGAGCTTCGCCAATGGACACAGACGGACGTTCTGCATGGCAGACCCTGCTGCGACTGATCAACAGCTATCAGGTCTCGCAGGCTATCCATGTGGCCGCGACCCTGGGAATCGCCGATCTGCTGAATGACGGTCCCCGATCTGTCGAAGAGCTGGCACGCGCCACCGGCGCTGACCCATCGGCGCTCGGCCGGCTCCTGCGCGCGCTGGCAAGCAGCGGGCTGTTCAGTCGATCAGACGACGGTTATCAGCTCACCCCCCTGGCCGAGCCGCTCCGGTCCGACGTGCCCGACTCGCTGCGAGCCTGGGCGATCCGGGTGGGAGAGCCCGACTTTTGGGACACCTGGGGGCATCTGCTGGACGCTGTAAAAACCGGCGAGTCGCCCTATCTGGCTCTCCATGGGATGACCCCGTGGGCGTACCGAGAGGTGCACCCGGAGGCGAACGAGATCTTCAACCAGGCGATGACTGCCCTCTCCACCGGTGTCGGCGACGCGGTGGTCGAGAGCTACGACTTCTCAGGTGTCGAGCTCCTGGTCGATGTGGGAGGTGGCGAGGGAGCACTGCTGGCCGCCGTCCTATCGGCCAATTCAGGACTCCGTGGAATCCTGTTTGATCAACCGCATGTTGTCCCTGAGGCACAGGCGCTCCTCGGCCGTGCCGAGATCGCTTCACGTTGTGAAATCGTGGCCGGAAGCTTCTTCGACGCTGTTCCAGCAGGGGCGGACGCCTACCTCCTGAAGAGCATCGTCCACGACTGGGATGACGAGGCCGCCGGCCGTATTCTCCGCGTCTGTCGTGCGGCCATTGCTCCCGGTGGGAGACTATTGGTCGTCGAGCGGGTCATCCGCCCGGGAAACGGACCTGATCCAGCCACGTACTCCGACCTGAACATGCTGGTGATGCTCGGGGGCCGGGAACGGACAGAAGATGACTTCGAGCGGCTCTACGCCGCCACCGGGTTTCGCCTGACACGCATCGTCCCCACGGCATCGGGCTTCAGTGTTGTCGAGGGTGCTCCCGTCTGACGGGGTAATCCGCCAAAACGCGATAGCATGGACGGCAGCCACAAGGCAGGCAGTCATTAAGGAACGCGGCGATGGAGGACGGTAGCTTCGACATGCTGGCCGCGGCGTTGCGCGCCGACATGTCGGATCTCAACACATTCGTAGAGGTGCTGGCCGGCAAGGTTGAGAGTGCGCTTCCCGGTCGGGTCACCGTCGAGCGGCGGGGAGGCGGACTGTTTTCGCGCGAGAAGAAAGTTCGCCGGATCGAGATCAACCTGGACAATAACCGCTACGCATTGGTTGCGGATCGGGGACGCATGCAGACCAGTCGCTCGAACGCGGTGCGGGGGATCGTCCTCAAGACCGAGGAGCTGCCGTTGGATTCGTGGATCACCTTGCTGAGCCGCGACCTGGCGGCGGAGGCAGAACGGAGCGAAAGTGCGCGGATCGCGCTCGAGCGCATGCTGGGAATGTAGGTCGAGCAATGCCGATTTTCGGGCGTAAGTCGGGAGACGAGAATCATCGCGACGGCGAGACGCGGCATCGTCGAGACGCGGCGGAGCATGACCAGCGGGCCAGCCTGGAAGCGCTGGCGGCCGGCGGTCTGCCCGTGCAAGCGGTGCGACGCCTGGAAGAGACCCGTCTGCACCCCGGGATGTTTACCAGTGACCTCACGGTGAACGAGTTTCTTCTGGTCAAGGAAGCTGGGTTGGAGCCCATTACCCAGGTGATGGGCAGTTCTATGTACCACGTGGGATTTCAGTCGGGCCCGCGCTGGGGCGCCGGCGGGTCGCAGGAGCTGCAGACCATCACGGAGGCCATGAATCGGGCCCGGGTCCTGGCGCTGGGCCGGCTGGAACAGGAGGCGAGGCTGGTCGGAGCTGATGCGGTTGTGGGCGTGCACGTGAGGCGTGGCCAGTACGACTGGGGAACCGACCACATCGAGTTTCACACCGTGGGTACTGCCGTTCGTGCCGGCAATGGAGAACCTGCCAGGAAGCCTGTCCTTACCAACCTCTCCGGTCAGGATTTCTGGAAACTGGCGCGGGCCGGTTTCCGACCCCTGGGTGTCGTCGCCGCCAGCAGCGTGTATTACGTGATGGCGGGCTGGGCCACCCAGGTAGCAAACACGTGGTACGGGGGACAGTCTAACCAGGAGTTGCGAGACTTTACCGCCGGCTTGTATCAGGCACGCAACCTCGTCATGGGACGTGTGCGGCGTCAAGCGGGAGAGATGCGCGCTGCCGGGGTGGTCGGCGTGGTCATCGAGAAAAGTGAGCGTGAGGTCGAGATCGATGGCGCGCAAGGAAAGCGGACCGATCTGGTCTTCACCTTTCACGTTATCGGCACTGCGATCGCCGAGCCTTCCGGAGAGCACGAGGTTCCCATACCTCGATCGATTGTCACGCTCGGTTGAGGTTGTCGAACCCAAGGAGTATTGAGATGAGCTACGATCCGACTTCCCTGGAGGGCGTTCCAACCCACGGCCGGGAGAGGCTGCAGCGAGCGCGCAGCGCCGAAGACCGCGGCTTCTTCACCAGCGATTTGACGGTCAACGAGTTCCTGCTGGTCAAGCAAGCCGGATTTGATCCCCTCGGTCTGGTCGTCGGCACATCCATTTATCACATCGGCTATCAGCAGTCGAACTGGAGCCAGAATCAGGAGATGGAAGTCCTGACTCAGGCGATGTATCACGCGCGAGAGCTGGCAATGACGCGGATGGAAGAGGAGGCGGACCAACTGGGCGCCGACGGGATCGTCGGTGTGCGGCTCGAGGTGGGACGCTACGAGTGGGGAGCCAATCTGGCCGAATTTATCGCTATCGGCACGGCGGTCAAGCACCGTGGTGGGGAGCTACACCGGGCCCCGAACGGACGGCCATTTAGTAGCGATCTCTCCGGGCAGGACTTCTGGACGCTCCTGTCCGCCGGCTACCGGCCCGTCGGGATGGTCATGGGCAACTGCGTGTACCACGTCGCACATCAGGGCCTGCGGGGGTGGTTCAAGCAGGTCGGCCAGAATCAGGAGATGCCGAACTTCACCCAGGCGCTGTACGATGCGCGCGAGCTGGCCATGGAGCGCATGCAGGCGGAAGGCGAGCAGGCACAGGCCGAGGGAATCGTGGGCGTTCAGCTCCACGAACGCAGTCACGGCTGGGGCTCGCACGTCATTGAGTTCTTCGCGGTCGGCACGGCGATCGTTCCGGTTCGCGCCGACCATGAGATCCCGCAGCCCAGCATGGTGGTTACCCTCAACGACCAGTGAGATTT
>JAICWV010000040.1 GCA_025966365.1 Chloroflexota bacterium | reverse complement strand
GAGCAGGCGTTGCACCTCACGGTGGCAGACCGCTGGATTCTCAGCCGGCTGGACCGAACGATCGCGGTGGTGACGGCGAGCCTGGAGGATCTGGAGCTGAGCGGGCCGGGGGGCGCGCTGTACGACTTCATATGGGGCGAGCTGGCGGACTGGTATCTGGAGATCGCCAAGGCCCGGCTCTACGACGAGTCCGATTCCCGCGCGCGATTCACGGCACGCGCCGTTCTCTGGTCGGTGCTGGACCGCGTCGCGCGCCTGCTTCACCCCTACATGCCGTTTGTCACCGAGGAAATCTGGCAACAAATTCGAGTTTCAGGATCGCGGGCAGCGCACAAGCTCTCCGGCTGGGAGGATGAACTTCCCGAGAGCGTGATGATCGCGCCCTGGCCCGCGGTCGGAATCGTGGACGAGGCCGCCGAGCGCGAGATGAATCTGGTCATGGAGATGGTGCGGAGGGTGCGCGCCGTGCGCTCCGAATACCGGGTCGATCCGGCGCGATTCATCTCCGCGACCATTGCCGCCGCCGAAGATCTGCCGGCGATCGAGTCGGGAGCGGACGTCATCGCCCGGCTCGCCCGGTTGCGCCCGCTCGCCGTCTATCAGGTCCTGGAAGACAAGCCGCAGCGCGCCGTCACCCTCCTGGTTGGAAGCGTCACCGTATACCTTCCGATTGACGAGATGACCGATGTGGAGGCGGAGCGGGCGCGTCTGCTCAAGGACCTCCATACGGCCGAAGCGCAGGAGCGTGCGGTGGGCGCAAAGCTCGCCAACCAACAGTTTCTGAGCGGCGCGCCCGCGGCAGTGGTCGAGCGCGAGCGAAGCAGGGCCCAGGAGGTCGCGGAGCGGGTCCGGCGCCTGCAGGAGCGGCTCGAGCTGCTTGGAGAATAGCTTGGAGGCTCGGTACTGGAGCTTCCTAGATCGGGCCGAGGCGGCCCTGTCTTCCATTGGCGCCTTTCCGCTGGCTCGCCCGGGTACCGGAGCCCCGGGCGTGCCGTGGGCGTCAGGATGGGACCTGGTGATGGCGCTTGACGCTCCCGGCGGCTCGACCGTCTATGCTATGACCCCGGCTGTACCGGACCTTCGGGCCCGGGTCGACGCCCTGGCGAGGGGGCTGTCCGATGCCGGGCTCCTGGCGACAGCGCCCCTGGCTCTGGTTGTGGTCCCGGTGGTCACGACCGATGAGCCGGGGGGGCGGGGAGTGATGAGCCGCGCGAGTCCGTCCGTGTATTACCCGGGGCTCCGGCCTCGTGCCTGGGTGGCGAACCTCGAGCAGGGGCGCCTCCACGCCGGTCTACGGCCGGGCGCAGAGGGAAGCGACGTGCTGGCGATGGCCGTCAAGGGAGATGTTTCCGGACTGAGCGGCACCACCGCCGAGCACCACAGCCGCCAGCTCGACGCCTTTCGTGCCCTGATGGGCGGGCGTCAGCCGCTCGTCACCTACGCGCTGATCGTGGTCAACACGGCCCTCTTTCTTCTGCTCTATACCAGGGGCGGCCCCTCGAACGTGGCAGCGCTTCGGGATCTGGGTGCTCTCTCTCCGCAGCTGGTCGAGAACGGCCAGTACTGGCGGCTCTTCACCGCGCTCTTTCTTCACGCATCGGTGCCCCACATCTTGTTCAACATGACGTCGCTCTTCGCGGTGGGGACACTGGCCGAACGGCTGTACGGCAGTGGCAAATTTCTGGCAATCTACATCGGTGCCGGACTGATCGGCTCCCTGTGCAGCTTCATGTTCGCGGTTTTGAACGGGCAGATGAACGAGTTGGGCGTGGGAGCGTCGGGTGCCATTTTCGGGGTGGCGGGCGCCCTGGTGGCGGTACGGTTCCACGGGTCGGACGTCATTCCGGAGCGGTTGCGCCGGCGCGTGTCATCGTCCATGGTGCCGCTGGTAGCGGTCAGCCTCATATTTGCCTATCTCACGCCGCACATCGACAATGCAGCGCACGTCGGGGGCCTCTGCGGCGGTATTCTGTTATCGTTCGTCTTCCCCCTCCCTCGACAGATTCCGGAGAACCTGGGTGTCTGATTCCACTCGCTTGATGCTGATCGACGGCCACTCGCTGGTCCATCGCGCCTTTCACGCCCTGGCCGAGACTCCACTGATGACGTCGAGTGGAGAAATGACAGGTGCTGTATTCGGCTTCTCCAACATGCTGCTGAAGGCCATCGACACCATAAAGCCGACCCACGTCATCATGGCCATGGACCGGCCCTCGCCGACCTTCCGCCATGAGGCCTATGCGGAGTACAAGGCCACGCGGCCGAGGACGCCACAGGAGTTGGTGTCTCAGTTCCGCCGTGTCCGTGAAGTTGCAGAGGCCATGAACATCCCTATCTACGAGCAGGATGGTTTCGAAGCTGACGACGTCCTGGGGACGCTGTCCAGTCAAGCCTCTGCAGACGGCATAGAGACGGTCATCGTCACCGGCGACCGCGACGCTCTCCAGTTAGTTGA
Organism: Chloroflexota bacterium; assembly: GCA_025966365.1. Taxonomy (GTDB): domain Bacteria; phylum Chloroflexota; class UBA5177; order UBA5177; family UBA5177; genus JAICWV01. The sequence continues at coordinate 22,978 of JAICWV010000040.1, read as the reverse complement.
CCCATACGTGCATGTGTTCTCCCAGAACGCGCGCACCGGCGATGTGATCACATTCGACGTACAGGAAGTCGAGAACCGCTATGGCATTGAGCCCAGGCAGGTGCCGGATTGGAAGGCGCTGGTGGGAGACACATCCGATAACATCCCGGGAGTCCCGGGCATCGGGCAGAAGACTGCTTCCAGTCTGGTGGCCACCTACGGCTCTCTGGAGGGTATCTACGAGCATGTGGATGGGCTCAAAGGTAGGGTTCGAGCGGGACTGGAAGCGAATAAGGAGCAGGTATTCCGGAGTCGCGATCTGGCGACGATCGTGAGAGAGGTGCCGGTAGCGCTGAATCTCGAGTCGGCGAGTCTGGCCGGGGCGGATCGAGACCGCTTGATGAACATCTTTTTAGAGCTGGAGTTTCGCAGCCTCATGGCACGGGTGCAAGACCTCGGTCAACGGCAAACCTCGCCTGTCCGCGGCGGCCCCATACAGCAGCTGAGCATGTTTGAAGAGGCACGGACCATCCCGGAGCCGAGTGTGGGGCAAGACGAACGCGGTAGGATCACGATCACCACGGCAACGCCGGTCTTGAGCTCGGCTGAGCGATCCGGCTCGACCATGACCCGCGTGGTCCAGGATCGTGAGGCGCTCGCGGAGCTGGTGCGGGAGCTCACGTTCGCGCCCGCCTTCGCCATGGACACTGAGACTACCGGCACCGACCCGCTGCGGGCCAGACTGGTGGGGCTGTCGTTCGCCACCGAGCCAGGCCGCGCCTGGTACGTTCCTGTCGGTCATGCCGAGGGGCGGCAGGTGCCGATTGACGACGTTCTGGAGGCGTTGCGGCCGATCTTTGAGGATGAAGCTCGACCGAAAATCGGTCACAACCTCAAGTACGAGCACGAGATCCTCTCCCGCTACCGAATTACGCTTCTGGGCCTCGACTTCGACACCATGATCGCGGCCTATCTGGTCAATCCCAACGCGCGGGGGCTTTCACTCAAGGATCTGGCTCTGGCACGACTGGGCGTCGAGATGACTCCCATCGAGTCGCTGATCGGCAAGGGAAAGAGCCAGATCACCATGGATCTGGTGGATATCAACACCGCGGCTGCGTATGCAGGGGCGGACGCCGACATGACCCTCCGGCTCAAGTCACTGCTGGAGCGCGAGCTGTCCGACCGTCAGCTCACCGATCTCTTTACGCGCATTGAGATGCCGCTGGTCTCGGTCCTTGCCGATATGGAGCAGACCGGGGTGGCGCTGGACCCGAGCGTGCTGGCGGAAATGTCGAAGGAGATGACGGAGTCGCTGGGCGCGCTGGAAGGGCGAATCTACGAGATTGCCGGTAGGCCGTTCAACATCAGCTCGACCCAGCAGCTGGGTCAGATACTCTTCGGCGAACTCAAGCTTCCCGCCGGCCGCCGCACCAAGACCGGGTATTCCACGGACAGCGAGGTGCTGGAAAACCTGCGTGGCAAACACGAGATCGTGGACCTGATTCTGGACTTCAGGCAGCTGCTGAAGCTGAAGAATACCTACATCGACGCACTTCCCTCGCTGGTCAATCCGGAAGACGGCCGGATCCATACCGACTTCAATCAGACGGTAGCCGCCACCGGGCGCCTGAGCTCTTCCAACCCCAATCTTCAGAACATTCCCATTCGCGGCGAGATCGGGCGGAAGATCCGGCGGGCTTTTGTACCCTCGCGTCCGGGTCATGTGCTCCTGGCGGCCGACTACTCTCAGATCGAGCTGCGGATTCTGGCCGCCATGTCGCACGATCCACGGCTGGTGAGCGCTTTTGCCGGCGGTGAGGACGTGCACAGAGCCACCGCGGCGGCGGTGTTCGGTGTGCCGCCTGAGGGGGTGACCGCCGACCAGCGGCGAATCGCGAAAGTGGTGAATTTCGGCATCATCTATGGAATTGGCGAGAACCGTCTGGCACACGAGACCGGAATCACCCGTCCTGAGGCCGGAGAATTCATCTCCAGCTACAACGCGACCTACGCCGGCGTGAAATCGTTCATGGACGAGATGCGGCGCACAGCGGCGCTGTACGGCTACGTCTCCACGCTCATGAACCGGCGGCGCTACATGCCGGACATTCACTCCAACCATCCTGGAGTGAGGCAAGCAGCGGAGCGCGCCGCCATCAACATGCCGATCCAGGGGACGGCGGCGGACATCATCAAACTGGCCATGATCGAGGTTCACCGGCGGCTGGCAGAGCGGTTCCCCGAGGCGAAGATGGTCCTCCAGGTCCACGACGAGCTGGTTTTCGATGTTCCGGAAACACAGGTTAACCAGGTCGCCGTGGAGGTCCGAGAAACCATGCAACACGCACTGGATCTGGGCGTGCCCATCGAGGTCGAGGTGCAAGCCGGGCCCGATTGGTATGACATGCAGCCTCTCGCTGCCTGAGTGGCGCTTGCACTGCTCTCGTCCCGCGCGGCACGATACTGCGGTAAAGGGAGGTGGAGCACGTACCGTGGTTTGATCGCCAGGGGTATGACGATTTTGTTGCTGGCCGCGACCGTGCTGCTGGGCGCGATTGCTGAGCAGGCGTGGACCGGGGTGCTCGCGGAAGGAAGCGGGTGCGGTCTCGGCACCGGCTGCAACCCGATCCAGCATGTGGTCATCATCGTGAAGGAAAACCGGACCTACGACAGTATGTTCGGGACCTTCCCCGGCGCTGACGGCGCCACCACCTATCGGACCCGGTCCGGAGCCGTGCATCCCCTACTCCACCAGCCCGACAAGATGTGGGGAGATATCTCTCATGCCTGGCGCTTTGCCGTTCAGGCATACGACGGCGGGAAGATGGACCGCTTCGCGCAAACAGATGGGGCCAGGCAGCTTGGCCGCGACCTGGCGGACTCGCAACTGTATCAATCGGACATCCCCAACTACTGGAGCTACGCCCGTACCTTTACACTGGCCGACAACTTCTTCTCCAACATCATGGGGCCCAGCTTTCCGAACCACCTGTACACCATTGCCGCCCAGGACGCCGATACGGCCAGCAATCCGTCCACCACCTGGGGGTGTGACGGCTCGCCCAGCTCCTGGGTACTTCAGGTCGTCCGAAAGGGAGCAAAGCGCTACCACGCTCCCTGCTACGATTTTCACACGGTGGTGGACTCGCTGGATGCCCGGCACGTTTCCTGGACGTACTACGCGCCGGGGCAGGGAGAACCTGGCTACAACTGGTCTGTCCTGCGCGCCATCAAGCACATCCGCTTCGGGCCGGATTGGAAGAAGCATGTACTGGAGTACACGCGCTTCAAGACCGATGCTGCCGCCGGAAAGCTCCCCGCTGTGAGCTGGATCGTTGCCCCGTACGGCAGCAGCGACCACCCAGGAGAGAGCATCTGCGCCGGGGAGAATTGGACTGTGGATCAGATCAACGCCGTCATGAGCAACCCCGACGAATGGCAACACACCGCCATCATCCTGACCTGGGACGATTGGGGCGGCTTCTACGACCATGTCGCTCCGCCGCGCGGTCCCAACAAAAACATCATGTATGGCTTCCGGGTCCCGACCATCGTCATTTCCCCCTACGCGCGTCCCGGATATGTGGACCACCGCCGGTACACCTTCACGTCCATGATTAAGCTCGTCGAGGACGCTTATCATCTCCCCACGATGACCAGGCAGGATGCCGCCGCTAGCGACATGTCCAACGCCTTCGACTTCACGCAGCAGCCTGCACCACCGCTCGCGCTCAGCCTGCGCCAGTGCCCGCCGTGACGGTTTTACCGCAGACGGGACATCCGCGCCGCCGCTCGTAACGGCAGTGGCTGTGGTACAGCCGGTGAAGGCCCTGATGGTCCGGAGCGCGGGTCACTCGATAGGAATGGCCCGACTCCGCCAGCAGGGCTGTCATCTTCCGCGTCCAACGCGTTGCCGGCGGCGATGGCAGGGAGGCGTACAGTTTCTCAGGCTCGGGGCGGTCGGGCCAGAGGGCGGCGAGAAACGGGAGGACGGCGCTGGCGAGCATCTCAGCCGCGCGTCCGGCGCCGATTGCCGACTCAGCGCCGTCTCGGGCCAGGAGGACGTTGACGGCCTGTCGCGGACGGGGAGCGTCGTCGAGAAGGCGTGCAGTCAGTCCCTCGGATAGTGAGGGACCGAGTCGCTCGAGCAGGACGGCCAGGCCACTGAGGCGGAGCACGGGATGGTTGGCCGGGCGGAGCCGGCTGAGCCTCCACGCGTCAGGACGCAAGCGCGCCGGCGGGACAACATACCCCGTTGCCAGTCCTGCCGCCGCCAGCAGCGCGGAATGGCGCTGTTCGGCGGCGACCGCCATGATCCAGTCGTGCGGTGCCGCCTCGGCCAGGGCCCGAAACACCGGCCGGTTTGATGCGTATCCGAGTGCTTCCAGGATCGCCGTGTAGACAACCTGGTCCGGCGGCACCGCTTCCAGGTCCGCCGCGAAGCGTGTCGCACGGTCGCGGAATCGGTCGAGGCCGGCCCCACGTATCGCAGCCGACAGGATGTCCGGGGTGAGCGCGGCGTAGGCGGCGATGCAGGGATGAACGAGTTCCGGTGCACTCAGCTGCACCGGAAGAGCGGATGCCATCCGGCCTCGTAGCACCAGTGTCGGGACCAGACGGCCCGCAGCGGTGCGTGTCTCCTCCCCGGCCCCGTCCCAAACCACATGCAGGACAACCGCTTCGTAGTGCGGATCGCGATCGTGACCGTGGGTATACCAGTCTGAGACCGACACGTGAAACTCGACGTCACCACTGACCACGGAGCGGCCGTGCCGGGCCAGGACCGCGTCCTGGTAATCCGGACCGCCCGCGTCGGATGGAAGGCCCCGGAAGAGGACGGACAGCCCGAGCTCGGCCAGCGCGGAGCGGTCGAAGGCTTGACGCTCCCACAGATCGGCCACCACTCGCTCGTCGATCTGCCGCACCGGCATCCCGATTGCCTCCGTCTATAATGCTGCCGTGCTGGACCAGGACCGCGTCGTGGAACGCCTTCGGACTCGCATTCGAGAAGTTCCGGATTTCCCAGACGAGGGGATCCTGTTCTACGACATTACCACCGTGCTCAAGCACGGTCCGTCGTTCCGTGAAGCAACCGACCTGATGGCGGCCCCGTTCCGGAACAGCCCCATTGACGTGGTCGTCGCCATGGAATCGCGCGGCTTCATTTTCGGCGCTCCCATTGCCTACCTGCTGAACGCCGGGTTCGCCCCGATCCGCAAGATGGGCAAGCTGCCCGCGGAAACAATTTCCCGAGAGTACGCGCTGGAATATGCCACCAACACGCTTGAAATTCACTCGGATGCCATCGAGTCCGGGCAGCGGGTGCTGCTCGTCGACGATCTGCTGGCGACGGGCGGAACTGTTGCCGCTTCTCTGGATATTGTCAAGGAACTAGGCGGAGTGCCCGCGGGCGTTGTAGTGTTGGTGGAACTCGAGTCGCTCGGGGGCCGGCAGCGGCTGGCCCCGTATGGAGTAGACGTTCACTCGTATATCACGTACCGCTAGACGCGGCCTGACGCAAGTGATAGTCTGGCGCGGATGATACGTCGTCGGTGGACACCCTGTCTCCTGGCCCTGGCCGGCATCATCGCATCCTGGCCCATGTCTGCTGTGGGGCAAACCGCTCCGCAACTTATTCCATTTCCTGCGAACGTGCAGCCCGGCGGCGTCTTCTATCTTGCCGGTGGCGGCTTTCCCTCCGGAAAACCGCTCATGGTCACACTCGTCTGCAACAACATGCTGCAGAGTCTCTACGGACGCTGGGACTATGTGCTGCCCGCATCCAGAATCTCCGGCGGGACCTTCTCCGCCTGGAAGATCAGGGCCGGGTTCCCCTTCACCAGGGCGACAGTGTCGTGCACGCTGACGGCTCCCTATGGGGATAACCCCTTCGGCATCACGGCGCCCCTGACCATCTCGTCCGCAGACACCGACCTGCCGCAGGTCCGGATTCCCATCGACAACGTCCGCACGCGTCCTGCCCGGTGGACGTCCGGTTTCCAGACGTTTCGCGCATCCACAGCCCCTGGGGCGCGCATGAGCCTGCTGGTTCGTTATCCACACGCACCGCCGATGACGCAGAGCGCGCGGGCCGATTGGACGGGGCGGGTCGCGCTTCGGTGGAAGATTCCGCCTTCTGTCAAACGCGGTGCGCGGGCGCGAATGACCGTGAGCGAGCGTCTGGGCGGCTTCTGGGGTCTTCAGGCGATCCGCATGCTGGCGCGCCGCTAACCATTGTCGGCGCGGAAAATCACCTGGTACAATCACGAAGGTGCCAGTCACGGGCTGGACGTTCGTACGGCGCATTCGTCTAGCGGCCCAGGACACCGCCCTCTCAAGGCGGAGATCACGGGTTCGAATCCCGTATGCGCTACCAATCGAACCCCACCGATCGCCGTCGGTGGGGTTCATTTTTGTACTTCTTTGTCGCCCCAATAACCCCGTGATAGGCTGGCGCGGCGCCCCCGGAGAGCGAATCGCGCCGGCGGGGACGTGACCAATTCGATGTGTAAGGGAGAATTGTGGTGAATGTCGTGGTCTGTGTCAAACAGGTGCCGGACACCACGGCCAGGAAGGAATTCTTGCCTGACAACCGCATCAATCGGGCTGCGGTCGAGAACGTCATCAATCCGTTCGATGAATACGCGATCGAAGAGGCGCTCCGTCTCAAGGAGTCCCAGGGCGGCAGCGTGACCATTCTGACCATGGGGCCGCCTTCGGCGGAGGACTCCATCCGAAAGGCCCTCGCCATGGGCGCCGACAGCGGAGTGCTCGTTACCGACCCGGCACTCGAAGGCAGCGACGCCTGGTCGACAGCTCTTGTGCTCTCTCGCGCCCTGGCCCGGCTCGACTACGACCTGGTTATGACCGGCATGGAAAGCACGGACGCGCGTACCGGCCTGGTGCCGGCTGCGCTGGCGGAACAACTGAAACTCGCCTCTCTGACCTACGCCTCACGGGTCGAGATTGCCGACGGCAAGGTGCGAGTGAACCGACAGATTCCCGGCGGCTATCAGGAGGTCGAGGCGGTCTATCCCGCGGTCGTCAGTGTGGTCAAAGGCGTTAACGAACCACGCTATCCCTCGCTCAAAGGGATCATGGCGGCCAAGCGGAAGGAGATTCAGAAACTGGGTTTCTCCGATCTCGACCTTCCGGCGGACAGCGCAGGAAAGACTGGCGAGAAGGCGAAGGCGGTCGAAGTGACGCCTCGGCCGGAGAAGCCGGCAGGAGAGGTGATTAGACCTGACTCTCCGGAAGCAGCTGCCGGTGCTATTGCAGACTTCCTTCAGGCGCACAAGTTCATCTAGGAGGGCTCTTTCGTGGCGGACATTTTGGTTTACGTCGAGCACGAGGCCGGACAGCCCAAGAAGTCCGCGCTGGAGATGGCGTCGAAGGCGGCCTCCCTGGCGACGGCGACGGGAGGTAAGGTGTTGGCGCTGGCGCTGGGAGCGGGAGCCGCGAATACCGAGAAACGCCTCGGGCAATTTGGCGTGGACGACCTCTTCATCAACGACAGCGACGTGTTCGATCGCTACCTGACGGAGCCCCAGGTAGATGCGGTAGCGGCCCTTCTAGAGAAGTCGGGCTCGAACGCCGTGTTCTTTCCCTATACGCCGGACAGCAAGGACATTGCCTCCAGGCTGTCGGCCCGTCTGAGTAGCGGAGCGGTGGCGAACGTGGTGGATGTGGTCGACGACGGCGGCCACCTCGACGCCCGGGAGACTGTTTTCGGCGGGAACTACACCACCACCGTCGAGGTGGTGAACAGCCCCGTCCGGATCTTTCTGATTCGCGCCAACGCATTTCCCGCCGAGGAGCGTCCCAAGGACATTCAGCAGTTCGCGCTGGTCTACGAGCCGGGACCCGATGCTCAGCGGGCGGTCAAGGGAAAGGTGGTGCAGGAGGAGGGCGCGCCCATGCCGATCGACGAGGCGAGTATCATCGTCTCTGGCGGACGCGGTCTAGGCGGCCCTGAACCGTTCACGCTGCTGGAAGCTCTTGCCCAGGAGCTGGGCGGCGTGGTGGGAGCCTCGCGTGCGGCGGTGGACGCGGGATGGATATCGTATGCCCATCAGGTCGGCCAGACGGGCCGGACCGTCAAGCCGCAGCTCTATATTGCGGTGGGAATCTCCGGCGCCGTGCAACATCGGGTGGGAATGCAAACCGCCGACACCATCGTGGCCATCAATCGTGACGCCGACGCGCCCATTTTTCAGCTAGCCGACCTGGCGGTGGTCGGCGACCTCTTTCAGATCGTTCCTGCCCTGACGGAGGAGATCAAGCGGCGCAAGGGGGGATAGGTCATGGACTTTGATCTCACTGACGAGCAGGTGATGATCCGCAATCTTGCCCGTGAGTTTGCCGATAGCGAGATTGCGCCCAGAGCCGAGCACTTCGACAAGCACAAGGAGTTCCCCTACGAGATTGTCGCCAAACTCGCCGACCTCGGTTTTCTAGGCCTGCCGGTGCCGGAAGAGTACGGCGGCGCGGGAGCGGACACGGTCTCGTACGCAGTCGCCGTCGAGGAGCTTTCTCGCGGCGATGCCTCGGTGGGGATTACTGTCGCCGCCCACACGTCGCTGGGTACCATGCCTTTTCTGCTCTTCGGGACCGAAGCGCAGAAGCAGGAGTACGTCCCACGACTGGCGGCCGGTGAAATGCTCTGGTCGTTCGGGCTGACTGAACCCCAGGCGGGGTCGGACGCTGGCGCAACCCAGACCAGAGCGAAGCTCGACGGCGGTGAGTGGGTCATTAACGGCACAAAGTCGTTCATCACCAATTCCGGCACTCGCATCAGTGGGGGCGTCACCATCACGGCCATGACGGGAACGCGGGAGGACGGCAAGCCCGAGATCTCCAACCTTATCGTTCCCACTGGGGCTCGCGGGTACATCGTATCCAGAGACTACGACAAGATGGGCTGGCGCGCCTCTGACACGCACGAGCTGGCCTTTACCGATGCACGCGTGCCGGAAGGAAACCTGCTGGGCACGCGCGGCGAGGGCTTCCACCAGTTCCTGACGATTCTGGATGGGGGCCGCATCTCAGTGGCGGCACTGAGTGTGGGTCTGGCGCAGGCCGCGCTCGACTCCTCCATTACATATGCAAAGGAGCGTGTCCAGTTCGGCAAGCCGATCGCCGCCTTCGAGGCGATTCAATTCAAGATCGCCGACATGCAGACGGAAATTGAGCTGGCCCGGCTCATGACGTATAAGGCCGCGTGGCTGAAGGACCAGGGGCGAGACTTCCGCATGGAAGCGGGCATGGCCAAGCTGTTCGCGGGCGAGGTGGCCACGCGCGCCGCCGGCCATGCCGTCCAGATCCACGGCGGCTACGGCGTCATGGAAGAGTTTCCCGTCGCCCGCTACTGGCGTGACGTCAAGATCGGCGAGATCGGCGAGGGAACCTCCGAGATCCAGCGCCTGGTGATCGCGCGGCTGCTCGGGCTCTGATCTAATGGCCGGTGATGGCCAGATAGATGAGCACCACCACGAAGATCAGGATGAACAGATAGGCGATGGCGTTGTCTTTGAAGCTGTGGCCGGTATCCATGGCAACCTGCCCTTTGGGGAGTGTCTGTCACATGGTATCCGACGGCGCCGGGCGGCGGTAGTATGAAATGGCGGGGCACGGGCGCACCGCAAGGAGAAATAAGTGGATGAGGTCATAATTGCGAGCTATGCGCGCACGCCCATCGGCAAGCTGGCAGGCTCGCTCAAGGATGTTCCGGCGATTGAGTTGGGAGCGATTGCCATTCGGGGCGCCCTGGAGCGCGCCGGTGTGCCTGGCAATCGTGTTAACCAGGTGATTATGGGCACGGTGGTGACGGCCGGGCTGGGGCAGGTACCGGCGCGGCAGGCGGCCCTACAAGCAGGTCTGCCGCCGGAAGTGCCGGCGCTGACCATCAACAAGGTCTGTGCTTCCAGCCTCAAGGCGGTGAACCTGGCAGCGCAGATGATCAAGGCCGGTGACGCAGAGGTCGTGGTTGCCGGCGGCATGGAAAGCATGAGCGGCGCGCCCTATCTCATCCCCAACGGGCGTTTTGGCTACCGCATGGGGGACGGAACCCTGGTGGACTCGATGGTCCACGATGGCCTCTCCTGCCCCTGCGGTGGCGTTCAGATGCACGAGTACGGGAGCGATGTGGCCGCCGAATTCGAGATCAGCCGGGACGATCAGGACCGCTGGTCGGTTCGGAGCCAGCAGCGCTATGCCCAGGCACTGGAGGCCGGGCGGATCGGAGAGGAGATCGTGCCGGTGCCGGTTCCGCAGCGACGCGGCGATCCGATAGAGGTAACGCAGGACGAGCAACCCAGGCCGGACACCACCCTGGAAAAGCTGCAGCTGCTCAAGCCGCTGAAGCCGGGAGGAAGTGTCACCGCGGGTAACGCTCCCGGCGTCAACGACGGAGGGTCGGCGCTCGTCGTCATGGCGGCAAGCGCCGCGCGCGACCTTGGCGTGAAGCCGCTGGCAACCTTTGTGACGCAGGGCGAGGGCAACGCCGAACCGAGATATCTTCACACCGTTCCCGCTTTTGCCATTCGCGCCGCCCTGAAAAAGGCGGGCATGGATCTGAGCCAGATCGGCCTCTTCGAGATCAACGAGGCCTTCGCCGCCGTGACGCTGACCGGCATGCAGCTGCTGGGTCTCGATCCTGAGACCGTGAACGTCAACGGCGGTGCGGTGGCGATCGGCCACCCGATCGGCGCCAGCGGCGGCCGCATCCTGGGTTCTCTCATTCTCGAAATGCGGCGCCGAGGCGTCGAGTACGGCGCGGCTGGTATTTGCAGCGGCATCGCCCAGGGCGAAGCCACCATCGTGCGACTGGCCGCGTAGACGGGCATGGACCAGACTCTCACCGACGAGCAGCGCGACATCCTTTCCATGGTCCGGGACTTCGCGCAATCGGAGGTGCTTCCGCGCGCGGCCGAGATCGACGAGAAGGCGGAGTACCCGGCGGACCTGGTCCGCAAGATGGCCAATCTCGGCCTGATGGGGGTGCCGTTTCCGGAGGAGTATGGTGGCGCCGGCCAGAGCTATGTGACCTTTGCGCTGATCGTGGAGGAAATTTGCCGTGCCTGCGCCAGCACGGGGTTGATCATGGACGTCAACATCTCGCTCTGCGGCGAGCCGATCATGATGTTTGGATCGGACGAGCAGAAGGAGCGATTTCTCACGCCGCTGGCGACGGGCGAGAAGTTGGGAGCTCTGGCCATGACCGAGCCTGAAGCGGGTTCGGATGCCGCCTCCATCACCACCACGGCGGTGAAGAGGGGCGAATGCTGGGTGCTCAACGGCCGCAAGATCTTTATCACCAACGGCGAGAAGGCCGATACGTACGTGGTCACGGCCAGGACCGACAAGGGGGCAGGAGCACGCGGAATCACAGACTTCATCGTCGAGAAGTCGATGCCGGGGGTCTCTTTCACCACCCACTACGAGAAGATGGGCATTCGGGGCTCGCCGACGACCGATGTGGTGCTGGAGAATGTCGAGGTGCCGGAGGAGAACATCCTGGGCGGGCTCGGCAACGGCTTCAAGGTCACCATGGAAACGCTCGACGCCGGGCGCATCGGCATCGCCGCCCAGGCCATCGGGATCGCCCGCGCCGCCTTGCACGATTCGATCGCGTATGCGCGGGAGCGGGTGCAGTTCGGTCAGCCCATCGCCAGTTTTGAGATGGTACAGAGCATGGTGGCCGATATGGCCACCCAAATCGAAGCGGCGCGGGTGCTGATGTTGCGCGCCGCGCACCTGCGCGATCTGAATGTCTCGAGTCCCCGGGAGTCGGCGATGGCGAAGCTCTTCGCCGGGGACATGGCGATGAGGGTGACCACCGACGCCGTCCAGGTTCTGGGCGGGTATGGGTACATTCGCGAGTACCCGGTGGAGCGGCACATGCGCGACGCCAAGATCACGCAGATTTACGAAGGCACCCAGCAGATACAGCGCGTGGTGGTGGCGCGACAGGTGTTGGGCGGCGCATGAACGTTGAATTGAGCGAAGACCAGATCATGATCCGCGATGCGGTGCGGGATTTCGCCCGCAGCGCGGTGCAGCCGCGTGCCGCTGAGATCGACCGCAGCGGTGAGTTTCCGGCGGATCTGGTCAAGCAGGCAGCGAGTCTCGACCTGCTGGGAATCGTCATTCCAGAGCAGTATGGGGGCACCGGCCTCGATCACGTCTCCTTCGCCCTCTTCATCGAAGAGATTGCGGCGGTATCGGGCGCGCTGGCGGTCATTCTCGACGTGCATACCTCCGTCGGCAGCGAGCCGATTTTGGACTGGGGGACAGACGAGCAGAAGGCGCGCTGGCTCCCGCGCATGGCATCCGGCGAGCTTCTGGGCGCCTTCGCCCTCACCGAGCCCGATTCTGGGTCGGACGCGGCCAGTCTGCAGACAGCCGCTGAGCGTCGAGGCAGCGAGTACGTGCTCAACGGCACCAAGACCTTTATCACCAACATGGGCGAGGCGGGTCTATATATCGTGATGGCGCGAACCGGCGGGCCGGGAGCGCGGGGTATTTCGGCCTTCGTCGTCGAGAACGGCACAGAGGGGCTGCGCTTCGGCAGCCCCATGCACAAGATGGGTCTGAACGGCTCGCCGACCGGCGAAGTGATCTTCGAGGATGTGGTGGTGCCGGCCAAGCACATGCTGGGTCCGGAAGGCTCCGGCTTTAAAGTCGCCATGAAGGCGTTGGATAGCGGGCGAATCGGCATCAGCGCGCAGGCGGTGGGACTGGGGCGGGGCGCCCTCGACCTTGCGGTGGCCTACGCGCAGGAACGAGTACAGTTCGGGCGTCCGATTGCCCAATTCGAGGGACTTCAATTTATGATCGCGGACATGGCCACGGCGGTGGATGCGGCGCGATTGATGACCTGGCAGGCGGCCGCCGCTTGCGACCGGGGCGAGGATTTTACCCATCTGGCGGCAATGGCCAAATTGTTTTCGACGGATACCGCCATGTGGGTGACGATTGATGCTGTCCAGATTTTTGGAGGCTACGGCTACATCAAAGAATTTCCAGTCGAGCGGTTCATGCGTGACGCCAAGGCGACCCAGATCTATGAGGGAACCAACCAGATCCAGCGGATCGTGATCGCGCGGGAGCTTCTCCGTGGCGACTGAGACGCCGGCCGGAGAGCTGGTAGATCGCCTGCTTGCCGGCAACCGGCGTGCTGCCGGGCAGGTAATCAGCCGGATCGAAGACGAGAGTCCGGACGTGGAATCCATCATGCGAGGGATCTTTCCGCACACCGGGAACGCGTACGTCGTCGGGATTACCGGTCCGCCGGGCGCGGGGAAGAGCACGGTGGTGGACGAGCTAATCCGCGTCATTCGGGCGAGCGGAAAACGTATCGGCGTGGTGGCGGTGGACCCGAACAGTCCGTTCAGCGGCGGCGCCATCCTGGGGGACCGGATCCGGATGATGCGCCATTCGTCTGATACTGGCGTGTTTATTCGGAGCATGGGCGCCAGGGGCCACCTGGGCGGACTGGCGCTGGCCGCGCGCAACACCATCCTGGTGCTGGACGCGATGGGATTTGAGGTGGTGTTAGTGGAAACTGTGGGCGTGGGCCAATCGGAGCTCGAGATTGCAGGGACCGCAGACACCGTCGCTCTGGTGGTCGCGCCGGGAATGGGCGACGGGGTGCAGGCCATCAAGGCCGGTATCATGGAGATAGCGGACATCTTCGTGGTGAACAAGGCGGATCATCCCCAGGCGAACAAGACTGTCGCCGATATACGCGATCTCCTCCGCATGGAAATCGCCCCTCGCGCCTGGACACCGCCGATCGTCAAGACGGTCGCCATCCGGAACGAAGGTCTTGAAGACCTATGGATACGGACCCGACAGCACCGGCAGTACCTGGAGCGTTCTGGTGAGCTGGAGAATCGGAGAAAACTGCGGCTGGAGGCCGAAATCCTGGAGATCGCCGACCGGCGGCTACGGGAGCAGGTGCTCGAGCCGAGCACCGAGACGGAAGAGTTCCAGCAACTGCTCGATCGCGTCGTGCACCGAGAAACCGATCCCTATGCGGTGGCAGACCGCATTGTGCCGCGCCCGGGGCTAGGGGGAGTGTAGGGAGACATGCTGAAGGATCGAACGCTCGAGGACGACTATCGACAATGGAAGGACTCCCACCCACTGCACGAGCGGGACTGGAAGTTCACAACGCTCTCCGGACAACCGGTGGCACCCCTGTACACCCCACTCGATCTGGAGCCGAACGAGTACACGAAGGAAATCGGATTCCCAGGCGAATTCCCATTTACGCGAGGTATCTACCCGAGCATGTACCGGGGCCGCCTCTGGACCATGCGGCAGTTTGCCGGCTTCGGAACCGCCGCCGATACCAATCGGCGCTTCCACTATCTCCTTGACAACGGGATGACCGGCCTGTCCGTAGCCTTCGACAACCCCACCCTGATGGGCTTTGACTCCGACGATCCCCGGTCGCTGGGCGAGGTTGGCCGCACGGGGGTCGCCATTGACTCACTGGCGGACATGGAGACGCTCTTTCACGGCATTCCACTGGACCGCGTCAGCACGTCGATGACGATCAACGCGCCCGCCGCAGTCTTGCTCGCCATGTACGTGGCTGTCGGGGAAAAACAGGGAGTGCCGTCGGAGAAGCTGACCGGCACGTTACAGAACGACATCTTGAAGGAGTACATCGCCCAGAAGGAGTGGATCTACCCGCCAAAGGCGGCGGTGGAGCTGGTCGTTGACACCATCGAGTACACGATGCGGCACATGCCGAAGTACAACCCGGTCAGCATCAGCGGCTATCACATTCGTGAGGCGGGCTCAACGGCAACCCAGGAGTTGGCGTTTACCATCGCCGACGGGATGACTTATGCCGAGGCGGCCATGGCCCGCGGACTGGACGTGGATGCTTTCGCACCGCGTCTCTCCTACTTCTGGAACTCACACATCGACTTTTTCGAGGAGATCGGGAAATTCCGGGCCGCGCGCCGCATCTGGGCACGTCTCATGAAGGAGAAGTTCGGGGCGCGGGACCCGAGATCGTGGCTGATGCGTTTTCACACGCAGACGGCGGGCGTGTCTCTGACTGCGCAGCAGCCAGAGAACAACATCGTGCGAACCGCGCTGGAGGCGCTGGCGGCCGTGCTGGGGGGAACGCAGTCGCTCCACACCAACTCCATGGATGAGGTGCTGGCGTTGCCGACCGAGAAGGCGGTCGAGATCGCACTGCGAACCCAGCAGATCATCGCCTACGAGACCGAGGTGGTCAACACCGTCGATCCGCTGGGGGGCTCCTACTTCGTGGAAGCGATGACCGATCGCATGGAGGCGGGTGCTAACGACTACTTCCGCCGCATCGAAGAGATCGGCGGAGTCCTGGCGGGCATCGACCAGGGGTTTTTCCAGCGGGAGATCGCGGAGGCGGCATTCCAGTATCAGGCAGAGTTGGAGCGCAAAGAGAAGATCATGGTCGGCGTCAACGACTTCGTCTCGGACGCGCCTGCCGATATTCCGATCCTGAAGATCGACCCGGAGGTCGAGCGCGAGCAGATCCGCCGGGTGCGCGAGCTCAAGGCAACGCGTGACAATGAGCGGGTTCGCGCGACGCTGGAGGCGCTCACCGGCGCGGCGGATCGAGGCGAGAATGTGATGTCCTACGTGCTGGAGGCAGTTCGGGCCTATGCGACGGTCCAGGAGATCTCAGATGCGATGAAGGCGGTTCTCGGCACCTATCGCGAGCCGGCCTTCGTGTAGGAGGGGGAGATGGCGCAGCAGGGACGGTATCGAATTCTGATGGCGAAGGCGGGTCTGGACGGCCACGATCGCGGCGTCAAGGTAGTGTCGAGGGCGCTGCGCGATGCCGGCATGGAGGTCATCTATACCGGCCTGCACCAGACGCCGGAGCAGGTGGTGCGAGCCGCCATTGACGAAGACGTCGACGCCGTGGGGCTCAGCCTGCTTTCCGGTGCCCACATGACCATTTTCCCGCGCATTCTGGACCTCCTGCGCCAGGAAGGCGGAGGAGACATCCTCCTCTTCGGCGGGGGAACGATCCCGGAAGACGACGTGCTGACACTGAAACAGATGGGGGTCGCTGAACTTTTTACCCCGGGCGCCTCCACTGTGGACATCGTCGACTGGGTCCGTGCCCACGTCGGCCGGCCCACTGAAGCCTCTGCCGGCCGCTAACGCCGCACAGGACGTACGCGGGCCTTTCTAGCGTGCCCTGCAAAAATATGTAGGTCGGTTTCTCCATGGCCGGCAGCGGTACTGTTACATGCCTACCAGCTTTCCGAGGCCGGCAATCAGCAAGAGGATCGGCAGCGAGGCAAAAGACCCGACAATCAGGACGATCATCGGAGCCAGGGAGAGGTAGCGCCAGACCGCCAGCTGGGCTTCCTCGGTGGCGTAGGTCGCAGCTTGACGGCGAAGCAGCTGCACCGCCAGCACGATGAGACAGCTGTACACAATCGTCATGAGCACGATCTGCCAGAGGTGAAACTGCAGAAAGTAACTGAAGAGGAAACCCTCTGCGAGCCAGAGGACAGCACTGGCGGCGAGGTAAACGACGGCTCGAAACATAGAAAAAGTGCCCCGCCGCGGCGGGGCTCATCGACATAACGTTGAGTGATGAAGGGCTCGTATGGTGCGCCCGACTGGACTCGAACCAGCACTCCCTTGACGGGAACTAGGCCCTCAACCTAGCGCGTCTACCTGTTCCGCCACGGGCGCGCGGCAACATTCGAGTATAGGAAATGAGTGATGGTCCGTCAATGGGCTTGGTAGGCTGTGAGGGGACACAACCCATGACCTGCAGGGGCGAACCACAATCGTGCGGCCGATGGCAGATGGGCCGCACACATCAGGACTGAAACGAATGGCTCGAGTGACTACCGGCACCGGCGATGAGGGGTATACGGATCTTCTGGGAGCAGTGCGCGTACCCAAGTACCACCGCCGTCCCGAGGCGCTTGGTGCGGTGGACGAAGCCACGTCGGCGCTCGGGCTGGCTCGGGCACATGCGGCGGACGCCGAGGTCAACGGCTGGATCAAGGCTATGCAGAACGACCTCTACGTGCTCATGGCCGAGCTGGCCACGCCGCCCGAGAATTACGCCAAAGTGGACTTCAAGATCGGGGCGAAGGACGTCGGGCGTCTGGATGCGCTGAGTGAGGAATTGAAGGGACGCGTGGAGATCGGAAACAAGTTCATTATCCCTGGTGATACCGTCCTGGGGGCCTCGCTGGACCTGGCCCGCTCGATCGCCCGGCGCGCCGAGCGGCAGGTTGCGCGCCTGTACCACGAGGGAGACGTCACCAACCCCGAAGCACTCCGCTACCTCAACCGCCTATCCGATGTGCTCTTCATCCTGGCGCGCTACGTCGACCGCGAAGAGGCCGGCCATGAAAGTACCCGAGCGGGCTGATCCGGCGGAGGCAGCATAAGACATGGTGGCCCTTGGGATCGCTGTCCTCGCCGCCGCGATCGTGGTTGTGCTCCTCTGGAGCGTCGCCTCGCAGCGCTCCTGGAAGGCACGGACACCGGAGCCAGAGAGCTTTGCCAGGGAGCGACCCGCGTCCACCAGCCTCCGGGCGCAGTTACGTCGGGATGTGAATGCCGCCATCGTGCCTGACAGCTGGAGGTTCCTGTGGCGGCATAAACGGCGCCACTGGTTCCAGGGGACCGGCTGCCCGCCGCACCGACTCAGCCAGGAGCAATATCAGAAGTTGAGCGCGGCGCAGCAGCGCGGGCCGGTATTGGTCGCGACCTCGGTGGACCGCCAGTACTGGTGGTGGAACGACGAATTCTACTGGGACAACGGCCGCTACAGCGCCGACGACGTTCGAGCGGTGGTGCTGAAAAACGAGCGCCAGAATCGCCAGCGCGTGGAGCAAGCGCATATGGCTCTAGCGGCAGGCAAAGATCCGGCCCGCCACCGGCGTGACGCGATTCCCGAGGAGGTTCGCCGATTCGTGTTTCAGCGCGATGGCGGAGTGTGCCGGTCGTGCGGAAGCCGCGAGCTTCTCCAGTTCGATCACATCATCCCGGTGGCACTGGGCGGCAGTAGCGAGCCGGAGAACCTGCAACTTCTCTGCTCCACCTGCAATCGTGAAAAGAGCGACCGGCTGTAGGTCTCGCCTCTATCCGGATAGACCGAGACCCGGCTGCACATCACCCTCAGCGGGGGCAGGCACGTAGAAGCCCGCGGAGGCGATCATGGCGGCGTTGTCGGTGGAGAACTCAGGCGCTGACATGAACAGCGCCCGTGTCACGTCCCGCTGCATCCGCTCGCGGAGCGCCCGATTGGCGGCTACTCCCCCCACCACGGCGACCGACGCAGCGTCTACCGCCTCCGCCGCACCCACCGTCTTGCGAACCAGGACGTCCACCACGCTTTCCTGAAACCCGGCGGCGATGTTTGCGACCTGCTCCGGCGAGAGCCGGCCGGCCACATCAATTTTCGGAAGTGCCGTCCCGCGCAGCTGCGTTACAGTGGACCCGGTCGCCATTTCCAAGGCCAGGTGCAGCACTGCGGTTTTCAGTCCGCTGAAGCTGAAGTCAAAGGTGCCGGGAAGCCAGGCACGTGGCAAACGAACCGGCTCATCGGCACCGGTTGCTGCCCGCTGGATGGCCGGGCCACCCGGGTAGTCCAGGCCCAGAATCCTGGCCACTTTGTCGAACGCCTCTCCGGCCGCATCGTCCAGCGTTCGGCCAAGCAACTCGTATTTACCGTGATCGCGCATCACCACCAGCTCGGTGTGGCCACCGGATACGACCAGCGCGAGCATGGGCAGCACCGGAGGCGGCACGGGCGGCGAATCTCTTGAAAGCCATACCGAATGGAGATGTCCCTCCAGGTGATTGACGCCGGCGACTGGGACACCAAGCCCCAGTCCCATTCCGCGCGCGAAGTTGAGGCCGACCAGGAGCGCTCCGGCCAGCCCAGGGCCGCGGGTGGCAGCCAGCATCTCAATGTCTGCCATCTGCACCCCCGCCTCGCTCAGCGCGACGCGGGTGACCTCGCCGATCGCCCTGACGTGCTGTCTGCTGGCGATCTCCGGCACGACACCGCCGAATTCGGCATGGAGCGGGATCTGGGACGAGACTACGTTGGAGAGCACTTCGCGGCCACCTCGCACCACCGCCACGCTGGTCTCGTCGCACGACGTCTCCACCCCCAGGACAAGCGCCTCACTCGACGGATGCACCGGCGTCCTCCGGGAAGGAGAAGAGAGGCGACTGTACCCCCACATGCTGCCCCTCGAGCCTGGCGCGGAGCACGTCAAGGAGGCGGTTGAAGCGCTCCTCGTAGTGCGGCGATCGGATGTCGTCGGCGGTCATGATGTAGGCGTCTTCGTTGTTGTCACTGTAGTAGCGCGGCCGGACTCCCTCCTCGCCAAAGCCGTACTTCCGATAGAGGCTCTGGGCCACTGCATTGCTCACCCGAACTTCCAGGGTGACGCGGTCCGTGCCCATCTCCGCGGCTGCAGTAATCGAGCTGGCGAGGAGAAGCTCTCCCAGCCCCCGTCCCCGGTGGCTTTCGCTCACGGCAATGGTGGTGATGTGAGCTTCATCGAGCACTAGCCACATGCCGGCATACCCCACGATGCTGCCCGGTCTGGGAACCTCCTCCCGGCGCGGCCAGGGAAGAAAGCCGAGTGGTCGGCGAGACCGCTGGTCGTCGTCCGGCTCAGGAATCTGCTCCTCGTCGCCGGGCGCCAGTTCCCGGATGACGTAGTAGTGAGCGTTGCGGTTGTGGATGATCTCCCGGCGATATGCGCTGGCCGGCCACGGGGTCGTGTAACTCTCGCGGTCTATTTCCAGAACCTGAGGAATGTCTTCGAGCTCCATTCGCTCGACGAGGTATCTCAAGCGTTACTCCTGGGTGGCCGCGCGCTTCTCCTCCGCGGCCGACCGTCGAAGGTACAGGGGCTCGAGCTGATGGCGCTGGTCAGACTGACCGGACTGGAAATAGAGTCTACCCAATTCTGCCAGAAAGCCGGGCCTACGGACGTTCCAGGCACCGGGCGCGATCCGCGGCTCGCGTCCTCTCTGCTCGGCCGCGCCCGCCACCTCGTCGGCTGCCTCTCCCGCCAGCAACGCTCCGTCCGCCAGTGAAACAGCCTCGTCGGGTGACAGGATCTGTGGCGGCTGCGCCGGATGCCACTCGGGGCCCTGACCCTTGTAGAGCGCCGCGTATACCTGGCCGCGGCCGGCAGGGAGAACGGCGAGTACCGCGGCGGACAACGGGGAAACTTGCCAGGCCATGACATCCAGAGTGCCGATTCCGGCGACGGGAATATCGAGTGCCATGGACAGGCCCTTGACGGCGCTGATGCCGACCCGCAGGCCGCTGAACGAGCCCGGACCGATTGCCACGGCCAGTTGCTCTATCTCGGCGGCGGTTACCCCGGATGTGAGGAGCAGCCGTTCGATCGCGGGGAGAAGCAAGGAGGAATGGGCAGCGCGGCCCCTCCAGGAAATCTCGGCCAGGATCGTTTCTGCCTCTGCCAGGGCAACGCCTGCCACATCCGTAGATGTATCGACTGCCAGGATCACGTGCTCCGCTCCTCGATGCGAATCTCTCGTTCGGCCGGGGACACATAGTCGATAGAGACCGTCACGACCCGTCGGGCGCCAAGGTGCGCTATCAGTTCAGGGTCGCGCTCCGGCCACTCCAGCACCAGCACCCAGCCGCGTTCGACGTACTCTTCGAGTCCCAGATCATCGGACTCGCCGGCGGAAAGACGGTAGAGGTCGACGTGCGCAATGCCGATGCGGCCCGGGTACTCGTTAACAAGGGTGAAGGTCGGACTGCCCTGCCAGCTCGCCGCGCCCATGCCCCGAGCGATGCCGTGAGCCATGACTGTCTTTCCGGCGCCAAGCGTTCCGGACAGTAGGACGACATCTCCAGGCTGGAGCGTCTCGCCCAGGCCATAGCCGATCTCCATGGTTGCCTCCGGCGACGCCGCCGCCCGTATGTCAATTTGCACTGCCGATTGCGTTCCCTTGAACATGGACTGATGGCGGGAGGGAGCACGTCGAAACCGAGGGTGCACAAGCGGAGGCGAGCGTTTCGAATCCTCTGGCTGTTCTTCTCGTTGGTGTTCGACTTTCTCTTTCAGTATGCACGGGCCAGACTCAGAGGCCGGAGCTACGACTTCTTTGAGGACTCAAAGCGTAACCGCGCCCGAGCCCTGAGAATCCGGCGGGAGGCGCTTCACCTCGGCGGCCTCCTGATCAAAGTCGGGCAGTTTCTCAGCTCTCGCGTCGATCTCCTGCCTGCCGAATACATTGAAGAGCTGGCGCTGCTGCAGGACGAGGTGCCACCGGTTCCGTTCGACCAGATCCAGCCCATCATCGAGACTGAGCTGGGCGGTTCAACGTCTCAGCTCTTTGCCTTCCTGGATGCGCAGCCGATCGCGGCAGCCTCCCTGGGCCAGGTGCATCGTGCCGGGCTGCACACCGGAGAAGTCGTGGCGCTCAAGGTCCAGCGACCCGATGTCGACGAGATTATCGAAGCCGACCTGGCGGCTCTTCGCTACATCGTCAACTGGCTCGATCGGTACACGGTTATCGGACGGCGTGCCGACCTCCCGCTGATTCTTCGGGAGTTCGAGGACACGCTCCGCCTCGAGCTGAACTTCCGGGCTGAGGGCCATCACGCCGAGCGGCTGGCCTGCCTTTTCGCCGATAGCGGGCGGATTGTCATTCCCCGCGTGTACTGGTCGTACACCACGCGGCGGGTCCTCTGCATGCAGTTCATGGAAGGAATCAAGGTCACAGACTTCGCGCGACTGGAGGCCGAGGGGATCAGCCGTCCGATAGTGGCGGAGACGCTGCTGCGTGCCTATCTTCGGCAGGTAGTCGAGGATGGTTTTTTCCATGCTGACCCGCATCCGGGAAACATCCTGGTGCGGTCCGGCCCACAGATCGTGCTTCTGGACTTCGGCATGGTGGGCGACATCGCGCCGAATGTTCGGGGAAATTTGAAGAAGATCTTCCTGGCGGTCATTCACCGCGAGTATGACGAGATTCTGGAGGCCCTGAGCCGACTGGGGTTCCTGGCGCCGTCCTCCGATCGCGCCCTCCTCCGACGGGCCATCGCCTGGACGGTCGAGACGTTCTACGAAATGTCGTTTGCGGAGCTCCAGGCGGTCAATCCCACCGAGGTCTTCGACCAGCTTCAGGGAGTGATCTATTCCGAGTCGGTCCGCATCCCCGCCAACTTTGCATTTCTGGGGCGGGCGGTGGGGACGCTCAGCGGCCTGTGTACCGCCATCGATCCCTCCTTCCAGTTCATTACTGTGGCCGAGCCGTTTGCCCGCGATCTGGTCGGCCGGAGGCGCGGCGTGGCAGGAGTAGTGGGACTGGTAGCCGACGAGGCTCGATCCCTGGCGGTCACTGCCTATTCGCTGCCGTACCTCACCCGAGGGGCGCTGGAGAGCGTGCAGCAGGGAGAGCTGGACTTCCGGGACGAGCTGGCGGAGGTGGTCCGCGCTGTCGACCGCCTGGAGCGGGCCCTGCGGCGAATCGTCTTCGGGCTGCTGGTCGCCGCATTTCTCATCGCGGGCGCCTATGTCTTTCCCACGCATCACGTTCTGTTCTCGGTCGGGGCGTTCTTTGTCTCACTCATCCTTCTGCTTGGCGTCCTCTGGCCCATGCGTCGTGCCCCACGCCGCTACTGAGTGGGCCCAATCCCTGGGGATAGAATGCGGTAGCGCAGCAAAAGGAGGAGGCCGTGAGCCTTCGCGCCCTCATCGACGTGACCTACAAACTCATGACCGACGGCGACTTTCGGAATCTGCTGGTCAACCAGCCGGACGCGGCGGTGGCCCAGTTTGAGCTGACCCCTCAGGAGATCGAGGCGCTCCAAACCCGGGATCGCTGGCTGCTTCAGGACGCCGGCCTGGAGGAGTGGACGGCCAGGTGGGTGTCGTCGCTCCGTTGACTGCCCGGAGCGCCGACGGCTACAATTCGGGGTTCTTATCGGGGCGTGGCGCAG
>JAICWV010000108.1 GCA_025966365.1 Chloroflexota bacterium | reverse complement strand
CTCGTATGTTGAGCACACGGAGAAGGAGCCGCAGGAGGCGCAGCACCTGGCGCCGACGGGCGTCTTTGAGCGACCCGCCGCGGAGACTACGACGCAGGCTCCGCCACAACCGTCACCGGTGCCGCAGCCTGCACCTCGCACGGCAGGCGCGAACGAGGAGAAGGTTCCGGTCTCACCGCTGCGCAAGATGATCGCGGAGCACATGGTGCGCAGCACCTCGACCATCCCCCACGCCACCACCATGTCCGATGTGGACATGACGCCCGTGGTGCGCTTCCGCGAGGCGCACAGAGACGAGTTCCGGCAGCGCGAGGACGTGCCCCTTTCTTACGTCGCCTTCGTCATCAAAGCCACGGTGGACGCGCTCAAGCAGTTCCCCTATGTGAACGCGGAGTGGGCGGGAGACAGCATCATCCTCAAGAAGGACATCAATATCAATGTCGCGGTGGACGCGCCGGAAGGGCTCACCACACCCGTCATTCACGGCGCCGACAACATGAGCCTGGCCGGGCTCTCCAGGGCCATTTACGATCTGGCCCTGCGTGCCCGCGACAAGAAGCTGACGATCGAGGACATGCAGGGCGGGACCTTTACCGTCAACAACACCGGCGCCCTGGGCTCCGATGCAGGTGTCTCCATCATCAATTACCCTCAGGCCGGAATCCTCTCGGCGGCCGCGATCGTGAAGAAGCCGGTGGTGATGGAAGTGGACGGCGAGGATCTCATCGCCGTCCGCCACATGATGAACCTGTCCTTCACCTTCGACCACCGCATCCTCGACGGCGGAGCCGCTACCTCCTTCGTGAATTCCGTCAAGAAGACGCTGGAGAGCTGGTCGACGGAGTACCCGGTGTACTGAGGACTTACACTGGTTACGAGGCCAAAAGCCGGCCTGCGGGCCGGCGGGCGATTGCAAATCGCCCCTACATTTCGTACCCATGAACGACCAATCGAGTAAGGAACACGCGTGGCGACTGAGATCAAAGAGCTTCCCAAGCGGCCGGACTGGCTGAAAGTTCGCATCCCCACCGGGCCGCGTTACCTCGAGCTGAAGACGATGATGCGCGAGAAAGAGCTGCACACCGTCTGCGAGGAGGCACGCTGTCCCAATATTGGCGAGTGCTGGGGCCATGGCACCGCTACCTTCATGATCCTGGGTGATGTCTGCACCCGGGCCTGCCGCTACTGCGCGGTCACCTCCGGCCGCCCCGCCACCCTCGACCTGACCGAGCCCAAACGGGTGGCGGAGACGGTTCGGAGCATGGGCCTCCAGCACGCGGTGGTGACCTCAGTGGACCGGGACGATCTGCCGGACGGTGGCGCCTCGCTCTTTGCCGCCACCATCCGCAAGATTCACCAGCTCAATCCCGACTGCGCCGTGGAGGTGCTCACCCCCGACTTCCAGGGCAAGCTGGAGGCAATCCGGATCGTCCTGAGAGCGCAGCCCGAGATCTTCAATCACAACATCGAGACCGTGCGGCGCGTCTTTCCCTCCGTGCGCCCCGGCCGCTCCCGCTTCGACACCTCCCTGGAGGTGCTACGGATGGCCAGGGAGCTGAATCCGAACGGGCTGACCAAGTCGGGGCTGATGGTTGGCCTGGGCGAGACCTACGAGGAGCTCGTCCAGACCATGCGCGACCTGCGCTCAGTAGATGTGGATATTCTCACCATTGGGCAGTACCTGCAGCCCACGGGTAAGCACGTCGTCATCGATCGCTACTATCACCCGGACGAATTCGCACGGCTGCGCGAGGACGGCTTCGCCCTCGGCTTCAGCCATGTCGAATCCGGTCCGCTGGTTCGAAGCTCATATCACGCGCACGAGCAGACCGAGATGCTGCGCGCTAGAAGGCACGCCTCGTGAAACTCGAAGATAAGCTCTTTCTCGACCGCTTCAAGCCGGACGAGCACGCCCATATCTCCATCGTCTCGCAGGACGTCTGCGCCCGCTGCCCGGACAAGCCCTGCACCATCGTCTGCCCGGCCGAGGTCTACCACTGGGACGGAGAGAAGACGGTGGTCTCGTACGAGAACTGCATCGAGTGCGGCGCCTGCCGCCTGATCTGCCCCTATAACAACATCGCCTGCACCATGCCCCGCGGTGGCTTCGGCGTTCAGTACAAATACGGGTAGGGACTCCCGGTGCAGATCGCGCGCCTGGGGACAGTGGACTATCTGGAGGCATGGGAGCTTCAGCGGCGGCTGACAGAAGCGCGCCAGGCCGACGCCATCCCGGACACCCTCCTCCTGCTCGAGCACCCGCACACCTATACCCTGGGCCGGCGTGGCAACCGAGAGAACATCCTCCTTTCGCCGGAGGAGCTTTCGGAGCGCGAAATCGCCGTCTACGACGTTGATCGCGGCGGCGACGTCACCTACCACGGCCCCGGCCAGCTGGTTGGCTATCCCATCCTCAAACTGGAGTCGGGCTACACCTATGTGGGCTACATCCGCGATCTGGAGCGTGCGCTGCTGGAAGCAGTCCTCGATCTGGGCGCGGACGCCGAGCTGAAGGAGGGCTATTCCGGCGTCTGGGTCGGTGAGGAAAAGATCTGCGCCATCGGAGTGAAGGTGGACGTGCAGGGCGTCACCTCCCACGGCTTCGCACTGAACGTCCACACCGACCTCTCATACTTCGGCCACATCATTCCGTGTGGCATCACCGACAAAGGAGTAACCTCGCTCCAGGGCGTCCTGGGACGGCACGTGGCGTCCCGCCGCGTGGAGCGAGCGGTCATAGCTCGCCTGTGCGACATGGTCGGCAACGACACCAGGAGCCCGGCAATCGGCTCCCGGCGGCTGATGAGATCGCTCGCGGCGCGCTAGGGTGGGACGCACAACAACCTCGGGAGGACACTGATGGCAACACGCGTTCAGGTGGTGATGGACTGCTCCGATCCCGATCGGCTGGCCCACTTCTGGGCCGAGGCTCTGGGATATCAGCTTCAACCTCCACCGGAGGGGTACGGCAGTTGGGACGACTTTCTCCGGGCCATGAACATTCCGGAGGAGGAGTGGAACAACGCCTCGGCGGTGGTTGACCCCGAGGGCATCGGTCCCCGCATCTTCTTCCAGCGAGTTCCGGAGCCGAAGACGGTCAAGAACCGTCTCCACCTCGATCTGAACCAGGGAACCCGTGAGACACCGCTCGAGGACCGGCGCCGGCTGGTTGACCAGGCGCTCGAGCGTCTTGTGCATCTGGGGGCAACAGAGCTGTACCGGAGGGAGCAGAACGGGGAGTACTGGGTCACAATGAGCGATCCGGAAGGCAATGAGTTCTGCGTCCAGTAAGTCATTCACGGACATTCGTCGAGTTGGCGCGACCACGGTCACGGGAATGTCAGACGGCTCGATCGTCGCATCGATGGCCCTGAATCCGGGGGCGGACCCGGCTGAACTCGAACCTTGACTCTGTCTTTGCACGGCGATACAGTGGCGGCACAGAGCGTGGAGAGGTATCGCTATGCGGGGCAACGCAGCACGATCACCGGGAAAGGCGGTTCTGAAGGCACAGCCACTGCTCATTCCCGATCCGGTATCCACCCTCATGCCCCACCTGCAGAAATCCCACTACACCTTCTTCTGGGGAGCCCTCGCGGGCGGTCTGGCCGGGATGACCGGGCTCACCGTCGCCACGGTGGACACGCGTAGCACCGGGATCGAAATCCTCTTCGTCCTCCTCAGCAGTCTGTTCGTGCCCTCGCTCTACGTCTACTTCCTCGATAAGCGAAATCGTTTTGTCGAGCCGCGACGCACCATCCTCATCCGAACGTTCCTGCTCGGAGCATTCCTGGCCTGCCCTCTGGCCGCCATACTTGAAACCATCCTGGGCACGGGGGCCGGGGCGCCCGTGCCTGCGCTCGGGACCGGGCTAATCGAGGAGTTTGCCAAGGCCACGGCCATCTTCTGGCTCCTGCGCAAGAAGCATGCGGATCTCTGCTTTGAGATGGATGGAATCATCGTCGGTGCCGCGGCCGGAATGGGCTTCGCAGCCCTGGAAGACATGCTCTATGGCGGGGCGGCGTTCCATCAGGGGCTGACTGCGGTAGTTGTCACGGTCTGGCTGCGTCAGGTTCTGGGCGCCTTCGGCCACGGGACCTGGACAGCAATCGTGGCCGGGGCCATCTGGCGTGAGAGGCAGGGAGGCCATTTCCGTATCACCCCGCGCGTTTTCAGCGCCTATCTGGTGGCCGCCTCACTGCACGGGCTCTGGGATTGGGGGCCGCTCGGCGTGTTCACTTATCTGGTGGTTGGAGTAACCGGGATCTATATCCTGCGCGGCATGATCAAGGAAGCGCTGCGGCAAGAAGACGGCTTTGTGGCCAGGTGGATGAGTGGGGGTGGCAAGAGTTCTGCTATCCCGGCAGCCGCAGAAGTAGGGGTGGACTGACATCGGCAGCCTCTCCGATCAGGCTGGGGCTGGAGTTGAGGCGTGTTCAGCGACGATCACCATAACACCGACCCGTTCTCCGGTCATCCCGTGTTCTGAAGTCCGGCCGCGATTCCGGCCACGCTGCGGTCGATGATGGAGCGGAGGAGGGCGATCTCTTCGTCATCGCCGGCCGTCCGTACCTCGGCGATCATCCGCACTTGAATGAAGCTCATAGGGTCCACGTAGGGATTGCGCAGCTCGATCGACCGCTGCAGCAGCGGCCACGAGTCGAGGAGATGTTCCTGTCCGACAACCGCATCCACCGCGTCCACCGTGCGATGGAACTCATCCTCAATGGCGAGATACAGGCGCTGCCTTGTCTCCTCGTCGGTCACCAGTCCCGCGTAGGAGCGGGCAATGGTGATGTCGGCCTTGCCCAGTGAGATCTGCGCGGCGTCGATCAACCAGCGGAAGAAGGGCCACTCCTCGTACATGGCACGAAGCTCGGCGAGCAGTCCGTGCTCGATCGCGTCCCGAAGCGCGGAGCCCAACCCATACCAGCCGGGAAGGCCGTATCGCGCCTGGATCCAGGAGAACACCCAGGGAATGGCGCGGAGCGCCTCCAGCCGCAACGGTCCGTCACTGCGGGCGGCAGGGCGCGAGGCGACGCGCAGCCGGACGATGGAGCGCAGGGGTGTGCCCTCCTCGAAGAAGGCGAGGAAGCCTGGATCGTCCGTGACCAGGTCGCGGTACACCTGAGAGGCATGGTGCGAGAGTGTCTCCGTGAGGGCGTCCCACCGCGGGATGCTCTCCGGCTCCTCGTCCAGGACCGGGGCCGATTTGCGGATCACAGCGTTGATGACCTGCTCCAGGTGCCGGTGCGCGATGCTCGGAGTGGCGTAACGGGTAAAGAGCACCTCACCCTGCTCAGTCACCTTGAGACGGCCGTGGACGGTTCCGCGCGGCTGGCCGAGAATAGCGCGAGCAAGAGGCCCACCCCCGCGGCCGATGGCGCCACCGCGCCCGTGGAAGAAGGTCAGGCGGATGCCCATCTCCTCCGCCTGGCGGGTCAGATTCTGCTGCGCGCGGTAGAGGCACCAATTCGAGGTCACATAGCCCGCGTCCTTGTCGCTGTCGGAGTAGCCGAGCATGATCTCCTGCTCCCCCTCCCACGCCTGCAGCTGGCCCGCGTACAGAGGGTGCTGGTAGAGCCCGTCCATGATCTCGGGCGCGCGCTCCAGGTCCTCCTCCGTCTCGAAGAGGGGAACAATGCGCAAGGTGGAGCGGGGGATGTGGGGATCGAAAAGGCCGGCAATGCGAGACAGCGCCAGAACGGCGAGAAGATCATCGGGCCCCGCCGCCATGCTGACGATAAAGGTATCGGCGGCCTCGGGCCCCATCTCCGCCTGCATACGGGCAATGGTGCGAAAGGTCTCCACCGTCTCCGCCGTCTCCGCTGAGAGGGTCCAGAAGGAGAGGTCGGGGGGATCACGGATCAGGTCGTCCATCGACGCCAGCCGCTGCTCCTCGGGCAGGGCGTCAAACGCCTCCACCGAGCCGGACATCCCGAGGATTTCGGCGACCGCCGTCACGATCCGGTCGCGGTGCTGACGTACGTCCAGTGAGGCCAGATGGAAACGGAAGACGGAGACCTGGGCGCGGAGATCCTCCAGCGCGTCTCCGCAGGTGCGGGCCGCGCGGTGCTCCGCCAGGCTTTCGGCGATCAGGTCGAGGTCGTTGAGAAAATCGCCGGCTTGGTGATAGGCGGGACCGGGCGAGATCGATGTTGACGGGAGAGGCGCGCCATCCGGATGGACCCCGTTTCGGGCGAAGGTGTTCTCGAGACGCGCCGCCATGAAACCGGCCTTCTGGCGGTACGGTTCATCGGGCCAGCGCGCGCGCGTTGACTCCCCGGCCGCGCCGAACTCTTCCGCATCTCGCGCCAGCGATCGCTTCAACTCGGTGGAAATGGGGACCAGGACGGTGGAGGCGGTGAGCAAGTTCTGCAGCCGCTCCACGCGGTCGCGGTAGAGAGAGAGGACGAGGGCGCGCTGGGTGCGAAGGGTGTGCTCGGTGACCGCGGCCGTCACATTCGGGTTCCCGTCCCGGTCGCCGCCGATCCAGGACCCATAGGTGAGAAACCGGTACCGCCGGCCGGCCAGAGACGGGTAAAGCCGGCTGAGCCAGTCGTGGAGATCACGGTAGATTTCGGCGGTAACGCCGAAGAGACTGTGCTCAAAGTAATAGAGGCCGTTGCGCACCTCATCGGCAACGGACCGGCGCCGTTGCCGGAGTTCGTTGGTTTGCCAGAGATTGGTCACTTCGGCGTAGAGGCGCCCGGTGGCCCGATCGCGAGCGCGGGGCGGGAGGCGCTCATCCGCCAACTCTCCCACCAGCACATTGATCCGCTGCAGGTGGCGCAGCAGCGTCATGCGGCGGACCTCGGTGGGGTGCGCGGTGATCACGGGACGAATCGCCAGGTCGCCCAGCATCTGCTCCACGTCCGCCGCGGGAACGCCCGCGTCGTGCAGGGCCAGGAGCGCACTGCCGATGGACTCGTCCCGCGGGGCGGGATAGGTTGCCGTCTCCCGCTGACGGAGCCGGCGCAAGCGGTGTTGCTCCTCCGCCATGTTGATGAGGTGGAAGTAGACGGTGAAGGCGCGGACGACTTCCAGGGCTAGGTCGGGGGGAAGCGCGGCCACATGCGCCTCGACCGACGCCTCCACAGCCGGTGAGGGATGTCGCCGCAGCTCACGGCAGGCAACGCGCAGCCCTTCAACGGCCTCGAAGAGCCGGTCCCCTCCCTGCTCGCGCAGCACATCTCCGAGGACGCGCCCCAAAAAGGAGACGTCACGAGAGAGGGCTTCATGCGGTGATTGAGGACGCAACTCGTCGTCCGGCATGCCACATCTTCGCATCAGGGGCAGGAGGAATGCGGGCTGGAGGCCGGCTTGCGGGAATCCGGACGGTTCGTTACAACTTTAGACGGCAGGCTCGGGTTGCGTGGTGGAGGCTCGGTGCAGAGCCCAGGTGAAGCGCGTGTTCAGCAAGTAATTGGAAACGGTGGATGCGCCGATGGCGACGAGATTGGCTACCAGGTAATAGAGGCCGAAGGCGTCCACCAGCACCGCCAGGACGCCTAGCGAGAGGACCATGCCGCACAGGGCCACGGCGTTGTAGTGCGCGCCGCGACGCAGATAGGAGATCTCCGCGGTGTGATCGGCGAAGGTCCAGCGATCGTTCAGCACGAAATTGGTGAGGATGGAAACCTCGGAGCTGACGGCCGCCGCGATCAGGTGATGGACGCCGAACAGGGTGACGAGTCCCCACAGCACGCCGGTGTTGACCAGCACACCGGAGATGCCGACCACGCCGAAGCAGGCAAACCGGCGTCCATGCCGCTCGGCGACCCGCTGCAAAGCCGCTGCCTCAAAGCGTCGAAATTCCCTCATGGCCGCCTACTATAGCGGGACCGGGGGTGCCGCGGCATGGGCAAAAGTGCCATTCTCCCCGGCTGCCGGTTGGGTCTTTCGGCCTATTGCGCTGCCCGGGTGGTGGCAGCGGGGGTGGGCCTGGCGGTGGCAGTGCCGGTCGGGGCAGCCGTCGGGGACGGCGTGCTGGTCGCCGGAGGCACGAGAACGGGAACCGCCACCCAGGCCTCCCTGGCCGTGGAGTGCTCGCCGCACGCCGAGATCGACCGGACCACGATCTGGTAGGTCGAGCCTGGCGTGGGCGAGAGGAGGGCGTAGCGGGGCGACGTGGTCATGCCGTCAAAGAGGACCGTCGTCGTGGCCGGCCCGCGCCGGCGCACGGTGACGTGATACTGCGCCGCGTTTCTGCCCGCGTTCCAGGTCCAGACCAGGCGTTCGGTGGTCGCGTGTATCAGGCTGAGCGCGCTGATCGGAGAGGGCGAGGGACAGGGATCAATGGCCAGGGCCATGTCTCGGAACAGCGCCCACGAGCGGTCAAAGGCTGCCCAGCGGTAGTGGACGACGGTGGGCAGCCAGGGATCGTTGGCGACGACGGTAGTGTCGTCGTAGCCGACGGCAAGAATGGCGTGCTCGTGCGGTACCAGGACATACGGACGGCCCCCGGCCATTCCCAGGCGCGGCGTGGCCTTCTGCAGCGCATAGGTGAGCCAGAGAATGACCGGCCAGCCTTTGCGGATGTAGGTCTTGACGTCGGCGTTGGTCGCGTTCGACAGCACTTTACTCGTGTAGCCGTAGGTCGCCAGAGCCTTCTGAACGGGTGCGGCATACACGCCGTAGTTCCAGAGGTTCTTATCCGGCAGACCGTCAATACTTCCACGGAAGCCGATGTTGGGATCAGGGGAACGCGGCATCCGCGCCATGATCTGCGTCTCCGTCAGGACCGCTTTGGTCGCCATACTGGCAGCCGAGGACTCGCAGGTCAGCATGTGCTGCTGCTTGAGCAGCGGAAAACCGGTCAGAAGAACCTTGCTATCCGCGGCCCCGCTCTGGGGGGTGCTGAGAATCGCGAGCGCGACGACGACGGCGGCCAGAAGCCGAAACACTGGAACCCTCATGGAACGAAGTAGCATAGCACGGAGGATTGGAGCGGCGATGTCTCTGTACGACCGCTATAGGCAGCTGATTGACGACGAAATACCGTTTGCGCTGCTGACCGTGATTGCCGGACCGGAGGGAGTCGGGCGCAAGCTCCTGGTACAGCTGGATGGGTCTGTGGAAGGCGGGATTCAGCCGCCGGAGCTGCAGGCGGCCGTCCGGCCCGACGCGGTTGAGCTGCTCCGGCAGGAACAGTCCGAAGTGCGGAACTACACCCTCCCCGGGGGAGTTTTCTCCGTCTTCATCGAGAGCTACCCGGCGCCGCACCAAATCGTGATCGTCGGCGCGGCCCATGCCGCCGGACCGCTTGCGCGCTTCGCCAGGGCACTGGGCTATCGCGTGATCGTGACTGACGCCCGTGCCGCCTTTGCCGTCCCGGAGCGCTTCCCAGATGCCGACCAGGTCATCAAGGGCTGGCCTCAAGACGTGCTCCCCGGGATCCGCTTTGACGCCTCCACCTATCTCGTGCTGCTGAGCCACGACCCCAAGTTCGACGAGCCGACTCTTCAGCACGTCCTGCCGACCTCGATCGCCTATATCGGCGCCATCGGCAGCCGCAAGACGCAGCGGGAGCGATTCCAGCGGCTGCGGGAGCAGGGATTCAGCGAGGAGCAGCTGGCAAAGATCTACGGACCCGTGGGGCTCGACCTGGGAGGCAGATCCACCGAGGAGACCGCCCTGGCCATCCTGGCCGAGATCACGGCGGTGCGGTACGGGAAGCAGGGCGGCTTCATGCGAAAGAAGCTGGAGGGGATGCGATCGTAGCCCGCATCCTGCGCGTCTCCTCCGCCAACAACGCCTTTCAGCACGCCGAGGTGGTGCGGCGAAACCGGCACAAGCGGACGAGGTACGGCGAGCTCTTCGTGGAGGGCGTGCAGCCCATCAACCAGGCGCTGGATCACGGCTGGACCTTCTCCGCTCTCTATTACAGTCCCGCCCGTCCCCTTTCCGACTGGGCGACCGGCGTGCTCGAGCGGGCGGGACCCACCACGCACTACCAGATGACGCCGGAGCTGCTGGCTCAGCTCAGCGAGAAGGAGGAGACTTCCGAGGTTGTCGCCCTTCTCAAGACGCCGCCGGACGATCTCTCCCGCATCCCGGTCGGGCCCGACGCACTGGTGGTGCTCTTCGACCGGCCGGTCAGCCCGGGCAATCTGGGCTCGCTCATCCGATCCTGCGACGCACTGGGCGCCTCCGGACTCATCCTCAGCGGACACGGCGCCGACCTTTACGATCCGGAGACCATCCGTGCCAGCCGCGGCTCCCTCTTTGCTCTCCCCTGTGTTCGCGTCGGGGGCCCCGAGCAAGTCCGCTCCTGGCTCGACTCCGTCCGCCTCGAGGTCCCCATGGGCGTGATCGGTGCCGACGAGCACGGGACGCTAGACCTCTGGGACGCGCGGTTGCAGGGACCGGCCCTGATTGCTCTGGGCAACGAGACCTGGGGGCTGAGCGCCGCCTATCGCGAGATGTGCGAGGCTATGGTGCGCATTCCCATGCCCGGCGGCGCCTCCTCGCTGAATGTGGCCGCCGCCGGATCCATCCTCCTGTACGAAGCCCTTCGCCAGAGACACATCTATGCGACCGATCGCCCTCGAACCTGAAGAGATCACCCCCTCCGGCGTTGCCGGCAAGATCCTCTGCAACGACCTCGTTCTTGCCGGCGATACCGGCCGAGCGCGCCTCAACAAGGGCCGAATTCTGCGGGCCGAGGATGCTGACCTGTTGCGCTCGGCATCCGGTGAACTTCATCTGATCGAGATGGAGCCGGGCGACGTGCATGAGGACGACGCCTCGACGCGTCTGGCCTGGGCCGTGGCCGGGGACGGGATCGCCTTGAAGGGTCCGTCTGAGAGCCAGACCCAGCTTCGCGCCGCCTACCGCGGCCTCCTCGACGTCAAGGTGGAGGCACTGCAGCAGATCAACGAGCTTCCCGACATGTCCGTCTTTACCCTTTACGACGGCCAGCCGGTGACGGAAGGAAAGCCGGTTGGAGCCACCAAGGTCACGCCGCTGGTGGTGCCAGGGAATGTGGTGGCGCGGGCCGAGGCCATCGCGCGAGAGGAGAAGCCTGTGGTACGGGTGCGGCCATTCCTGGGCGGCGCGGTGGGCGTGGTGGTCCGAGAGCGCATCGCGGGGAAAGCCAGAGAGCGATTCGAGTCCGCCATCCACATGAAGGTGGGCTGGTTCGGCTCGCCGGTGTCCGGAATCGCGTACCTGCCCGATGATGCTTCCCGTATCGCTGAGGCAATCGAGCGGTTCGTCGCCGACGGCGTCTCCCTCATCCTGGCCGCGGGTGTGAATTCAACCGACCCGCTGGACCTGACCATCCAGGCGCTGGATCGCCTCGGCGCCGAGACGGAGCGGCGGGGAGTTCCCGCGCATCCCGGCAGTACCTGCTGGCTCGCCTATCTGGGCGAGGTGCCGGTGTTCGGGCTGGCGCTGTGCGGCATGTTCTCGCGAACGACGGTGCTCGACCTCCTGCTACCCCGTTTCCTCTCCGGCAGCCGCGTCCGTGCCGTCGACATCGCCCGCTTCGGCCATGGCGGTGTGCTGGGCAAGGAGATGGCCTTCCGCTTTCCTTCGTACGCTGCCGAGGGGGACTAGCGCAGGCCGGCGATGAAGAGCCGGCGCACTCCGGCCAGAATCTCCTCCGGCGTCATACCCCGCTCCCGGCGCTGGAACTCGTAGAGCTGTGGTGAGAGCGCGCCCAGAAGGGCATCGGCGGTGAAAACGGGATCGAGGACACCGATCTCGCCCTGGGCCACTGCCTCGGAGACCAGCTCGGTGACGCAGGCATGGATCCAGCAGTAATGCGGGTTGGAGAATTGCATGGGGCGGTTCTGGCCGCAGTAGGCATCTCGAATCGCTCCCATCATGGGAAGCTTCTCTTCGGTAAACGCCACCACCCGTTCCAGCACCCCGTCGAGCCGGGAGAGCGCCGGCCGATCTGCCTCACGCTGGAGGAGGGCTTCGATGTCGACGCGAAAACTCTCCGCCGACTCTTTGATGAGATCGAAGCACAGGTCGCCTTTGTTGGTATAGCGGCGGTACAGGGTCCCCTG
>JAICWV010000129.1 GCA_025966365.1 Chloroflexota bacterium | reverse complement strand
GCAAGCCGCTGCTCCTCGAAGGGGAGCCCGGGGTGGGAAAGACTGAGGTTGCCAAGGTGCTGGCCGAGATCCTCGAGACCGAGCTCATCCGCCTTCAGGGCTACGAGGGGATCGACGTGAGCCATGCCGTCTACGAGTGGAACTACGCGCGGCAGATCATGGCCATCCGCATGGCCGAGGCCCGCGGCGAGCGGGAAGACCTCCCCGACGTCTTCGGACCTGACTTCCTCATAGAGCGGCCCATCTTGCGAGCCCTGGAAGCGGGTCGGTCGGGGAAACCGGCGGTGCTGCTGCTCGACGAGCTGGATCGGGTGGATGACGAGTTCGAAGCCTTCCTCCTGGAAGTCCTTTCCGACTTCCAGGTCTCCATACCCGAGATCGGCACCATCCGCGCCTCGACGCGTCCAGCCGTCATCATTACCTCCAATCGCACCCGCGAGTTGCACGACGCCCTCAAGCGCCGCTGTCTGTACCACTGGATCGACTACCCCTCTTTTGCCAAGGAGTACGAGATCGTGACCACCCGCGTGCCGGACGCGCCCGAGCAGCTGCGCCAGCAGGTGGTTGCCTTCGTGCAGGGGCTGCGCGACGAGGACCTCTACAAAGTGCCGGGGGTGGCGGAAACGCTCGACTGGACTCGCGCCCTGTTGGTCCTGGGTCAGGAGTCGCTGCAGCAGGAGGTCGTGGATGAGACCCTGGGTGTGCTTCTCAAGAACCAGGAGGACGTAACCCGCGTCCGCGAAAACGTGTCTCCTGAGCTGGTGCGGTCTGCGACGCAGACCGCACCAGCTCAGAACTAGATACTATTACCCCATGCAACTTCGATTCGTTCATGCCGCCGATATCCACCTCGGCTACGAGCAGTACAACCTGGCGGCGCGCGCCAACGACTTTGCCCGTGCCTATGTCGCCATGGTTGAGCACGCAATCAGCGTGGCGGCCGACTTCGTCCTCATCGCCGGGGACCTGTTCCATAAGGCAAACACCGATGCCTGGACGCTGAAGCAGGCGACCCATGGGCTGCAGCAGCTCAAGGACGCCGGCATTCCGGTCGTGGCCATAGAGGGCAATCACGACGTCCAGCACCATCACAAGAACCTGTCCTGGATGGAGTTCCTGGGCGACCAGGACCTCCTGCTCCTGCTCAATGTGGACAAGTCACCCAACGGCCTTTTCACTGCCGTCCCCTTCGAGGACGGACGCGGGACCTGGATCGATATCGCGGGGGCGCGCATCTACGGCGTCAAGTACTACGGAGCGGCCACCGCCCGCGTCCTGGAGCAGATCGCCGGCGATGTCGAGGCTACCCCGTACACCATCCTGGCGGTCCACGCCGGCATGGAGGGACAGGTGCCGCACATGCACGGCGGACTCACCCGGCCGCAGGTGAACCTGCTCCGCCCGCAGGTGGATTATCTGGCCCTGGGCCACGTCCACAAGCGGCTGGAGGAAGACGACTGGGTCTTCAATCCCGGCTCCACGGAAACCAACTCCATAGAGGAGATGGACTGGCCGCACGGCTTCTTTGACGTGTCGGTTGACACCGACAGCACTCCCAAACACACGGTCACCCCAGTGCCGACTCCCGGCCTGCGCCCGTTCCGGCGCATCTCCGTCACGGCCGAGGGCGCCCATTCCCTGGACGAATTTGTGGAACGGGTGGATGCGGCGATTGCCGATGCGCGCGACATTCCCGAGGGCGCGGTGGTCGAGCTGCATCTGGGCGGCGTGGCCGAGTTCCGGCGCCAGGATGTGCCTCTGGAGCGGCTCAAGAGCACCGCCCAGAGCGCCTTGAATCCGCTGGTTGCACGCGTCCGCAACACCCTGATCCCGCCCGGTATCGTTCGCAACACCAGCCGGGAAAGGCTGTCGCGCGCCGACCTGGAGCGGCAGATCGTCGAGCATCTGGTCTATCAGCATGCCGAGTATCGCGACCGGGCCTCCGCCTGGGCCCGCCTCATCCTGGAGGTCAAGCGCATGGCGGTCGAGGGCGACATCCCGGCCAATATCGCCGACCACGTCCAGAGGCAGTTATCAGTTTTCAGTAGTCAGTCGTCAGTGATCAGTTCTCAGTTATCAGAAGAGACGGCTGATACCGGAAACCAACCGCTCGACGAGAACCACCAAACGCCCGAATCTCTCCTCTCAGAACTGAAAACTGACTGCTGAGAACTGAACGCTATGAAAATCACTTCCATCGATCTCGAAAACATCAAGAGCTACAGGCGGCAGACGATCGAGCTCACCGACGGGGTGAATGCCATTGCCGGCCACAACGGCAGCGGCAAGACCACCATCCTCGAGGCCATCGGCTTCGCCCTCTTCGACTTTCTGCCGTACCCGCAAAGCGCGTTCGTCCGCGAGGGGGAGAAGACGGGGACGGTTCGCATCCGGCTTCAGCTCAACGACGGGCGTGAGTACGAGGTGATGCGGCGCGTCGGCACCGGTGCCATGTACCACGTCACTGATGTGGAGTCCGGCGTGCGGCTGGCCGACCAGAACAAGGGCGTTCAGGAATGGCTGCGGCAGACCGCGTTCGACCTGGAAGGCGAGTCCGATCTGGAAGCGCTGTTCAAGAATGCCGTCGGGGTCCCGCAGGGACTGATGACCTCCGACTTTATGGGCACGGGACGGACCCGCAAGGCGATCTTCGACCCGCTTCTCCGCGTCGAGGAGTATGAGAAGGCCTGGTCGGAGCTCTTGCAGACGGGCAACAACATCCGGGATCGAATTGCCGTCATCGGCCAGGACATCGCTCGTCTAGAAACTGATGTCGAGCGCATTCCCGGCCTCTCTGAGCGGCACGAAGATCTGGCTGCGAAGGGCGCACAGAGCCGGGCAGCCATCGAGGGCCTGGTCGCGGATCTGGGGGAGATTACGTCCCACAAGACCGCGCTAGACGAGCTGCGCGACCACGTAGCGGCACTGGATGTTCACCTGTGTGAGTGGCAAGAACGGGTCAAGCATCACGGCGACATGGTCGAGGTGTATCGGGCGAGTTTGGGAATGGCCGAAGAGGCGCGCGATGTCGTCCTGCGAACGGAGACGGGGTATCAAAAGTATGAAGACGCGCGCCGAGTTCTGACTGATCTGGACCTGGAGCGCAAGAAGCGTGACGAGCTGAAGCAGCGCGCGAGCGTGGCTGCGGCCAACATGCAGAACGCGGAACGTGCGATCGAGGAGAAGGTCCGGGAGCGGTCAGCGGCCATTGCCGACGGAGAGGCAGCGGCCGCGCTGCAGTCCGCCGTTGACCGGCAGGAGGCGCTGCAGAATGACCTCCAGGAAGCACGGATGCGCCTGCGCGATGCGGAGAAGGCGGAAGAAACCGACGCACGCCTTGCCCGACAGATCCGGGACCTCGAGCAGGCCATTGAAGCGGAGGAACAAAAGATCGTATCAGCTCGCGCGGCTCAGGCGGAGGCCGGCCGGCTGGAGGCCGCGATGGCCCGACACCGTGATCTGCTGACCCACCTGGCTACGCTGGCACCGGTCCGTGACCAGATGGAGGATGTGGCCTCGGAGGGTAAGCGCCTGCGCGAGCAAGCTGATAGACTGGCCGCCGACGTCGATCGGCTCCAGTCGTTGCGTGGAGAGCTTCAAGCGGCCGAGCCGATTGCCGCCGGCCGCAAGTCGCTGGAAATGCGCGAGCGCCAGCTGCGAGAGGAACGTATCCGCGTCCAGGCGACGCTGGACTATCAGGAAGTTGCGCGCGCCGATTTGCAGCGAGCCTCGTGCCCGCTGCTCGAGCTACAGTGCCCGGTGGTTGGGGCCGACCGTGCTGTCCTGGATCGCTTCGATCGCCGCGTGACCGACCTTGCAGCGCGCATCGGCAGCCTGGACGACGAACTCGCCACGCTCGTCCCGCAGCTCTCCAATGCGGCAACCGCTTCGGAGCGGCTACAGGTGCTGTCGGTGGATGTTGCCAAGCTCGAGAGCAGCGAGCGGATGCTGCCCGAGCTCAATACCACGCTGGCGGCATGCCGAAAGCAGTATGCAGAGCTGAAAGCGCGGGTAGCTGACAGCACATCGCTGCAGAGTGAAAGCGAGTCCTTGCAAAAGGAGGTCGTGCGCCTCCAGCGTCTCGCCGGCGAAGCGGCGCGCCTGGGTGATCTGGAGGACCAGCAGCGACGGGATCGACAAAGCCTGGACGATCGACGAGCAGACCGGGAGCGGGTGAGTGTAGACCTCAAGGGAAGGGCGGAAGCGGACGCCGCAGTGCACCGGCTTAACTCCGAGCTGGAGCGCCTGGAGGATCCGCGCGGCCGTCAACGAGGCTTGATGGCTACAGCGGCTCGGCTACATGAGCTCGAAGCTGCGCTGGAGCGATATCAGGCGCAACTACAAGATCACAGCGATCGGTGGCGGGCCGCGATCGGCGAGCTGCAGCGATACGACGGGCTGGACGCGCAAATCGCCGAGCAGCATGCCATAGAGCGGCAGCACGATGAGGACTACAAACTTTACCTTGCTAACAGAGACGAAGCGGCGCACGTCAACGCTCGCCAGGACGCCCTCACAGCTGGAGAGGAAGCGTTAGCAGAAGCAAAGCGAGCTGAGGCGGAAACCCTGGTGAAGTTGGAGGCGGTGCGGTCGCGGTACGATGTGGACGAGCACGAGCGGCTGAAGGCGCTCCAAATGGAGAAGGAAAGGGACCTGGCCTCGGCGAAGTCGGAGTGCAGGCACCTGGAGGAAGACCTTGCCGCCGTTGACAAGGAGCTGGAGCGAGCACGTCTGCAGGAGCGACGCATGCAGCGCGCGGTCGAGGAGCGAACCGAGCTGGAGACGGCAGGCGCAGCGGTGCGATTCATCCGCCAGACGATCAAGGACGCCGGGCCGGCCGTGACCGAGACGCTTCTGCAGAACATCTCAGCCATCGCCAACGATATCTATGCCGAGATCATGGACGACCATGCCTCGGAGCTGCGCTGGGATCGGGACTATGAGGTGCTGGTGCGCCGCGGACCGGATGATCGCAAGTTCGCACAGCTGTCGGGCGGCGAACAGATGAGTGCGGCGCTGGCGGTGCGGCTGGCCCTGCTCAAGGAGATGAGCGGGGTGGACATGGCCTTTTTCGACGAGCCCACCCAGAACATGGACTCGGATCGGCGCGTCAACCTGGCCGGCCAGATCCGCCAGATTCGCGGCTTCAATCAGCTCCTCGTCATCAGCCACGACGATACCTTCGAGCATCACACCGACAATCTCGTCCGACTTCACAAGGAAGAGGACGAGACCGTGGTCGAGACCTAGCTCGTGTTCGTTCCGGCCCGTGCCATGAGGGCGCTGGGCGAGAAGTCGGAACAGTTCCGGCGCTCGCTCGCCGACAAT
This sequence comes from Chloroflexota bacterium, assembly GCA_025966365.1. Taxonomy (GTDB): domain Bacteria; phylum Chloroflexota; class UBA5177; order UBA5177; family UBA5177; genus JAICWV01. Next base: position 4,911 of record JAICWV010000129.1, on the reverse strand, counting down.
GCCGCCTCCAGGAAAGAGTATGAGGCCGCCTGGGAGAGGCTTTCCCACTTGCGCGCGGCCGAGGTCGAGGAGCGCCTGGGCGGGGTACCATGGCCGGGCGCGCGACCCTGCGCCGAGCTCGACCGCCGCGGCTGGGTGATCCGTTTTGAACCGGAGTGGAAGACCGCGCAAGAGGCGCGCGACTGGGCGCTCGACACGCTTCGGGGCGTGCCCACCGTCGCCGTAGACGGCAGCCAGGTGCCTCCGTCAAAGGAGTTCAGTGTGCCGGTGGCGCTGGTTCAGGTCTCGTGGTTCGAGAACTACCACGATCCCGACCGGCCGTATGTCAAAGACGTGCGCAACGACGTCATTCTTCCCGGCGACGAGGATGGCCAGATTTCGGCCTTCGGAGACTCGCGGCTCAGCCAGCGCCGCTTCGTGATGGAGATGGAAACGGCGGTGGAGCGCATCGAATCACTTGCCGCCGAGGGCTCCGCTTCGCTCCCCGGGATCCTCTTCATTGACGGCACCTTCGTGCTCTCCTTCGCCGGGCGCATGGCGCCCGACGTACGCCAGACCTATCTCCAGGCGATCTTTTCGCTTCTGGCAGCCTCGGAGCGGCATCGCGTGCCGGTCATCGGGTACGTGGACCTCTCCTTCGCCTCCGACCTCACCTCGATGGTGCGGGAGATCGAAGACCTCCCTGACGGAAATGTGGTCGACGCGCAGATGGTGGCGACATCACTCCCGCCCTTCGACCGCACCCCCGCCTTTCAGTGCGCCCGCGGCGACGTATTGCCCTTTTACGTGACCGAGGACCATGACTATTCCCGCGATCTCTGCTTCCTGTATATGACCACCGGCTTGGACCGGTATCCTGCCCGCATCGATTTCCCGCGCTGGATGCTGGAGGAGGAGGGACTGCTTGACCGCGTGCTGGACGTCGTCCGGGCCGAGATCGTGGTCGGAGCCGGCTATCCCTACCCCATCGAAACCGCCGACGCTGCGGCGGTCCTTACCGGCGAGGATCGCATGGCCTTCTACCGCCTCTTCCACGATTTCGCGCAAGCTCAGGGCCTGCACACCTCGCTCCCGGCCAAGTCCATCAGCAAAGCCCACCGGCGGTAGCGCATGTCCTATCGACGAGCCCTCAGCCCCTTGCACCCAACGTGACGGCTTCCCGAACGGATGGAGGTCGGTTCCTCCGTGGCCGGTGTCCCGCAACCGGCATGACTCTTCAGCCGGCCACTGCGTGCCTGCGGCCGGCTCCCTGGATCGGCATGGCTGTTGATCCGACCACTGCCTGTCTGTGCTCTGCTTCTCGCAACCGGCTGGTTGGATCATCCCGACAACGTTCCCCGGTCGCCGGTCCCTCCGCGGGCCGGCGGGAAATGGGCCAGGGGGTGGGAAGGAACCAGATGGGGATCGACCCACCGGACCATGGGAGGTCCGGCTACAGAGGGGATCGTATCGGGATCACCGCACATAGGGGATGCAGACAGATGGGACCATGTCGGGAGTATGAGAGCGGTGAGGATGCCCAGTGCCGGCCATGGAGGAACCGTTCTACATCTCGCTGGTTGAGGCTGGATGCCAGAATCAGGAGTGCGCTGAAAACACGGATTGTGGTAATGCCGCTCTGTGCCAGTGGACTCCACCATCAGGAGGCGCCGTCGTCCGACGTCCACCAGATCGTCTGCTAGACCGGGACGTCGCCGGGAATGAGCACCATCCGCCTAACAGGGGCCGGGGGAAGGAGCGTGCCGAAGGAGTAGGTGGGATTGGGCCCGTCCTTTCGGGTTGGGCGAACTACCTCGCCGGACAGACGAATCGGCTGCCGCTGCCACGAAGTGCCGCCGTTTGCCGTCCCATTGAGATTCGGCGCACCGGTAAGCTCGTCGACGGTGAGCCAGCCGGACCTGGCGCCCTTGAAGACCAGATCCGCCTTGTCCCCGCCCAGACTGATCCCGGAGGGACGGCTGCAGCTGTACCCCGGAGTGGAGTTCGAAAAGGCCGTACAGGCAACGCGACGCCAGCGCCTGCCAGAGAAGTAACGCTTGCGCGGGCGTATCATTGTTCACCTCGTCGGGAGCCGGACCGAATCCCGCCAGAGGACATGGTGAGGAGAGACTGAGTTGCGATACGTCATTCGCGAGCACTTCTTTCGCCTGGGCGAGGATTCCGATATCACCGACGAGTCCGGCCAGGTGGTCTATCAGGTCGACGGCAAGGTTCTGAGCCTGCGAGGCACACTGGTTCTGACCGATCCGAGTGGGAACGAGGTGGCGCGGGTCGAGCGCAAGCTGATCTCACTGCTGCCGACCTACGAAATTTCAGAGGGCGATCAGGAGGTGGCGGAGGTCCGGAAGAAGTTCTTTACCCCGTTCGGGGACCGCTTCACCATCGACGTGCCCGGTCCCGACGATCTGGAGATGAACGGCAACCTGTTCGACCACGAGTTCACCATCCAGCAAGCCGGTCAGACGGTGGCGACCGTCTCCAAGCGCTGGTTTAGTATGACCGCGACCTATGGGGTGGATATCACTTCGGGTCAGAACGATCTCGTCATCCTGGCCAGCGTCCTCGCCCTCGACCTGGCAGAAGATCGCGAGAGCCAGGGACACTGAGTAACTCCGGCCCCGACGCCGTTTGACCGGCAACAGGGCGTGTCAGCTTCTCCGGCACGAGGCCATCGCGGCCCGCCTGTGATCTCCTGGGCCGGTCAGTGCTTGGTGGCGCGGACGCGCGCGCTGTACACGACGATCCGCTCGGCGGGGAAGGGAACGGTGGTCAGCACGTGGAAGCTTCCCGGCACCAACTGATGATTCGTGGCCATTGTCGCCCCGTCTTCGGCGGTACTCTCCGGCGAGGTGGTGACCATCTCGAGCAGAATCCAGAGGATGACCGTCATTGCTAGCAAAGCCAGCGCCGACACCACCCTGACGAGAATGCCGCGTAGAGCAGCTTTCGTGCGACATTCTAGGAGGAGATATGCAGTCTATCCATCCGTGCTCAATAATGCCGTCTAGTACTACAGTGACACATTTCCGGTAGGGTGTGGTACCGTGCGGTCTTGGAGACAGGAGGGACGGGATGAGTGGCGGTGCTGTCGATGGACGGGGTGGAGCGCTTGAGGAGATCGTGCCGCGTATCGCCGGTCGGTTCCGGCGGCGCGAGGTGCGGGAGCGGGTCGGCGACTATCTGCGGGCCCTGCTTGATCGGGTCGACCGGAAGAACGGCTGGCACCTGGCGGAGCACCTGGGTGAGCTTGGTCCCCGGAACGTCCAGCGGGTGCTGAGCGGCAGCCACTGGGATGCTGACGCCGTGCGGGATGACCTGCGCACGTACGTGGTGGAGCAGTTGGGGACACCAGACGGAGTGCTCATCGTTGATGAGACCGGCTTCGTCAAGAAGGGGACCAAGTCGGCCGGGGTGCAACGGCAGTACAGCGGGACCGCCGGCCGGACCGAGAACTGCCAGCTCGGCGTCTTCCTCGCCTATGGGAGTGCTGTGGGACGCGCCTTCCTGGACCGCGAGCTGTACCTGCCTCAGTCGTGGACGACGGACGAAGCGCGCTGCCGGGAGGCGGGGATCCCGAAGCACGTCTCCTTTGCCACCAAGCCGGTCCTGGCGCGGCAGATGCTCGCGCGTGCCTTCGCTGACGAGGTGCCGGCCGCCTGGGTCGTGGCCGATGAAGCCTACGGTGACGACGAACCCCTCCGACGCTGGCTGGAGACCCAGCAGCGGGCCTTCGTCCTGGCGGTCTCCTCGAACCATCGCCTCTGGCAGAACATGGCGCAGCGATCCGTCGCCGCCATTGTGGCCGGGCTTCCCACCGACGCTTGGACCACGCGCTCGGCGGGACCGGGGAGTAAGGGTGAGCGGCTCTACGACTGGGCCTGCATCGATCTGCCCTACCGCGCGCCCGGCGGGCTGCAGCATCGACTGCTGGTGCGCCGCAGCCGCGCCGCGACCCTGGAGCTGGCATACTTCCGTGTCCTCTGTCCGGCTGAGACGCGCCTGGAGGAGATCGTGCGGGTTGCTGGGATGCGCTGGATGATTGAGGAATGCTTCGAAGCGGCCAAGGGAAGCGTCGGGCTCGATCAGTACGAGGTGCGGCGCTACGATGCCTGGTACCGCTTCATCACCCTGGCCCTCGTGGCGCATGCCGCGCTGGAGGTAACCCGGCTGCAGCTCACCGAGCAGGAGCGTGTCCTGGGGGAAGCAGAGGGGACGGTGCCAGTCTGAGCCGGCTCACCGTCCCCGAAGTGCGGCGACTCATGCTGGCACGGAGTGAGCCACCCTGCCAGCGTCGCCTGCGTCAATGGTGGTCGACCTTTCGCCGGCGGCATCAGGCAACTGCGCGGCGCTGCCATGCTGAGCGCCGTCACCGTGCGCAACCGCCCGTCCTCCACGGCATCCCATCCCTCCCGCTGTCTTCTCAGACGTGCGAGCTCGACGACGCGCTCTGGGAGCAGATCGCCGGGCTCCTCCCAGCGGCCCGACGACGCGGCGATGCACCACCCCTGGCCTATCGGACCATGCTGGAGGGCATCCTCTGGGTGGCTCGGACCGGTGGCGCATGGCACGATCTCCCCGTCACGTTTGGTCCCTGGGAAACCGTCCATGCCACCTACTATCGCTGGAAGCAGCACGGGCACTGGCCCGGCATCCTCACCCTGCTCCAAGCTGCAGCCACGCCCAGTTCGTAATGTGTCACTGTAGTATTAGCCCGCATGTCTCATCAGGTCGCAGTGAAAATGTAGAGGCGATGTGCAATCGCTGGATTGGATGTAGGGACGATGTGCAATTGCTGGCATGAGATGTCGGGGCGATGTGCAATCGCGAGCCTGAGATGTAGGGGAGATGTGCAATCGCCCGCTGTGCCACAGCACAGCTTCCGGTTCCCGCCACCCAGGGATATGGTTCTCG
>JAICWV010000179.1 GCA_025966365.1 Chloroflexota bacterium | reverse complement strand
TGCCCACTGTCACGACAGCCGGAACCCCCATCGACTCGCCGATCGAGGTTACACGGTGAACCCAGATCTTGATCTCCGTGGCGCCAGTCTGGGGTAGCTCGAAACGGACGCCGCGAAGCTGTGACAGCGGCGGCAGACCTCCTTCCGATGCAGTGACTCGTTGCTCGTGGTCTCCGTTGCGAACCGCAACCGTTGCCGGGAGAGGCTGCCCTCCCTCGACGATCGAGAACGAGGGGAGGCCGTCATGCTCGGGATCGCGCACCTCCACCACCACGCGCAGGTCGAGCATTCCCCACCGGAGCACCAGCACGGTCCCGACCGTGATCGCGAGCGCGGCCAGCAGCGTGACCCCTTTCTGGACGGGCGTGGTCCAGATGAACAGTCCGTAGGCATACATGACGGCCAGGAAGAGGACGTAGAGTGCGGTCAGGACCGGAGCGCTCCCCAGCGGCCCGCGGAATCCGGCCAGGACCACATCGCTCTTTCGCCTCCCGGCCAGAGTCAACAGGATGGGGAAGAAGGCACCCAGTGCCGTGAGGGTCATGACGGTGACGAAGCCGAGCAGCGAGGCGAAGGATACCAGTCCGCTGATAGCCAGCCACTCGGTAATGAGAAAGATGATGGCCACCGGCAGGATGGGGAGGATGAGGCCCAGAATTGGGTCCTGGCGGATCCGGTAGGGCAGCCGCTCCTTGGTGCTGAAGAGCAGGCCCAGTGAGATATGGATTGTCGTCATGCCGAGACTGAGGATCACCAGGACCGATCCCAGAATGGATATGGCCGGGTTGACGTACGTCCCCAGCACCACCACGATCGTTCCCCGGTCGTTCTGCAGGACGCTCTGCGATAGGGCTCCATCCACGGAGAGAATCCACAGAGCGCTGATGACAGCTGTCGCCACAATGGCGGACACGCTTCCCCGTATCCAGAAGCGTGCGGTCGGGTCCCGGCGCAGCACAACCCGGCCGTAGTTGGCCATCAGTTGATGGGAGAAGAAGTTGGAGAGCATAACGCCGAAGATCAGCTGGATCGACCCCAGGCCGATGGCCGGTGCGGCGGCCGTCAGCCGGCCAGCCGACAGGTGCGTCGCGGTGATGAGCGGAATGGCAAAGAGCAGGCAGACGGTGATGGTGAGAATGACCAGCGTCGACGCGACCGTCGTGTTCAGCGTGCGGCGAGACAGGAAATAGAGGCCGATGGCGAAGATGACGCCGACCCAGATGGGTGTCCCAAGGCCGGTTGCCGCAGCCAGGGTCGTGGCGATGCCAAGGTAAAAGACGGGAAGGATCAGTACGCCGTCCATCACGAAGACAAACGTGATGAAGACGGACCCGATCGGGCCGAGCCAGTCCCCTACCAGTTGTCCCAGGTAGCCCTGGCCGTATCGGGTGATGCCGCTGCGCGCGAGCGCTTCGGCGAAGGCTCCGACGGTAATGATGTTGACCAGCGCGAACAGGGCCACCAGACCCACGCCGGCCGCGGGTCCGACGCGGGCCAGCGCGATGGGAAGCGCCATCAAGCCAGGACCGACCGGTAGCGTCAGCGCGAAGGCCAGCCAGAACGGATGCAAGCCTTCCAGCCGCGACGACAGACGCTCCCACAGCCAGGACGGACGCGCCGAGAGCGGGATCTGGGGTGCGAAGACGCCGGACAGAGGAGCGCCGTAGAGACGCTGGTAGGCATCCTGGACCGCCGGATCGTCCAGCCCCAGCGCTGCCCGGATGCCGGGAATCGTGTCAGCGGTGAAGCTATATTTCTCGCCGAGACGGTGAACGAGCGCGGCGCGTACCTGCGCATTATCGGGAGCCAGAACCGCCCACCAGGGAGCCCACTGCTCGATCTGCTGGATCGTGACTCCGGCCCGGGCGGCGGCTCCCTGCCTGAACGCTTCCAGGAACGTGTCCTCACGATTGTCCGTCTGCGGCTCTGCCGGCAGGGCATCGACATCCCGCCGGGACCGCTGCGCCAGGTAGGCGCTGCGGCTCTCGATGAGAAAGAGTGCCGTGGACGCTCGCTTCCCGGGCATGCCGCCCAACACATCGTCGCGGGTGGGGAAAAACTCCATCTCGTCCGGCGGCATGCGGGTCTCTCTCTATTCCACCAGTGAGTGGGCGACGGTGCGATACAGCGTGCTGATGGGGTGATCCGGGTAGCGCAGCGAGAAGATATCCCGGCTGGAGAGTGCCATCATCTCGTCGGAGTGGGGCAATACCGCCGCAACCTCGCAGTCATACGCCGTTTCCACCTCGGCGCGGACATGGTCCCGATCGAACACGGCGGGTGTCTTATTGACGATGAGCCGCATCCGCGGCACGCCGAGCTTTCGGGCCACGCGCACCGTCACGCTGGTGCCCTCGTAATCCTGCTGGTCGGGACGCAGAATAATGGCCAGGACGTCGGCCATGGCGATGGAGAGGAGCGTCTCCTCGTTCAGTCCCGGGTGGGTATCGATGATGAGCGCGTCGAGGGAGAGATCGGAGATGAGCGCTCTGAAACCCTCGGTCAGAAGTCCCACATCGTAGCCGTCGCGGATTACCCGCGCGATCTGGTTCGGGTCGATACTCGAGGGAATGAGAAAGATCTTTCCCGTGGCCGTTCCGTTCAGTGCCGGTGTGACGTCCTGCGCGGCGTCGGCAATGGCGCAGCGCCCCCAGAGGTAATCGTTGAGCGAGTGCACCGCACCCGCGGCGTCGACGCCGAAGATGACGTGGACCCCAGGAGACTGGATGTCGGCGTCTACCACAGCCACCCGGCGGCCCTCCTGTGCCAGGATGGTGGCGATGTTGGCGCAGGAGTTGGACTTGCCGGTTCCGCCCCGGAACGAGTGCACCGCGATCAGCGACGACATCGGTCTTACCCTTCTCCCGGGCGTTGCGAGCGGAGGCGGTCGGCGGCTCGCTGCAATTCGTGGAAGTAGTCGGTGTCGGTGATGGCCGCCACCTGCTCGTCGGCGCGCCGCTGATCGATGGTGATCCGTAGCCGCTGCACTTCCTGGCGCAGCCGACGCTCGCGTGCCTCGACCTCGGACGCCATCTTCTGGAACACGCGCGCGAGCTGTCCCAGCTCATCCTGCCTGCCGGCCACCTCATCCAGCATGACCGGCTGAAAGATCGAGGCTTCGACGGCCGCAGCGGCGTCGGTGATCTGCTTGACCCGATCGATGTAGTCGAGCAAGGTCCGGTTGTACGCCGCCAGCCGCACCTGATCCCCATGCATCCGCTGGACCAGGATACGGATGACGCTCAGGGCAATCGCACCGTGGTGCTGGACGGCAGCGGCGAAATCGTCGTGGGAGAGGAAGAGCGCAACCAGGCCGGCGCGGGACACAACGGTCGCGGTTGCATCGCCCTCGCCAAGCATGCTGATCTCTCCGACAATGTCCCCCGCGCTTGCCTGATGATGGGCCACGCCGTCGATGATGACGTCGGCACTGCCCTCAAGCAGCACGTACAGGCCGTTCCCGGGCTGCCCCTCGGTCAGGATGGTCTCGCGCGGCCCGAAGGTCACGTGCCGCGCCCGGGTGCTCAGAGCCTGCAACTCGTCCTCGGAGGCACTGGAGAAGAGAGGAACGGAGCGCAGTTGCTCGACGGTCGCGTCCGCCACGGGCCACCTCACGCAGTCTCCGGATTGTGATCATCATCATACCGCGTTGGCGCAATCCGCGTGATGTTGGCGAGTATGTCTGCAGAAGATGGGAGCGAGGGAGAGCATGAACGACGCGCACGGGGCAGACGCGGAGACCGCGGCGATGCCGCTGAACGTGATGGAGTACGAGGAAGCGGCACGACGCGTGCTGGCTCCCATGGCCTTCGACTACATAGCCGGGGGATCCGGCGATGAGGTGACCCTGCGTGCCAATCGGGCGGCGTTTGGACGCTGGTGTCTGGTCCCGCGGGTATTGCGGGGCGTCGGAAATCCCGATCTGGGTACCACCGTGCTCGGCCAGCAGATCGACCTCCCGGTGCTGTTTGCCCCGGTTGCCTTCCACCGCCTCGCCCACGACCAGGGTGAGAAAGCGAGCGCGGGGGCTGCGAGGAGCGCAGGGACGATATTCATAGCCGGCACGTCCTCGACCTATCCGCTCGAGGAGATAGCACCGCGCGCCGGGCTCTGGTGGTTCCAGCTCTACATGTACCGGGACAGGGATCTGACGCGCCGGCTCGTCCAGCGGGCGGAAGCTGCCGGCGCCGGTGCCCTGGTCGTGACCGTCGACACACCCCTGCTGGGGCGGCGAGAGGCGGACGAGCGGAACCGATTTGTCCTGCCGGACGGCCTGAGCTTTGCCAATTTCCTCGGCACGGACGTCGCATCCATGTCCGAGGGATCGGAAGGATCGAACCTCTCGACATACTTCAGAAGCAACCTCGACACGACGTTGACCTGGGCAGACCTGGACTGGCTCGCCTCCATTACCTCGCTCCCGGTGATTCCCAAGGGCATCCTGCACCCCGATGACGCGCGGCAGGCCGTCGAGCATGGAGCGCGTGCGATTGTGGTCTCGAACCACGGCGGCCGGCAGCTCGACTCGGCCATCCCGACGCTGGATGCCCTACCGGCAGTCGTGGACGCTGTTGCCGGTGGCGTCGAGGTGCTCCTGGACGGTGGCGTCCGCCGGGGCACCGATGTGATCAAAGCGCTGGCCCTGGGCGCGCGTGCGGTGATGATCGGCAGACCCTACATCTGGGGCCTGGCGGTTGACGGGGAGCAGGGAGCCCAGCGAGTCGTCGAGATTTTGCGGGAAGAGATCAGTCTCGACCTCACGCTGTGCGGCTGCGCCTCGGTGCAGGAAGTCAAGCGGGGCCTGGTAACGCAGGCACGATGCGTGGAGAATGTCGGTTAAGTACTGTCCGACCGGCGGTCGCCGGAACCCCGCTCGACACAGAATTCGTTCCCCTCTGGGTCCTGCATCACTGTGAACACGTCGTCACCATCGTCCTCGAAGACACGGACGACGCGGGCGCTCAGGCCGGTCAACCGGTGCACCTCCGCCGTCATCGTGCTCTCGGGGCGCAGTCAACGGTGTTGCTGTGAATTGTCGAAGTCACGCCAATCCTCCGTTTGATGTGAATGATAGTAAGGACGGAAGGAGGCAGCCATGTGGGACGAAGGAACCATTCGCGTGCAGGGGCACGGAGAGGTGCGCGTGGCACCGGATGAAGCGTATCTGATCCTGGGCGTCCATCGCATTGATGCCAGTGCACAGGCGGCAGTTGAGAGCAATTCGGAAGCCGTGCAGTCCGTGCTGGATGCGCTGAAGGCGGCGGGCTTGCCGGACGATGCCATCTTGTTGTCCCAGTTCAACATCTTTTCCAGCCAGCCGGAGAACACGTATACAGTAAGCAACCAGATCTCGATGCGTCTCTCGGACGTGCGTTCGGTCGGCCAGATCCTGGGAATCGCGATTCACGCGGGGGCGAACGTAACCGGTGGGATCACCTTCGGGCTGGTGGACTCGTCGGAGGCAGAGGCAGATGCGCTGCGCCGGGCGGTTGACGACGCGCGCTCTCGTGCGGAAACCCTGGCAATCGAGCTCGGCGTGGTGCTGGGCGACGTAGTTTCTGTCAATGCCGCGTTGCCCAATCCGAACGTCCACGCACCCTCGTTCGGACGCAGGGCAGCCCGGTCGATGGCAGCACCGGCTGAGGTACCAATTGCCGGAGGAGAGATCACCATCCCGGCCGATGTAGAGGTCGTGTACGAACTGCGTCTGAACGACTGACCGCGCGAACAATCGGTGACGGTCCGGATTGGAAACGCATGATTCGTCATGCTCCTACTCCCCATCTTCGTCGAAGGCATAGTCGTTGACCCGGCGAGGTGGCCAAACACCGATTGAGCGGAGGGGGCGGGCTAAAACCCT
>JAICWV010000037.1 GCA_025966365.1 Chloroflexota bacterium | reverse complement strand
CGACACCACCTCTATGAGGGATACTCGCCCCAGGAGATCGTTCTCCCCATTCGCGCACTGCGGCTCCTGGGCGCGGAAACGATGATCATTACCAATGCCGCCGGAGGCATCAATCGCGACCTCAATCCGGGTAGCCTCATGTTGATTACCGACCACATCAACCTGACGGGCCGGAACCCGCTCACCGGTCCCAACGACGATCGCCTCGGCCGGCGATTTCCCGACATGACGGAGGCGTACGATCCGGCGCTGCGGCGCCTGGCCGCGGAGTGCGCCGGCCGCCTGCATCTGCCGCTGGCCGAGGGCGTCTACCTGGCATTTCAGGGCCCGTCCTATGAGACGCCGGCCGAGATTCGGATGGGCAGGGCGCTCGGTGCGGATGCCGTGGGCATGTCCACCATCCTGGAAACCATTGCCGCGAATCACTGCGGCATGCGGGTTCTGGGAATATCGGTGATCACCAACATGGCCGCGGGCTTGCTGCCGCGGAAGCTGACGGAGGAGGAGGTCGTCGAGACCGCGGGGCACGTGCGCCAGGGATTTGCCGGACTCCTGACCGCTATCGTTGGGAATCTGGATTCGTGACGGACGACGTTCGGCCGCTCACGTTTCGCGATGGTGCGCTGTATCTCCTCGACCAGCGATTGCTGCCTGGCGAGGAGACGTGGATCGAGTGCCACCGTTATGAGCAGGTGGCGGCGGCGATCCGGACCCTGACCGTGCGGGGCGCACCGGCAATCGGCTTGAGCGCCGCTTTCGCCGTGGTCCTGGCCGCGCAGACGCTGGTGGATCATGGGATCGAGGGCGAGGAGCTTCGCTTCGGGCTCGCGGAGGCCATCGCCGAGCTCGCGACGACCAGGCCGACCGCCGTCAATCTCTTCTGGGCGCTGCGACAGATGCAGGCCGAGCTGGATTCGTATCCCGACGCCGCGGGCGCTCAGGTGATTGGTATCCTTCGGGCCGAGGCAGATCGAGTGCTGCGAGAGGATGCCGCCGCGAATCGAGCTATGGGCGCGTTCGGAGCCTCACTCATTCCCGACGGCGCCAATATCCTGACGCACTGCAATGCTGGAGCGCTGGTGAGCAGTGAGTTCGGGACAGCCCTGGGCGTCGTCCGGGCAGCACACGAGCGGGGCAGGAGCGTGCACGTCTGGGTAGACGAGACCAGGCCACTGCTGCAGGGGGCCCGGCTCACCGCCTGGGAGCTCCAGCGCCTCGGAATTCCCTGCACCGTGATCACCGACAACATGGCGGCTCACTTCATGGCCCGGGGACGAGTGGATCTGGTGCTGACCGGCGCGGACCGCATTGCCGCCAACGGCGATACGGCCAACAAGATCGGGACCTATGGCCTGGCGGTGCTGGCACGCGCGCACGGCCTTCCCCTCTACATCGCCGCGCCGACCACCACCGTTGATCTCGATCTTCGAAACGGCTCGGAGATCACCATCGAGGAGAGGCGGGAAGAAGAGGTTACCTCGTACCGCGGACAGCAGGTGGCCCCGACCGGGGTACGTGCGGCCAACCCGGCGTTCGATGTCACCCCCGCGGGACTGATCGCGGCCATCGTCACGGAGAGGGGAATCGCGCGACCCCCCTTTACTCACGATCTGTCGGACCATGTGGCCTCCTCTCGGGCGCGAGCCGAGTTGCCGGTCTCCGGTGTTTAACTTGGTGGATGAAATGGTGAATTGGCGGGGGATGCCGGGTCTCGGTGAAGGAACCCGATCGGCCGACGTGTTCCGTACTCGCGCCGGCACCGAGCAAGGGCGAGATTGACATAACTGGGGCGGGCCGTCGACGCTCCTCCATCCCCCCTTGAAAGCGCAGTCTCTCTGCGGCATAGTGCTCTTCGGACCGATGGGGAATAAGGGTTTCATGGTCCCGTGGAGGTGTTCCATGCAGGAAGTGCTTGTGATCATTGCTGTCCCGGCTGGCGTCGCCATGATGGCGCTCACATTCGTGGGGGTGATCGGGCTGGCCGGTCAGCCCGCGCCGGTGGAGCGTCCGCGCGAGCCATGAGGAGCCGGCACAGCGGACACGGGCCGCCGGGAGTTCACATGGGTGCGGCGATCCCCTGGGTTGTGCCGTACGTCGTGATCTGGGGCGCGACCGCCGGCCTGGTCAGGGGGCTCGACCTGCGAGCGTCTTGCACCGGGTTCTGCGCCGTCTACGCCGCGTTCCAGACCTACACTATGCTCCTTGGCGCCGCGCTGCTTTCGGTGCTGGTTGTGTCGGCTGAACTGTATCTCGGACGGAGCCACTGACGTCTGGCCCGGGCCGGGCGGCATCCTGCGCCGACCCGTTGACGGATTCGTCTGTGCTTGGTACACTTCGGGGCCTATACGGGGATGTCAGGATTCGACAGGGAGGTCTGTAGCAAGCTCTGCAAGCCGAGGTGCCAGTGGATGTCTCGTAAAACAACTGGTACGGCAATAACTGCCAACAACAACACTGCACTCGCAGCTGCGTAAGTAACTGCGACGCCTAACGGACCCATCGCCGACGGGGCCGGGACGGTGCCAACAAGTCGGCCGTGCAATAGGTCCGAGCGTTCATAGGACCTATCCAAGACTCATGAACTGGCTGGTGAACACTCCGTCGGTAGAGGTTTCGCCGGTGAGATCAAAATGCCGACTACGCTTGTAGATGGGTTTGTAGACAGCTCACTGGACGGGGCGTTCGATTCGCCCCCATCTCCACCAGAACTTATCCAGGGCCCGCGAGATTCGTCTCGCGGGCTTTTCGTTTGTATCCGGCATTGGCCGCACCGACCACATCGTCGACCGATCGCACGCCCTCACTGGCGAGCCACTCTTGCAGCTCGCGAGCGATCCGCCGCCAGCTCGTCGGGTCGACCAGAAGCGCAGTACCCAGGGCAATGGCGGAGGCTCCCGCCAGCAAAAACTCGGCGGCGTCGGCCCCCGTCATGATTCCTCCCATACCGATGACCGGCACCGAAACCTCCTGTGCGACCTCATAGACCAGGTGCAGCGCATAGGGCTTGATGGCCGGACCGGACAGTCCGCCGCGCGCATTCGTGAGGGCTGGAGCGCGTCGCCGTGTATCGATCGCCATGCCGAAGACAGTGTTGATCAGGCTGATGGCATCCGCGCCTGCCGCCTCCACCGCAGCGGCGATCGAGCGAATATCGGCCACGTTGGGGGTCAGCTTGACCACCAGTGGCAGCCCGGTCTCGCCACGAACGGCCAATGTCACGGCTGCCGCCGCTGCCGGATCCACGCCGAAAGCGATTCCTCCGCTGTCCGTGTTGGGACAGGAGATGTTGAGCTCGATCCCGGAGATGCCGGGGACACCGTCCAGCCTGCGGACGATTTCCACGTACTCCTCGATGGTGGTTCCGCTCACATTGACCAGAACCGGCACGGACCATCCGGCCCACACCGGCGCCTTTTCGCGGACCACGGCATCCACGCCGATATTCTGGAGACCGATGGCGTTAAGCATTCCGGCCGGAGTCTCCACCATTCGCAGGGGAACGGTGCCCGCAAGCGGCTCCAGGGTTGTTCCCTTGCAGACGACCGCCCCCAGACCGTCCAGGCTCATGCGCGCCGCAAACTCTGTCCCATAGCCGAAAACGCCCGATGCTGCCATTACCGGAGCGCCGATCTGGAAGCCCGTCCGAGGGGCCAGGCACGTGCTCATGTGGCGCTATTGTGGCACAGGTCGGGCGCAGGGACAGATGTATAATCGGCACACCAGTCGGGGTAGGCTCATAGTCAAGGAGGAACGCCGTTATGCGAGTTGCTGTCCTTGCCGACACACACTGGAAGGGTGCTGACTCTGTACCGAAGCCGGTCATGGAGATCCTCAATGAATGTGAGGTTGTCATCCATGCCGGGGACGTGAAGTGTGAGCATGTTCTAGAGCAGCTCGGTGAGGGAAACCGCCGCGTCCTGGCCATCAGGGGCAACAATTTTGATCTCGATCTTGCATCCCTTCCCGATACCCGAGTTGAAGATCTCAACGGGTATCGCGTGGGCATCGCGCACGATATTGGCGCGGTGGAACCGTATACGCACTGGGTGAAGAAGCCGGAAGACATTTTTGGCGAGAACGTCGACCTCGTCATCTTTGGGCAGACCCATCACCCCTTCTATGACGAGGTACATGGCGTTCCCTTTATCAACCCGGGAAGCGCCAGCGACCACGACCATTCCGGAAGCCCCGGGACCATGGCACTGCTCGACATCAACGGGCGCCTGCGCTCCGTGAACTTCATTCACGTATGACCGGGCGCGTCGTCGAGCTTCGTAGCGACACCTTCACCCGCCCCGGTCCAGCCATGCGCCGGGCGATGGCGGAGGCAGAGGTTGGTGACGACGTCTGGGACGAGGATCCCACGGTCGATCGGCTTGAGGCGCTGGCGGCGACGGTCACCGGCAAGGAAGCGGCGCTGTTCGTGACGAGCGGGACGCAGGGAAACCTGGTCGGCCTGCTGTCACACACGCGTCGGGGTGATGAAATTATCCTGGGCGACCGCTCGCACATCTTCGTCAATGAGACGGCCGGGGCCTCCGTGGTCGGCGGCTTGCAGCTGCGCACGCTTCCCAACCGGGAGGACGGGCGGCTGCGGCCTGATGAGGTGGCCGCGGCGATCAGAGACAGAGACCAGCACCATCCACGAACCGGAGCAGTGGCAATTGAGAACACGCACAATGCCTGCGGCGGCGCCGTGCTCCGGCCGGAGGAAATCGCTGACGTGGCCGGGGTGGCGCATGCCGCCGGAGTACCTGTCCATCTGGACGGGGCTCGCATCTTCAATGCTGCCGTCGCCCTGGGAGTTCCGGCCGCGGAGATCGCGGCCCCGGTGGACTCAATCACGTTCTGCCTGTCCAAGGGGCTGGGCGCCCCGGTTGGGTCGCTCCTGTGCGGCTGCAGCGACTACATCGCCCAGGCACGCCGCTATCGAAAGATGCTCGGTGGCGCGATGCGGCAGTCGGGTATCCTGGCTGCCGCCGGTTTGGTGGCGCTGGAGCAGAACGTGAATCGTTTAGCCGAAGACCATGCCAACGCGAGCTTGCTGGCCGAAGGGCTGTCTCGCATTCCGGGAGTCGAGGTGGATCCCGGCCGGGTGGAAACCAACATTGTGTTTTTCGACGTGGCGGGCACAGGGGTTCCGGCTCAAGCCATCGTCGAGCGCGCGAGCCGGGCCGGTGTGCGCTTGGCGGGAGGCGCGACCTCCTTCCGCGCCGTGACTAGCTCCGAAGTCACGCGCGACGATATCCTGCATGCCCTGAATGCGATCGACGCGGCCGTCCGTCAACCCGCGACTGCCGGAGTCTAATGCCCAACGACCACGATCCGGCGGGCGTACTTCAGCGCGCCTTGCTTCTCGAGCGGCAGCAGGGGTTTGGCGACCGCGCCGCGGTTGGGGGTCTGTCGTCGTTTGCGCGCCTGCAGCTGGAGCGCGACCGCACCGATAATCCCGGCTTGCGGCACGCCGCCGGGGTTCTCGACTCCTACCGGGAGAGCGATCGCCGCGGCCGGGAGACAAAAGTGGCGGAGGCTCTCCAGGCGCTCCTGACTCGCACCGCTCCCCCGGCTCGTACGCCGGCCGCGGATCGGCGGGCGTCCCTTGCTCGCGCGCCGGAACCCGCTGCGCCGCGCAAATTCCCGGCGCGGCGTCCGGCCCTGACGGTCGTGCGGTCGGCGGAGGACCTGGCACGGCCGGTGACGACGCTACGGGGTGTGGGCCCGAACGTGGCTCGAACGCTCGGCACCGTCGGTGTTCGCGCTGTCCGTGATCTCCTGTACTACTTTCCGCGCACCCACTACGACTTCACCGATAAGCGGTCCATTAGCCGTATGCGCGTGGGAGAGCCGACAACCCTGGTCGGCACGGTAACCAACGTCCGCGTCAATCGCATCCCCGGCCGTGGCGGTCCGCGCAAGCGTGATCTGGACATCACCACGGTAACCGTTGCCGACGACACCGGCACCGTCGCGGTTCGGTTTTTCAATCAGCCGTATCTCGCTCAGAGAATGCCGGCGGGTGCGCGGATTGCCGTGAGCGGTGAGCCGGACGTTCACAACGGTTACCCGGTGTTTCTGCCGCGCGACTATGAATTGATCGAGAGTGAGGACCTGACCCACACCGGCCGCCTGGTCCCGGTGTATCCCCTGACCAAGGGGCTCTATCAGCGTTCGCTGCGGCAGCTGATCCGGCGGGTGGTCGAAGAATATGCTCCAGCGCTCCCTGATTTCCTTCCGGATGAGCTGCGCGACGACCTTCGGCTTCCCGAACTTGCCCGTGCAGTCGGCGCCTACCACTTTCCGGACGATGAGGAAGGCAAAGCATGGGCGCAGCAGCGCCTGGCCTTTGACGAGCTCCTGATGATCCAGCTCGGCCTGCTTCTCCGCAAGCGGGATTGGCAGCAGGCCATCGACGGCGTTGCGATTCCCGTGGACGAGGCACTGCTCGAGCACTTCTGCGATTCCCTCCCCTTCGAACTGACCGCGGCACAGCGGCGTGTCATCGCCCAGATTCTCGAGGATATGGCGAAGCCAGCGCCGATGAGCAGACTTCTTCAGGGGGATGTGGGGTCGGGTAAGACGGTCGTGGCCGCCGCAGCTCTGGTGCAAATGGTGGCGGCGGGCAAGCAGGGCGTCCTGATGGCGCCGACCGAGATTCTGGCTGAGCAGCATTACCGAACCCTGGCCGATCTCCTGGAGCCGTTCAGCATCCGAACCGAGCTTCTTATCGGCAGCGTGAAGGGAACGCGCCGCAAGCAGGTGCTAGCAGCGGCAGCATCGGGCGAGGCGCAGGTGCTGGTAGGCACGCACGCACTCATCCAGGAAGGAGTTGAGCTCTCTGACCTCGGACTGGCCATTACCGACGAACAGCACCGCTTCGGCGTCGAGCAGCGAGCGACACTGCGAGCAAAGGGCCTCCATCCGCACATCCTGGCAATGACAGCGACCCCCATTCCGCGAACTCTCGCCATGACCATCTACGGTGATCTGGACGTGTCATCCATTGACGAAATGCCTCCGGGCCGTCTGCCCATCATCACGACCTGGAGCCGAACTGCCAATGAAGCCTACGGAGTGGTCAGGGACGAGGTGCGCAGCGGACGCCAGGCCTTTGTAATCTGCCCGGTCATCGAGGAGTCGGAGGTGACCGATATGCGTTCCGTGGTTGCCGAGCACGCGGAGCTTCAGAACTCGATATTCCCGGATCTCAACGTCGGCCTCCTCCACGGGAAGATGAAAGCGGCGGAAAAGGATCGCATCCTGACGGCCTTCCGCAACGGCGACTTTCAGGTTCTGGTGGCGACCTCGGTGGTGGAAGTCGGCATCGACGTCCCCAACGCCACCGTCATGGTGATTCGAGACGCCCACCGCTTTGGTCTGGCTCAGCTCCATCAATTTCGCGGGCGTGTGGGACGCGGCGGCGACCAGGCCTTCTGCGTCTTGCTGAGTGCTTCCCAGGGCGACGACGCGCGAGAGCGGTTGGAAGCGCTCACGGCCACTGAAAACGGCTTCGAGCTCGCGGAAGAGGACCTCCGCCTGCGCGGCCCCGGCGAGTTCTGGGGCACGCGGCAGAGCGGTCTGCCGGAGCTTCGCGTCGCCACGCTGGGGGATATTCCCACCATCGAGTTGGCCCGCACCGCCGCCAGAGAAATCCTGTCTGCAGACCCCGATTTGACCTCGCCCGAATTCGAGCCCCTGAGCCGACAGGTTCAACGCTTCTGGAGCAATGCAGCCGACCTGAGCTGACGCGGGACGCCATCACCCCTGCCGGCGGACGGCGGGCTAAAGCCCTCCGCTACCGGATATCTCTGCAGGGTCGTCCACGACGTAGCGGAGGGCTTCAGCCCGCATTCACGGCACGAGCCGCCTGCTGCAGCAGATCCCAGGCGCGGTGGACGTGCTCCTCGGTGGTTCGGATATGGCCGATTGCGAGCCGGATGACTTCCTTGCCGCGGAGCCGGGTTCCGGAGATGAATACCTCTCCGGTGTTGTTGACGCAGTCGATGATGGCGAGATTGACTGCATTCACCGTCTCCTCATCGACGCCGGGCGGGTTGTAGCGGAAGCAGACGGTGCTGAAGGGGACGGGCGCAGCTACCTCCCAATTGGGCGTGGCCTGAATCCAGCCTTCGAGCTCATGGGCCAGGCGGATGTGCTCGCGGAGGCGGTCGACGATGCCCTCCCTGCCATAGGCGCGGAGCACGAACCAGAGCTTGAGGGCGCGGAAGCGGCGGCCAAGCTGAACGCCGTAGTCCATGTAGTTATGAACGTCCGACTCCGAGGTGCGGAGGTAGTCGGGGACGAGGCTGAACGCGGCGCGCACGACATCCAGGCGGCGCGAGAAGAAAGCGCTGCAGTCGATGGGGGTGAAGAGCCACTTGTGAGGATTGACCACGATCGAGTCGGCACGTCCAACACCCTCCCAGACCCAGCGCATTTCGGGAATCACCGCGGCGGTCCCGCCATACGCGCCGTCCACGTGAAGCCAGAGGCCGAATTCCTCGCAAACATCGGCGATCTCTAGCACTGGATCGACACTGGTGGTGGCGGTGGTTCCGACCGTGGCCGCGACGAAGATGGGCCGGTCACCGGCGGCGATGTCTCGCTCAATGGCCTCTCGCAATCTGGCGGGTTGCATCCTGTATTCCGCATCCGATGGGATGGTGCGCGTGCCTTCCCGTCCGATTCCAAGGGTAATAGCCGCCTTCTCGATGGAGGAGTGGGCTTGATCGGAGCAGTAGACCCGCATCGGAGGAGCGCCCGCCAGTCCGCGTGTCTTGACGCCGGGGCTGGCAGCTTCGCGGGCTGCCGCCATTGCCACCATGCTGGATATGGAGGCCGTGTCGTAGATGACGCCGCTGAACGTCCCGGGCAGGTTGAGCAGTTGCCGGAGCCAGTCCAGCGTTACCTCTTCCAGTTCGGTTGCCGCGGGCGAGGTGCGCCAGAGCATGGCGTTGACGTTCAGGGCGGCGGAGAGCAGCTCGCCCAGGACGCCGGGCGCCGAGCCGGTGACGGCGAAGTACGCAAGGAAACCCGGATGGTTCCAGTGGGTTACTCCGGGCACGATGATCTGCTCAAAGTCGCGGAGGATTGTATCCAGAGTCTCCGGTTCTTCGGGCGCGGATGCGGGGAGTGCGCGCGCGATCTCACCGGGCCGCGCCCGGCTGAGCACCGGGTATCGCTCCGGGTGCTCCCAGTAGTCGGCGATCCAGTCAATCAATTGGTGGCCGGCATGCCGAAATTCATCGGCGGAAATGTCGCCCGCTTCCGGCACGGTTCTCCCTGTTCCTTCGTTTACTGTCTCCAGATGGTAGCAAGGCGACAGGTACGTACTTGACAGGGGTGAAGAAATGCCGCATAGTTGGGACCGACCAGACCCCAATCCGGTAACATGCAGGATGGTGTATGGATTCGCCTGCAGCCAGCCACGGGGGGGCTTTCAGAGAGTGGCAGGGCTCGCGTTTCACAAGGAGGTATCCTCATGAAGGAGCCAGGACATCGCGTGCAAATTGTCACTCTGTACACTCGAGTGCTGTTGGAGCTGATCGAGAACCAGCGTATCTCTCAGGAGATGCTGGCCCGGAAGATTGACGTCACCATGCGCACCGCGCAGCGTCACCTGACCGAGCTGGAAGAGGAAGGCTACATCACGGTTGATCGAGCCAAGAAGCCGTTTGAGTATGCGATCAACTGGGAGAAAGAAATCCCTGGCGCCGAGTGGCTGCGGGTCATCCTCTTCCATCCGCAGCTTCGTGGTCCCTCCACGGTCATGTGCGAGGGAGCGACACAGGCATTCGAGCTTGCCCGGCAGAGCGGCACCGACACGTCGCAGGCCATTCAGGGCATCTTCCAGCAGCCCGCGGAGACTCCTGTCGCACCGTAAGGCTGATGGAACCGGCCCGTGCGGGTAGTCGCGGGCCGCGCCAAGGGGCACCGTCTCCAGGCCCCCCGCGGCATGGAGACCCGCCCCACGTCCGACAAAGTGCGTGAGGCGATCTTTGCCATGCTTGCCGGTGAGATCGAGGGAGCCACGGTCCTCGATCTCTTCGCGGGCACGGGCGCGCTGGGGATAGAGGCGCTGAGCCGAGGAGCCGAGAGCGCGGTATTCGTTGAAAGGCGCGCGGCAGCCTGCGCGGTGATTCGCGCTAACCTCGCGCACACGCACCTTGAAGACGAGAGCCGCTTGCTATGTATGCCGGTAGAGCGGGCGCTGACGACGCTCAGCCAGCCCTTCGGACTGGTGCTTCTTGACCCGCCGTACGCCTACCCGGGACTTGACGGTATAATGGAGGCGATAAGCGGGGCGAGCGTCATCGGGAGCGACACCGTGGTCGTGTTCGAGCACAGCCCCCGTTTTGCTGTGCGCGAGTCTTACGGGCGGCTGGAACGCCGGCGGCAGAAGGTGTACGGCGACACCGCAGTCTCGATTTTCGACGTGGGAGCAGGTGGGTCATGACCGTTGCGGTCTTGCCGGCGAGCTTCGACCCTATCACATGCGGACACGTTGATATTGCGACGCGGGCTGCCAAACTCTTTGAGCGCCTGGTGGTAGCCGTGTTTGCTCACCCCAAGAAGAATGTGTTGTTTTCGCTGGAAGATCGAGTGGATATGGTACGAGAATCGCTGAAGGACGTCGAGGGCATCGAGGTGCTTTCCTTTGACGGCCTGCTCGTCGACTTCGCGCGCCGAATCGGCGCAACGGTTGAGGTTCGGGGACTTCGCGCCGTGTCCGACTTCGAGTACGAATATCAGCAGGCGGCGCTGAATCGCCAGATGTTCCCCGGGTTTGAAGTACTCTCGCTGTTCCCCAGTACGGAGTACGCGTTTCTCAGTTCCAGCATCGTGAAAGAGATTGCCGAGCATGGTGGAGATGTCAGCCACATGGTGCCGGCACCGGTGGCCCGCCGTCTCGTCGAAACATTTTCGGCACAGGCCGCGCCAGGGAGGTGAAACTATCGACATCTTGATGCTTGTGGACCGTCTGGAGGCCGTGATTAACAGTGGGTGGCGCGTGCCCTTGACGGGGAAGATTCAGATTGAGGAGCGCGATGCGCTCGATGCGCTCGATCTCATGCGCACCGCGGTGCCGGAAGAGATCAAACAGGCGCGCAGAATTACGCAGGAGCGTGAAAAGATCCTGGCACAGGCGCAGACGGAGGCCAACCGCCTGATTGCGCAGGCCCAGGAGCGCGTGGAGCGCATGGTTGCAGACGACAACGTCCGGCTGGCGGCAGAAGAGCGGGCGCAGGAATTGATCAACCAGGCACGAGCTCAGGCGCGCGAGGTGCGTGAGGGTGCCGATCAATACGCCATGGATCTCCTCTATCGCCTGGACGAGGAACTCGGCCGCATCAACGGCAGCGTCCGCAACGCCATGAACGCCATGTCGTCCCAGCCGCCTGCGACAGAGCCTGAAGAAGAGCGCATCTAGTCTCGCTCCTGCGACTGGAAGGAGTCGCGTTGTATGTCCCTGCAATTCAATGTTTCCCAACTGCTCAAATCCGGTATTGGCCAGTCACGTGCCTACGAATTCGAAGCCGACGAGCCGCTTGTTCTGGGAGAAGAGTCGGCGAGTGACGTGCACGGGCATGTGCGCTTCATGCTCACCAACTTCGGCATCGTGGCAAATGTAGACGCGCATGGCCTTCTCCATCTAAACTGCTCCCGCTGCCTGGAGCCATTCTCATCGCCGGTTGATATGACCTTTACTGAGGAGTATCAGCCAACGATCGACATCGCCACAGGGCTTCCGGCTACCACGCCGCATAACGATTCGGCATTCGAGATCTCGCAAAACCACACGATCGACCTGAGCGAAGCGCTGCGCCAGCATTTCGTCCTGGCCGAGGAGATGATTCCCGTCTGCCGGGAGGATTGCAAGGGGCTCTGCCCGACCTGCGGCAACAATCTGAATACCGACCCCTGCGCATGCCCACCGGCACAGGAGGAGAGCCCGTTTCTTGCTCTCCAGGGTCTGTTCGCAGACCGCGACACCGAATAGCACCAGAAATCAAAGGAGATATCATGCCTGCAGTACCGAAAAGACGAGGACCTCATTCGCGAAAGGGGCAGCGCCGTCAGCACGATAAGCTGGCTACCGGCTCGCTGGTGCTTTGCTCCCATTGCCGGCGGCCGCACCGGCCACACCACGTGTGCCCGAACTGTGGCTACTACGACGGACGTGAGGTCGTGCCGGACGAAACAGAGCACGCGGGCTAGGCATTCCTCTCAGTGAGCCGGCTGGACGGTAGGGTTGCGCTCGTCACGGGGGCATCGCGCGGAATAGGCCGCGGAATCGCCCTCCGTCTGGCTCGCGATGGGGCAGCTGTGGCGGTCAACTACCGTTTCGATGAGGCGGCGGCCGACCAGGTGGTGGCCGAGATTGCGGGAGCCGGTGGCCGCGCTCTCTCTGTGAGCGGCGACGTGGCCATGGCTGCCGACGTGGCCTCCATGGTCAATCGTGCCGTGAAGGAGCTGGGAGGGATCCATATCCTGGTCAACAACGCGGGCATCGCCGCCGATATGTTGACGGTACGGCTGAGTGAGGAGGACTGGGACCGGGTGGTGGATACTGACCTCAAGGGAGCATTCCTGACGACCAAGGCCGCCCTACGTCCCATGATGCGGCAGCGGTGGGGCCGCATTATCAACATCGCCTCGGTGGTTGCCTACACTGGAAACGCCGGCCAGGCGAGCTATGCCGCCGCCAAAGCCGGAATGGTGGGATTGACGAAGAGCGTGGCGCGCGAGGTTGCGACTCGCGGCATTACTGCCAACGCAGTGGCGCCGGGGCTCATCGACACGGAAATGACGCAGCGATTGCCGGAGGAGATTCGAACCTGGATGCTGGACCAGATTCCCATGGACAAGCCTGGAGCCGTGGACGACGTCGCGGCCGCGGTAGCATTTCTGGCCGGGGACGAGGCGTCCTACATCACGGGCCAGGTCCTCAACGTGGACGGCGGCATGGTGATGCTCTGAGATGCTGAAGAAGGTTCTGATTGCCAATCGCGGCGAGATCGCGCTGCGCATCCTTCGCGCCTGCCGGGAGCTCGGCATCCGGTCCGTGGTTGCCTATTCGGAAGCGGATCGCGACAGTCTGCCGGTGCGACTCGCGGCCGAGACGGTGTGCATCGGTCCCGGACCCAGCACCAAAAGTTATCTATCGGTTCCGAATATCATCAGCGCCGCGCTGATCACCGGGTGCGACTCGGTTCACCCCGGCTACGGCTTCCTATCGGAGGACCGGTATTTTGCCGAGATTTGTGGCCGCTACAACCTGACTTTCATCGGGCCCTCGGCTGATGCTATCGCCCGGGTCGCCAACAAGGCGGAAGCCCGGCGGGTCATGGCGCAGGCAGGACTGCCGATTCTTCCCGGAACTGACGAGGCACTCCTGTCCATCGAGGAAGCGGAAGATGAAGCGCGCCAGATCGACTACCCGGTGATCCTGAAGGCGGCGGCCGGGGGCGGCGGACGCGGGATGCATGTGGCGCGCAATGAGCGAGAGCTGTCCAGCAAGTTCAATCTGGCGCGAGCCGAAGCACGGGCCGCATTCGACAGCGACGAACTCTATCTGGAGAAGTTCCTGGAGCACTGCCGCCATATCGAAGTCCAGGTGCTGGCCGATACCCACGGGAATATCGTGCATCTGGCCGAGCGTGAGTGTTCCATTCAGCGGCGCCACCAGAAGATCATCGAAGAAGCGCCCGGCACCAGTATCAGCGAGGAGCTCCGCACGCGACTGGGAGATGCGGCTGTCAAGGGCGCAGAAGCGCTGCGGTTCACCAACGCCGGCACACTCGAGTTCCTGGTGGACGACGGCGGCCACTTCTACTTTATGGAGATGAATACGCGCGTTCAGGTGGAGCACGGCATCACCGAGATGGTAACCGGCGTCGACATCGTCAAGGAGCAGCTATTGATCGCCTCGGGCCAGGCGCTCTCCTTCACTCAGGGCGACATCGTGGTGCGCGGGCACGCTATCGAGTGCCGGGTCAATGCCGAGTCCGGGCCTGATTTCCGTCCCGTGACAGGCACCGTCGTCGAATTGATTTTCCCTGGTGGTCCTGGGATCCGGATCGATAGCCATCTCTACACCGGATACGCGCTCCCGGCGCACTATGATTCGCTCGTGGCCAAGATCATGGCGTATGGCCGCGATCGAGATGAGGCCATAGACCGCATGGAGCGGGCGCTGAACGAGACGGTGATCGAAGGCATACCGAGCACGCTTCCGGTCCTCAGAGATATTGTCTCGAGCCGGGACTTCCGGCGCGGTGCCGTGCACACAGACTTTATCGAGACTCGGGAGCACCATGCAGCCTAAGCGCCTGGCACGAGCGGTCGCATTTCAGGCGCTCTTCGAAATCGAGTCGCGGCCCGACCGGGAAAGCGAGCCGGTGCTGCAGGATCGGCTGCAGGCGATGGAAGATGAAGAGAACGTACGTCTGACCAAGCCGCTGATATCGCTGGCCGAGCGGCTGGTTCGTGGCACGATCGAGCACCGAGACGAGCTTGACCAGTTGATCGGGAGGGCGGCTCCCGCCTTTCCCGTGGACCAGATGGCGACCACCGACCGGGTGGCACTGGAGCTGGCGACCTACGAATTGACGTACGAGCGAGACATCCCGGTGAAAGTGGCGATCAATGAGGCCATCGAGCTGGCCAAGACTTACGGCGGTGAGAATTCCGGCCGCTTCGTCAACGGCGTACTGGGGACGATTGCGGCGGCGGCAAGGAGCGCGGAGTCGTAATTGTCAAGAGGCGTGTATACGGCGTGCCCGTGCGACTCTGAGTACTATACAAGGGATCAGACGCGGGAACCCGAGCGAAAAAGGCAGGCCGGCCCTGTGGCCGGACCAATGGAGGTAGAGGATCGATGACCCAGGACCAGGGCAGCATCAACGAGCGACTGAAGAGGATCATTTCGGAGCAGCTAGGCGTTGACGAGAGCCAGGTGACACCCGAGGCATCATTTGAGGAAGATCTCAACGCCGACTCGCTGGACCTGGTCGAGTTGATTATGTCCCTCGAGGAAGAGTTTGGAGTTGAGATCTCGGAGGAAGAGGCTGAGAAGATCCGAACTGTCGGCGATGCCGAGGAGTTTATCCGCGAACACACCCAGGAGTGATCTATAATCAAGCCCTCAGCGTAGGTATGGTTGTTAGACCATCAAGTTGAGAGCTAGTTAGGAGAATTCTTGTGTTTACTGGCCACATCTGGGAGCTGGTGCTCGTCCTCGTCATCGCCCTGGTGTTCTTTGGCCCGAAGCGTCTACCTGAGATCGGTGGGGCCGTCGGCAAGAGCATCAAGGAGTTCAAGAAGGGCGCGACTGAGCTCGAAGACAAGGTCTCGGGCCATGAGACTGTCACGGAGAACACGGTCGTCACTGAGACCCGCGACGAAGCCAGCTAGGTTTTCGCTGCACCTCTCTATGACCTTCAACGCAGACCTCGGCCGGTGTCGGGGTCTGCTCTCTGTACCCGAGATCGGATGAACCATGAGCGCTGAGCCATCGCAACATTCTCGGTATCGGCCTGTCGATCCCAAGACCATGACGCTGGTCGAGCACCTGGCGGAGCTTCGGCGCCGCTTGTTCATCTGCGTGCTGGCAATCGCAGCGGGGTCGGTCATCGGCTGGTTCCTGGCTCCGACCGTTCTCCACCTGATCGAGATTCCGGTCAAGGAGTATCTGAGCAAGAACATCTACTTGAGTACGGTCTACGGAGGCTTTACTCTCCAGCTCAAGCTGGCGATCTTTATCGGGTTCGCCTTCGCCCTCCCGGTCACCACCTACCAGCTCTGGGGGTTCATTGCGCCCGCATTCGGTCCGGCGGCCAATCGCTGGGCCCCGCTCTGGATCATTTCGGCGATGGTGCTGTTTGCGGCAGGCGCGGTCACGGGCTACGGTGTTTTTCCGCTGGCCATTCGTTTCTTCGCCGGGTTCCAGGGCCGCCTTGGCGTCACCATCCTGCCCTTTGCTGACCAGTACGTCAGCTTCATCTCGCTGATTCTGCTCATCTTTGGAATTTCCTTTGAGCTGCCGTTGGCGTTGGTCACGCTCTCAGCGGCCGGGATCACCTCGTCTCGATGGCTGGGGCGGAAGCGCCTTCACTTCTTCTTCGGCGTCTTCATCTTTGCCATGCTGGTGACGCCGGGCGCGGATCCCGTTTCTCCGTTGATCCTGGGTGGCATCCTCTACATCCTCTTCGAGCTCGCCATCTTCGTCAGCAAACTGATCGGCAAGTAAAGGCGCGCCGGTGACGCTCGAGACCGTCACCCTGGCCCAGCGGCCCGACCTCGAGCGGGAATTCGGCCGGGCTCATCAGGCCAGCTGGCCCACATTCATGCTGCACGATCCGATCTCGAATCGGACCTGGCACACCCTGCACAGCCGCTTCGCGGAGTTTCAGTTTCTGCTACTCGAGGGTGAGGACGTGGTCGCTATCGGCAATACGATGCCGGTCCGCTGGGACGGCTCGCCCGGCGATCTCCCCGACGGCGTGGATGGCGTTCTCGTGAGGACCGTGGACGCCAACGAAGAGCCATCTGTGCTCTCGGCCATGGCAGCCATTGTCGCGCCCGGCTGGAAGGGCCGCGGAGTATCACCGCTGGTCCTGCAGGAGATGCGGCGGCTGGCGCGCGGTGCCGGGCTCCGCTGCCTGATCGGGCCGGTTCGGCCCACCCTCAAAGACCGCTACCCGCTTATCCCCATGGAGGACTATATGCAGTGGCGGAGAGAGGACGGCTCCCACTTCGATCCCTGGCTGCGTGTCCATGAACGCCTGGGGGCGCGCATCCTGGGGGTGGCCGACCGCTCCATGACAGTTCCCGGAACCGTCGCCCAGTGGGAGGCGTGGTCCGGCATGACCTTTCCCGGCAGCGGCCGCCATATCGTTCCCGGCGCACTGTCGCCTGTCGATATCGACCTCGAGCGAGACCAGGGCATCTACGCGGAGCAGAACGTCTGGATGCAGCATCCATGACCAAGCATCCCGGTGTGAGCGACGGCACCAACTTGTAGGGGCGCGATTCTATCGCGCCCTCCACACGCCCGTGCTCATTGTTTGGGGACGGTGACAGGGTTTCAGCACGTCAGGCAGTCAGTGGTGCCCAGGGGGTTCGGATCAACCTACGGGCGTCCCTCGGGGTATACAGGACGAGTGCGTGGAGGGCGCGATGAATCGCGCCCGTACAAGATCGCGTTATGTCCGGTTTTTGGCTTGCCGCTGCGGAAAATTACACAGCGGGGGCTTGCGACTCACCCTCCTTTCGGCGTATACTTGAGGACGTTTGTTCGTACTTCTTGAGGGGTCGTTGTGCCTGATTTTCGAGTCGTCAGCGAGTTTACGCCCACCGGCGACCAGCCGGAGGCAATTGACGCGATCACCCGAGGAATCCTGGCCGGGGACCGCTACCAAACGCTTCTGGGTGTGACCGGCTCGGGCAAAACCTTCACCATGGCCAACGTGGTGGAGCGCGTACAGAAGCCCACCCTGGTGCTGGCGCCCAACAAGACCCTTGCCGCCCAGCTCTATTCCGAGTTCAAGGACTTCTTTCCGGAGAACGCGGTCGAGTATTTCGTCTCCTACTACGACTACTACCAGCCGGAGGCGTACATCCCTCGTAGCGACACCTACATCGAAAAGGACTCCTCGAGGAACGACGAGATTGACCGGCTGCGGCTCTCCGCGACCCGCTCGCTCTTTACCCGCAAAGATGTTCTGATCGTCGCCAGCGTCTCCTGCATCTACGGCCTGGGCGATCCCGAAGCCTATGGGGATGTGGTCGTGACGGTGGCGCGCGGCGAGGTCCGGAAGCGAGACAAGCTGCTGCGGCAGCTCACCCACATGCTGTACGACCGCAACGACGTTTCCTTTCAGCGCGGTACCTTCCGCGTGCGCGGAGATGTGGTCGAGATTTACCCGGCCTATGAGCAACTGGCCATCCGTATCGAGTTCTTTGGCGACACGGTGGAGCGCATTGTCGAGCTTGATCCGCTGACCGGGGAGATCATGGCGGACCGCGACCGCATCGACATCTATCCTGCGCGTCACTTTGTCACCACCGAAGAGAAGCTCCAGGTGGCGATGAAGTCGATCGAGGCGGAGTTGCGCGAGCAGCTAACCAAGCTGAAGGCGGAAGGCAAGCTGCTGGAGGCGGCCCGCCTGGAGCAGCGGACGATGTTCGATCTGGAAATGATGCGTGAGACCGGCTTCTGCAACGGCGTCGAGAACTACGCCCGCCACCTGTCGGCGCGCGAGCCGGGCTCCCGGCCCTGGACGCTCCTCGACTATTTCCCCGACGACTTTCTCCTCATGGTGGACGAGTCCCACGTCTCGATTCCCCAGGTGCACGGCATGTACTTTGGGGATCGCTCGCGCAAGGAGGTCCTGGTCGATTACGGGTTCCGGCTGCCGTCTGCCCTCGATAACCGCCCGCTCACCTTTGACGAGTTCGAGAAGCGGATCAATCAGGTGGTCTTCGTGTCGGCGACCCCGGGACCGTTCGAGCATGAGCGAAGCACGCAGGTGGTGGAGCAGATCATTCGTCCTACAGGCGTTCTGGATCCGACCATCGAGGTCAAGCCCACCGAGAACCAGATTGACGATCTGCTGGCCGAGATTCAGGCGCGGACCACTCGCGGTCAGCGAGCGCTGGTGACGACGCTGACCAAGAAGATGGCAGAGGACCTCGCCGACTACCTGCGAGAGATGGGCACCAAGGTTCATTACCTCCACAGTGACATGGATGTGATGGAACGGGTGGACATTCTGCGCGATTTGCGGCTCGGGGT
Organism: Chloroflexota bacterium; assembly: GCA_025966365.1. Lineage (GTDB taxonomy): Bacteria > Chloroflexota > UBA5177 > UBA5177 > UBA5177 > JAICWV01. Next base: position 7,499 of record JAICWV010000037.1, on the reverse strand, counting down.
CTACGATGTGGTGGTTGGCATCAACCTGCTGCGTGAAGGGCTCGACCTGCCTGAAGTCAGCCTGGTTGCCATTCTCGATGCAGATAAGGAGGGATACCTCCGCTCGGAGCGATCGCTCATCCAGACGATCGGCCGCGCCGCCCGCCATACGCAGGGGAGCGTGGTGATGTACGCCGACCGGATGACTGATTCCATGCGCAAGGCCATCGAGGAGACGTATCGGCGCCGGGATATCCAGATGGCCTACAACGAGGAGCACGGCATTACGCCCGCGGACATTCGGAAGTCGATCCACGACCTCTCGGACGATGTCCGGGCCGTCGCCGAGGAGCGGGCCGAGTACGCGGTAACGGACGACATTCCCAAGGATGAATTGGCGCGCTTGCTCAAGGATCTGGAAGGACAGATGAAGGCCGCGGCCAAGAATCTCGAGTTCGAGCGTGCCGCGGCGCTGCGCGATCAGATCGTAGAGATGCGCCGGCGGCTGGAAGAGGCGCCGGCGGCCGTCCGCTAGGGGCCGTGGAAGTCCTTCCGCGCGACTTTTACGCGCGGCCCGCCGCCCAGGTCGCCCGAGACCTTCTGGGCGCTGTTCTCGTGCATGTCACGCCCGCTGTGCGGCTCGCCGGACGCATCGTGGAGACGGAAGCATACGGAGGAGGCGAGGATCCTGGCTCGCATGCCTTTCGGGGCCGCACCGCCAGAAACAGCGTCATGTTCGGACCTCCGGGACACGCCTACGTCTACCGCAGCTACGGCGTCCACGCCTGCCTGAATGCCGTCACCGAGAGTGAGGGCCGGCCGGGAGCCGTCTTGATTCGGGCGCTTGCACCGATGGACGGCATTGAGGTGATGGAGAGAAATCGCGGCCGCCACTCGCCCGAGGCCCTCTGCAACGGCCCGGGGAAGCTTTGCCAGGCAATGGCCATCGGGCTTGACCTGAACGGCCTCGATCTGGTGGGCAGTGAGCTGTGGATCGAGGCGGGCAGTTCCCGCGTGCCGGTTGGCACAACCAGCCGCATCGGCCTCTCACGCGGCCAGGAACTTCAGCTTCGCTTTGTCATCCTCGACTCGCCATATCTGTCCCGCAGAACGGCTCAGCTCACCCAATGAATCTCGCTACCGGCTCCGCCCAGCGCGTGTTGCCCGCTGCCGTCCGGCTTCATTACCCAGATCTGCCCCGAGCCCATGTACATCGACTCCTGCGGCTGCGACCGAATGAAGGCGATGTATCTGCCGTCCGGGGACCATTGCGGTGCCCAGTCGCTCCATCTGTGCGAGGCAGTTAGCTTGCGTGTCCGTTTGGTGGTGAAGGTAAAGGCATTGATGCCGTAGATCGGCTCAATCGCCCTTTCTCCCCGATAGGCGGCGTACGCGACCTGCTTGCCGTCCCATGAAAAGGCCGGCGTGGACGAGTCGTAGATGCCTCTGGATACGTCGACGTAGCGGCCCCCGTCATAGACCAGAATATCCCCGCCGGAGCTCGAAGGCGTCTGGCCGACAAAGGCGGCCTTTTCTCCGGAGGGGTCGAACCCGACGTAAATGAGCGAGTTTCCCTGGTTGGGGACGTGCTGGATGTGCTTCCCGGACGGATCGGACAGCGTCAGCGCTGAACCGAGATCGGTAAAGGCAAGCTGTCCGGCAGGAGAGAAGTCGATGAAGTCAGTGATCGGCGTGTCGCTGGCCGAGCGAAACTGCGTCGCCCGGTGTGAGCGAAGGCTCAGGAGATAGATAACGGGACCGGTGGCGTTGCGAAAGCAACCATAGTACTGACGGCAGATACGCACGTTGGTGGCGAGAAAGACAACCGACTGCTGGTCAGGGGATAGGTGCGGCTGGCTGATGGTCCACTCCGGCCGGCGAAAGAGTATTTGCGTACTCCCGTCTGCCAGGCTGAGGAGCCAGACCTCATCCGGGCGCTGTCCCAGGCCACCTCGGCGAACGTATACCGCCAGTGACCCATCGAGCGACACGGAGTAGCCGGTCACAGAGCCATCGTCTGGCCCCACCACGCGGCGGTGCCCGTTGACGCTCGCCAGAATCAACCGTCCCTTGTCACGTCCCTGCGTGCCAAGGTAGAGGAGACTCTGCGTCTGGGTGATGAAACTTCCCCGGTAGGGCCGGAAGAGATGGCGTCCCGTGGCGTCGCGGGCAGACGCGGCCACCGTGACGGTGTAGCGCGTGCCGTAGGCAAGCGGGTGGCGCGGCGAAAAGAGGAGAACGTTTCCAGACCAGTTAAAGGTTCCCGGGACGCTCGGGGTCAGGCGGAAACCGTGCTCAACCGACTGCATGGCCATGCGATCTGAAAAGGTGAGCCCGATCTGGGTATTGACCGACGTTCCGCCCAACGTTTGCGCGGTCGTCAGCTGGCCCACGGACGGCCCGAACCGCGCCGACGCGATCGAGAGCGCGGCTATGGCGAGCCCAAGACCGAGAACGACTGCCAGAATTACCCGGTCGAAACGCGCCATGAGATAGAGACTCCGCGAAGCGGGAGGGTCAGGCTTTCCCGAGGTCCAGCACTGTGACGGTGACCTTTTCTCGAGACATGAGATTGACGGTCATCACCATCATCCACTCTTTCAGCTGGTGCGACACCGGCTGCTTGAGGGTGTGGGTGTACGGCGCCTTTCCCTTCAGCACGAGGGGCCGGGAGTCTTCGATGGGACGCTTGCCCACCACGTAGACGAAGTTCTGGAAGCCCGTAGTGGTGAACTGGGCGTGGTGATTGGCTGAGACTTTGATGTCGTATTTGTGCCCGGGGAGGAGCCCCTTGGCCACATATAGAGAACCGTTCTTGGACGACCGATTAAAGACGACATGCGACGCTGATCCATGGGCCTGCGCCGCAGCCAGAGCGGGCGCGGATTCTCCCAGCATCAGGGAGAATGCAAGAGCAACTGCAAGAAAACGCCGGGACACAAAATACCTCCGAGGAAATGCGTCGCTCATTGTATCGCACCTCAACGGGGTGGTATAACGCCTGTGATCCCGCGCCCACGAGGACTGTTTGCCGCCACCTACCCCCCTCCGTCCGATAGCCGCCTCACGAGCCCGGACGGTGGCGCTTCTTGTCGCGCTCTTTGTCTTTCTCTTTGCCGCGTACGCCTTTACGACCTCGGCTGATTTGCAGGCGAACGGAGACACCTCCATTCGCATCAGTGTGGCCGAGGAATACATGAAGGGCCACATCGACCTGCAGGGATGGGAGCTACAGTTTCCGCACCACTTCAAGAAGGAGTGGTTCGACCCGCGCATCTGGTATTGCTTCGACAACCGCGCGGATGTCTGCTCCACGTATTTGCCGGGCCAGCCGCTGGTCATCATCCCCTTCGACTACCTCGGGCAGCAGATGGCCAGTCACGAACGCTGGCCGCTGGGACCGACGGTGATTACCTTCGATCACCTGGTCGGACCGCTGTTTGGCGCTTTGCTTGGTCTGGTCTTCTTCATGTTTGCCGTCCAGCTTGGCTACAGCCCGGCCCGATCACTGGTCCTCACCGCCATCCTGGCCTTTGCGACCACCGTCTGGCCGGATGAGCAAAGCGTGTCCGAGCACATCGAAGTCGCGTTTTTCATGTTCCTGGCGATGTATCTCGTCTTCCGCCTGCGTGAGCAGGGCGCGCGTGAGATCTATGCGCTGCTGGCCGGTCTGGCTGCCGGGGGCGCGGTTCTGACGCGGTACCAGGACGCCTTCCTTGGCCTCGTGGCCATCGGCATCTTCATCGCGCTTCCAGGCCCGACCGCCGGGGACCTGCTAGTACGGGCCAGGCGGCTCATCCTGCTGGGTCTCGGCGTGCTTCCGTCCATCATCGTCGTCGGCTGGTACGACTGGTATCGATTCGGCTCGGTGCTGGCCAGCGGCCATCAGGAGCGCATTTTCGGCTATCCACCGCTTCTCGGCGCCGCCGGTCTGCTTGTCAGTCCGGGGAAGGGGCTGCTGTGGTACGCGCCCACGATCTGGCTGCTGGCAATCGCGGGTCCACGATTCGCACGGCGCTTTCCCGCCTTCAGCATCGCGGTCGCCACGCTCTGCGTGCTGTTCATCGGCCTGTACGCAAACGTCACCTACTGGTTTGGCGATCCGGCCTGGGGACCAAGGTACCTCTTTATCCTGATGCCGTTTCTGACGCTGCCACTGGGCGAGCTCTTTCGGCGTACTCCCCGAGCCCGGCTCGTCTGGGTGGTCACGGCGCTGGTTGTGCTGGCCGGCTTCACCGTTCAGCTGTCGGCGGTTTCCGTGAGCCAATGGCGGAGCTGGTACCGGGTCATCTCCTACGAGGAGGCACAGGGCCAGAAGTGGGAATGGATCGCGTCCCGATACCACTACTTCTGGAACCCGAGCGAGTCCCCGCTCAATTTCCAGATTCACAGCCTCTATCAGCTCGGGTACGATAGCCTCTTTAACAGCCGGAGGTACGAGCTGGTGCCTCCGGCTGAAGATCAGGTCCTGGACGATCTCACCACCACCTACAGCATCAACCAATGGAACCTGTGGTGGGCGTCCAACGAGTACAACTGGTGGATGGGCCGGGACAAGGTAGTTCTTGGCGTCATCGCCCTGCTGGCCCTGATGGGAGCGACCGGCCTCTATGCCGTGGGAGAGACAACCGGGCTCTTTGCGGAGCGGCTGCCGCGGGAAAGCCGGGAGCCGGTTCCGGAGGCGGCGTGATGAGCCGAGCAGCGCTGCGGGTGGTGGTTATCGTGCTTATCGGACTGCTGCTCGGCGTCCTGGTCGAGGCGGCGGTATTCGCGTTCATCCCCAATCGGGGCGATCCTCCGTCCGTGTACGACGACTTCCGCTGGAGCTCAATTTCCAACGGATACTGGCATGTGAACGAAGACGGCGGAAACGCGGCCATCGTGGACGGCATTCTCACCCTGTCCGGCGCCCAAACCGAGATGGATCACCTGCTCCAGACCGATCCCAACAAGACGGTCATGGTGGCCAAGGTGCGCGGTCTCTCCATGTACAAGTTTGCCCTCGGCCTGGGCTCGTATCACGGCGGGACGGTCAGTCTCGAGTTCGACAACGACGGCTTCCGCTGCGGCCGCGGGACGGAATCAGGCTGGATGGTAGATGACATGAAGCTGTGGAAGACGCCGCCGATCGGGAAGTGGTTTTACCTCCGGGTCTCGGTATTCAACCCCTATCCGGGCGTGACCAATCTGCCGATCAAGCCGAAGAAATCGATCGTTCTCACGTGCACCGTCTACGATTCATCGGGTCGGCGCATTGCCTACGATCGTCCGGTGGACCCGCCCAGCAACATCCGCTATCCCGGCATCGACGAGGTCTACCTGCGGACCTGGGATAACCACAACCGGTACCAGGTGCATTGGGTCTATGCCGGTCCGGTCTCCGGCGATCCGACGCGATTCTTCGGCGCGAGAGCGTCGGGAGCCTGACGGCCAATCCCCGGTCAGGCCCTGGCGCCGTGCCACATATGGCGCATCTCCTCGCTCTCGGCGAGGAGGTCATCCAGCGGGCCCTGCGCCGCGACGCGGCCCTCGTCCAGCAGAATGATCCAGTCGGCCCGCCGAAGGGCAGCCCGCCGGTGGGAGACGGCCAGGACGGTGGCCCCGGAGCGCTCGAATATCCGCTGCCATAGCTGTGCCTCGGTTTCGACGTCGAGCGCGCTTGATAGATCGTCCATCACCAGGAGCTCCGGATCCCGAACGAACATGCGAGCCGCGGCGGCACGCTGGACCTGGCCGCCGGACAGCCGGACGCCACGTGGGCCGACCACTGTCTCCAGGCCGTTCTCCATGGCCTCGATGTCCGGCCGGAGGATGGCCAGCTCCACCGCCTCAGCCAGGTCCGCCCGGTCCTCCGCCAAACCCAGCAGGATGTTGTCGCGAAGGGTCTCGCTGAACAGGCGCGGCACCTGAGCCGTGTAGGCAGCTCGGGGTGGGACCAAAAAGGATGCTGGGTCGGCAACCCGGTCCCTGTTCCAGTAGATCGAGCCGCTGTCGGCGGGCAGGAGACCGAGGAGCGTTCGCAAGAGGGTGCTCTTGCCTGATCCCATGCGTCCCGTGACGATCACCAGCTTACCCCTCGGAATCGAAAAGGACACATCGCTGATGCCCCTTCCGCTTTCCGGGAAGTGAAAGGTCAGGTTGCGCAGGTCCAGCCGCTCCAGGTGATCGCCAGGCTCCCTGGCGTAGGTGGGAATCTCGGGATACCGGCCGTCGAAGTACACCGGCGCGTGCCGGGTCAGCTCGGTGGGCGGGGCACCCGGCAAGAGCTCCGCCATCCGCTCGAAAGAGACCCCTGCCTGTTTCACGCGTGCGAACGCGCGTCCAATTTCAAACGGGATCCCTACCAGCAACTGGAGGTAGCTGATGAAGAGGGCAAAGTCGCCGACGGTAAAGCGGCCGGCACGCATGTCGCTCACGGCCAGGAGGAGAATGAGCCCAGCCCCGAAGTTGGACGCGTTGAAGAAGATGCCCCACAGTGCCTCCTCGAAGGTGCGGTCCCGCACAGTGCTGCGGCGCCGGATTTCGTTGAGCTCGTCGAACTCCCGCAACACTGACGCCTCGGCGCCCGCCACCTTGACCGCCTGAACCGCTCCGAAGAGCTCTCCCAGGAAGCCGGTGATGCCGCCGGTTGCCTGCCTGCTGGCGCGCCGGTAGCGCTGGACCCTGCCGGTGAGAAACTGACCGATCCCGAGGATGAGAACCAGCGGGGCCAGGACAAAGATGGTGATGCGCGCGTTGATCTGCAGCATGATGACCAACGCCACGATGCCGAAGGTGAACTGGCCCACCGCCCAGAGGGGCCAGCGGATGGTCTCGTTGATGGTGGCGACATCGTCGCGGAACCGGGTGATCGCCTCGCCGGGAGAGCTGGGGAGAGCCCGCGCGCCGGGCTGCCCCAGGACGTGAACCAGCATGTTGCGGCGGAGCAGCGCCACGACCCCGAACGTGTACGCGTTCCACGCCAGCATGAACGGAAACCGCGTGGCGAAGGCGGCAGCAGAGGTGCCGACGAGAATCGCCAGCAGCGAGGTAATGCCCAGGCCGGCGTGCGCATGGTGCGTCAGGTCGTCGAGCACCGCTTTCTCGACCAGTCCGACGATAATCTCGACCGAAAAGCCGAGGAAGGAGAGCACCACGCAGGCGAGGAGCATCCAGGGGCGGAAGACGATCACGGATCCGAGGAGCCGAAGGCTCGGGACTCTGGTTGATTCGGTCATACCGGCTCCGGCTCGAGGCCGGTGCGGAGCAGGCCGGAAAAGACCGACGCGGGGTCGGCTGCCAGGCGCTCGCGCGGGCCGTATTCGGCGATGTGGCCATCGGAAAGAATCATGACCGTGTCGGCGCGCCGGACCGTGCTCAACCGGTGCGCGATCACGATGGCGGCGCGTCCGGAGAGCAGACGCTCCACCGCACCCTCGATCAGGCGCTCGGTAGCGGGGTCGAGCCGCGAAGATGCTTCATCCAGGATGACAATGGCCGGGTCCTTGAGGAAGACGCGTGTCAGCGCCAGGACCTGAGCT
>JAICWV010000056.1 GCA_025966365.1 Chloroflexota bacterium | reverse complement strand
GACGGCGTAGGCGACCATCATGACGAACTGACTGCCGTGATCCACCGCCGAGTTCTGTTTGATGGCACTGATCATCCCGATGGGGATGCCGACCACCAGGGCCAGGAGCAGCGCCAGTCCTCCCAGCTTGAGCGATTGGGGGACACCCACCCGCAGCAGGTTCCACACCGGTTGTCCCAGGGTGTCGGACTGAATCGAGTAGCCCAGCTGCCCGTGCCCCAGATCCTGCAAGTACGAGGTGTATTGCTGCCACAGCGGCTCGTCCAGGTGGAACTCGTGGCGCAGCTGCTCCCGCACGGTGGCGCTGGCGTTGTACTTATTGCCCAGGACTTCCTGAATGGGGTTGATCGGCGAGAGATGGGCCAGGAAAAAGACGATGGTGGTGATGACCCAGATCACGATCACCATGGCGATAAAGCGCTTCACAGTGAAGACGAGAAGATTATTCATGTCGGATGCCTCCGGGTCGGACGCGTCGCCTTGCCTCTTCCTGGAGTGATTTTAGCAGCCGGCCGGTAGTCACGGCGATAGAGCGTACGAAGTTGGGGGCGGGCACGAGGCCCGCCCCCAACTCCATGGCGTGCTAGTGCTTGGCGATGGTGAGCTTGGACCAGTCGCAGTGGACCGGGCAAGTACCGGTCGGCACGTAGTACTTGAGGCCGTGAACATACGGCTTTACCAGCGCGTAGTGGACACGGTTCAAGGTCATGATGGGGTAGCCCTGGTTGAGCAGCTCGACCTGCGCGGCGTTGTAGTCCGCGATCCGCTGCTTGACGGTCGGAGCGGTATCGCCGGACTTCATGAGCCGGTCGGCCTTCTTATCGCAGAGCTCTCCGATGTTGTAGGAGGCGCCACAGGCCCACAGGAGCGTCATGAAGTCCTGCGGGTCCGAGTAGTCCTGCGCCCAGCCACCATCGACACCCTGGATGTGCGTCTGGCTCATCGGGGTGTTGACGTCGGTCAGCCAGTCGTCCTGAGACTTGCCCACGGCCTGCGCGTTGGTGAAGCCCAGGTTCTTCATGGTCTGAACCTCGGCCAGCGCCTCGGCGGTACCGGACACATCACCGGTGGCGTAGACGAACTGGATGTTCGCCGTCTTGTTGGACGCCGGGCACTTGCTCATGAAGCTCTGTGCCTTGGCCATGTTCGTCCTCGGAACCTTACTGAGGATCGGCTTCAGCACCTTGGCGTTCATGATGCCCAGGCCGCTCGGCGTAATGGTGTACTGAGCCGCCTCGGATCCCTGGAAGATCTTCGCCAGGTTACTGCGGTTGAGGGCCCAGGCGACCGCCAGCCGGCAGTCCTTGTTGTTGAACGGCGGCTCTGTGGTGTTGAGCTGGATGTAGAAGACGGTCGTGGTGGGGCAGCCCTTGGTCGGCTTCGAGCACCCGGGTCCGCCAAACATCTGGCCCTTCGGGTTCTTCTTCCACTGAGCGAGGTGAGCTGCCGGAATGCCGCCCAGATCGAGGGCGCCGGACAGGTACTCGTTGTAGGCAGTCTCACTGGTACCGGCCACCTGAAGCTCCATCTTCATCTTGGGCTTCTTGAAGGGGCCGGAGTACTTGGGATTGGGAACGAGGTCATACCGCGGCGTCTCGCCGGAGGGGAAGAAGTCGTTGCCCGTGCACTGGAAGGTGAACTGACCGGACGCGTTAGCGCGCGCCGCGGGGCAGTTGCTGGTCAGGTAGTTGCCGGTAACCTTCGCCACCTGGCCCTGAACGATGTTCGGATCCACCACGTCGTTGATCGGGTACGTCAGCGCATACAGGAAGTACGAGATCGGCGCGATCAGCTTGATCTGCACTGTGTACTTGTTCAGCGCCTTGACGCCCGGCAGACTGGTCGATTTGCCGTTGATGTACGCGTGCGCGCCCAGGATGTCACCAAACCCGGTGTCGTCGTAGTAGTTAACGACAGACGCGGTGTCCGGGGACAGAGAACGCTTGATGGAGTACACCACCGTGTTGGCCGTGATGGGATCGCCGTTCTCGAACTTGGCATGGCGCATGGTGAAGGTGTACGCCTTGCGGTTCTTGCTGACGGTGATCTTGGTCGCCAGCTGCTTGAGGATCTTGCCGCTGGTGTCGTTGGTGACCAGGTTCTGGTTGACGCTCTGCGTCACGAAGTAGTCGGCCGCCGCCGAGATCTGGGCGGGATCGAGCGACTTCGCCAGCTTGAGGTTCGGCGCCACCCAGTTCACCAGGCGGAACGTCGGCAGGCTGGCGTTCGAGCTCTTATGGGAGGTCTTGGCCAGCGAGGTCGTGGACCCACCGGCAACCGCCATGGTGGCCGCAAAGCTGAGTGCCAATCCGACACTCAGCGTCTTGTAGAGGCTCTTGTTCAATCTCCTCTCCTTCTACGTAAAAATCGGCTCTGACGTTTTGGTTCCCCTAGAACGCGCTTCCTCTCCCTACCTCCACCTCCGTTTCCTGGGCGGCTCCAAACTGGCCGAATGTCTGTTCCGAGGCTTGCCACCCGGAGTCGGTCTCTGCTCGAGGCGCCCGGGCCAACTCACGTGCGTGTGCGTTGCCGCTTAATGATTAAAACGGCTCAACTTCTGTGAACGTAACAGCATAGCCGTTTCGTCAATAGCCAATCTTGTTGCGGAATGGATTGCTACAGTGATCTTGGTACAGATCCAGTGACAGCACCCAGCCAATCTCCTCCAGCGGAAGCTCCTCCGCCGATCGTCATCGAGGCGCCAGGCCTCACCGAGCGCCCGATTTCGCCTTTTCGGCGCGGTGTCAACCGATTCATTGCCAATCGGGCCGCGCTGGTCAGTCTGACTATTCTGGTCCTTGCCAGTGCTCTGGCGGTTTTTGCTCCGCTCCTGGCTCCGTTCGACCCCATGCAGATGAACCTGACCAACATGCACGCGGGCCCGTCGTCTCACCACTGGCTCGGCACCGATATCCTCGGCCGCGACTTTTACAGCCGTACCCTCTATAGCCTCCGCGGTCCCCTGGGGGTCGCCTTCAGCGGGGCCACCCTCTGCGTCCTCATCGGAGCTGTCACCGGCATCCTGGCGGGATATGTGGGCGGCTGGATTGACGAATTTCTCAGCCGAATAACGGAAATCATCTTCGTCATTCCGGGACTGCTCTTCATCATTTTGCTGACCTCGCTGTTCGGAAGCATCCTCGAAGGACCGTTCGGCACCGGCGGGCGCTACATCATGATCATGCTATTCCTGGCAACCGATAGCTGGCCGGTCATCATGCGGCTCACCCGTGCCCAGACCCTCAGCATGAAAGAGACCCAGTTCATCGAGGCAGCACTGGTGACCGGCACCTCCACTCGCCGCATCATCACGCGGCACCTGTTGCCCAATATGGGCGGCATCCTGCTGGTTCAGGGCGGCCTCTTTCTCCCCGGCTTCCTCTTTGCCACCGCGGTTCTCGGCCTCTTCGGCCTCGGGGCCCAGGCCGGCTATCCGGACCTGGGGACCATGATCGTGGACGGCACCAGCTTTATGTCCGACAATCCAGTGGAGGAGATCGTTCCCACCGCCGTCATGTCCATCCTCATCATCGCCTCCACCTTCCTCGGCGACGGCCTCCGCGATGCCTTCGACACCAGATCGATGGAATAACGAAGGCGCGAGGTTGATGGTGTAGCGGAGGCCTTCAGGCCGCAGTCCGGGCGCACGGCGGGCTACAGCCCTCGGTTACATCTCTCCGCGCAGTCTCTCGTACAGCCCCTGGAACTCATCATCGGAGTAGTACTCGATGACGATACGCCCGCCGCGCTTCCCCGGCCGCACCGATACCCTGGTCCCCAGGGTCCGGCGGAGATCGTCCTCGATGCGGGCAATATCCGGATCGCGCTGCGGCTGCGGCCGAGATGGGGCAGGCTCGTTCAGGCGCCGCACCAACTCTTCCGTCTGACGCACCGTGAGCCCCTCGCGCTCTACCCGCTCCAGCACTGCAATCTGCTGCTGACGCTCGCGAAGTCCGAGAATAGCCCGGGCGTGGCCCTCAGTGATCCGTTCCTCGACCACCGCCCGCTTGAGCGTTTCCGGCAGCGAGAGCAGGCGCACAGTATTGGCGACGGCTGCGCGGCTCTTGCCGACACGGTCGGCGACCTGCTGCTGGGTGAGGCCAAACTCCTGCATCAGCCGGCCGTACGCCTCGGCCTCCTCGACGGCATTCAGATCGGCTCGTTGTACGTTTTCGACCAGTGCCAATTCCAGCGTGGCCTGTTCCGTCGCCTCTTTGACCACGACCGGAACCTGCGTGAGTCCGGCCAGCTGCGCAGCTCGCCAGCGCCGCTCGCCGATGACTAGACGGTAGCGTTCGCCGTCCAGACGCGAGACGACCAGTGGCTGAACCATACCGTGCTCGCGGATAGAGGCCGCGAGCTCCGCCAGGGCTCCCTGCTCGAAGCGCTGCCGCGGCTGGTCCGGGTTCCGCTCGATTCGTCCGACCTCGATCTCACGGACTCCCACGTCAGCCGTCCCGGGCAGGAGGGCGTCCAGGCCGCGGCCCAGCGCGCGCCGGTTACTCGCGCGCTCCTTCCCCACCATCAGGCCGAACTCCGCAGGCCCGGAGCCCGTGATGCCACTTCCAGCGCCAGTGCCCGGTATGCCTCTGCTCCGCGAGAGTAAGGATCGTAGTCGAGAATCGAGCAGCCGAAGCTGGGCGCTTCGCTCAGCCGGACGTTGCGCGGTATGACCGTCTCGAACGTCAGCGCCGGGTAGTGACGTCGCACCTCCTCCGCCACCTGTGATGAGAGAACCGTGCGCGCATCGTACATGGTCATCACCAGGCCAAAGACCTGCAGGGACGGGTTGGCGGTGGACCGGATCCGGTCGAGTGTATTCATCAGGCGAGCCAGTCCTTCCAGAGCCAGGTACTCGCACTGTACTGGTACCAGCACCGCATCGGCTGCCACCAGAGCATTGACCGTGACCACGCCCAGCGAGGGCGGACAGTCGAGAAAGATATACGAGTACTGGTCGCGCAGCGAGGCCAGTGCCTCCTTGAGCACACCGTTCGGCTGCCCTGTCTGAAACAGCTCGATATCGGCCCCGGCCAGGTCCGCGCTTGCCGGGAGAAGTTCCACACCCTTCGTGCCAGTTGCCACTACCGCGTCCACGGCAGGCACCCCCTCGACCAGTACCTCGTAGAGCGACGGCACCGCCTCATCAACGCCGAGAAAGCCGGTCGTGTTCGCCTGCGCGTCGCAGTCGACCAGCAGCACGCGAGCACCCAGAGCTCCCAGATACGCGCCGAGGTTGACAACGGTAGTCGTCTTTCCGACGCCGCCCTTCTGGTTGGCGACGGCAAAGGTAGGCACGGGGAGATCCTTGTCGGGAATGGGGGGAATGGGCCCGGACTGTCCGGATGGAGGCCGGCGGATTATATCACTGAGATTAGGATGAAATAACGCCGTGCTGGGAGCCCGAATGACCCTCCTCGATACGCTGATCGCCTTCGTCATCGCGCTGCTTGCCGGCGCATTCGGCTCCGTTCTCGGTATCGGCGGCGGCCTCTTTATTATTCCCTCGCTCACGCTCTTCCTCGGCGAGGACCTGAAGACCGCTATCGCCGCCAGCATCGTTGCCGTGATCGCGACCTCGCTGGGTGGTGGCAATGTCTATGTCCGCAGGCACGTCGCCGATATTCGCCTGGGCCTCCTCCTGGCCCTGGCAACGGCCCCCAGTGCCGTCATCGGAGCGATTCTGGCCACCCATATCAACGCGCGGGTGCTCGCCGGCGTCTTTGCCCTGGTGCTGGCAGTCAGCGCGTACCGAATGTTCCAGGGATTGAGGGCTTCCGCTGCGCCGGTGCCGGAGACTGAAGATGAGCCGGCCCTCTCGTCCCGGTTCCGTGGCTCCTACTTCGAAACGTCGACCGGCCAGACGATCCGCTATCGGGTGCGCAACGTCCCAATCGGCATCGGCGCCTCAAGCGTTGCCGGGCTGATCTCGGGGATGCTCGGGGTCGGCGGGGGCATTGTGCAGGTACCGGTCATGAACTTGATCATGAGTGTCCCCATCAAAGTGGCAACCACCACCAGCACCTATATCATCGGGATTACCGCCATGGCGGGCGCCTTTGTCTACTACAACCACCAGCCCTCCTATGTGGATCCGGCACTCGCGATTCCCGTGACCATCGGCGTCTTCATCGGCGCCTCGGTTGGTTCACGGGTACTGGGACGGATAAGTCAGAGCGCACTCCGAACCGTTTTCACCGCCGTGGTGGCGATCTACGCCATCCAGATGCTGCTGCGCGTCTTTGGCATTGGGGCGGGATAGTGGCGGATTTTGTGCCCCCCGACGAGCACGCCACCTATTCGCGGGTCGGATACACGCTCCTGGGTGGTCTCTGGCTCAGCGTCATCGTCATGGTGGCTGGGTTCCTTCTGGCCGCAATCACCGGGATTCACCAGATCAGCCACGTCGCACCCTTGCAGGACATCGCGGCCGAATTGCGGGCCGGACAGTCCGGCGCCCTCCTGTCGCTCGGTATCTTGCTGTTGTTCGCGACGCCCTTTATGGCCGTCCTTGTTGCCCTCTACCAGTTTCTTCGCCAGCGGGATGTCCCCTTCATCTGGGTGACGGTGGTTCTGCTCATCATCCTGATCATCGGGTTCGCCGTCGCCCTGCGCTGACCCTCCGCCGCGTCAGCTTCGCCACTGCTCCCTGACGATATTCCACCGAAATTGGGGTGGCGCGATTCCATCGCGCCCCCTGGAAGAAGCGACGCGCCGATAATGGGCTGGAGGTGCCGGCATGTCGGGAAAGGACCGAACTGGACGAGGCCGTCCACGGCGGAGTCGAACCGGAACCGACTTTTCCAGCACCAGGCCACCAAAGTCGCCCGCTGCTGCGACCAGCTGGGATGCGCTGGCGAGCTGGTACGACGGCTGGGTCGGCGAGGGTGGGAGCGAGCACCACCAGAAAGTTGCCATTCCGGAGGTCATGAAGCTGCTCCAGCTCCGGCCCGGGGAGAGCGTTCTGGATGTCGGCGCTGGGCAGGGCGTCCTGGCTCCGTATGTGGCGAGGGCTGGGGCTACCTACGTCGGAGTAGATGCCAGCCCGCGCCTGGCTGCGCTCGCGCGCAAGCGGCACGGAAAGGACGGCCGGTTTCTGGTCGGCGATGCCCGCGACCTGGAAGCGGTTCCGGACCTGTTCCCGGACACGTTTGACGCCGTCGTCTTTCTGCTGAGTCTTCAAGACATGGATCCGCTGGAGCCGGCCTTACAGTCCGCCGCCGACATGCTGAAGCCGGGTGGCCGCCTCGTCCTGCTCCTCACCCATCCCGCGTTTCGAATCCCGCGGCAAAGCGGCTGGGGCTTCGACGAGGGCCGCAAGCTCGTCTACCGGCGAATTGACCGCTACCTCACGCCGCTCCCGGTCCCCATGAAGCCCTATCCCGGTCAGGAGGGCCGCACCTGGAGCTTTCATCGCCCACTCCAGGCATACGTCAATGCCCTCTCCGACGCCGGGCTCCAGGTGAATCGCATGGAAGAGGTGCCGGCCGGGGCGGTCCTCACCGGCTCGGGCAACCGGCGCGCCGACACCCATGCGCGCAAAGAGATTCCGCTATTTTTGCTGCTCCGCGCGGTCAAACCAGCCCACGGTGCTTAGGTGGTCCCGAAATAACGGTCGCCGAAATCACCCAGTCCGGGGAGGATGAACTTCCTATCGTTCAAGCCCCGGTCAAGGGCCGCGGTAAAGATGCGCACATCAGGATGAAGGCCCTGCATCGCCTCCAGACCCTCGGGAGCCGCCACCACACAGGCCAGCCGGATGCTGCTGGCGCGATTGGCCTTCAGCAGCTTGACCGTCGCGATGGCCGACCCGCCGGTGGCGAGCATGGGATCGAGAATGATGGTCTCGGCAGTCTCCAGCTGCGTCGGAAGCTTCTGGTAATAGCTATGCGCGATGGCGGTCTGCTCGTCGCGCTCCAGCCCCACAAATCCAACCTTGCTTCCCGGGACGAAGTCACTCATGGCATCGAGCATGGCCAGACCGGCGCGTAGGACCGGCACGAAGATAACACTGCGGTCGATCTCGTAGCCCGTTACTTCCTCCAGCGGTGTGTTGATGACCACCGCCCGGGTGGGAAGGTCATGCAGCACATGGAAGGCGAGGATGAGCGTGAGGAGCCGAGCGTGACGGCGAAAGGCGTCCGTCCCGGTATTGACGTCGCGCAGCGCTACCAGAGAGTTCTCGACCAGTGGATGCTCGACCACGGAAACGTTGGACCCGGCGGACATGCTGCTCTCTCCTTCGCGCGATTCAACACCTACTATACGCGGCTCCCTGCGCAAAAAGAGGCGGGCCGACAATGGCCCGCCTCCTGCAGCTTCTCAGAAATTACCGAGGAGCAGGGCTGTCTCGCAGCACCTCATGCTGCGGCACGCTCTCCTGAGGCGCCGGCCCGACCTCCTTCCCTTCGTCGTGCGCCTGTTCGATCGCCGCGAAGGCGGCGACTTCGGCGCCGACCATTGTGATCATGCTGAAAAAGTAGATCCAGGCGGTGAGGAGCAGGATGGACGAGAGCAACTGGCCGTATTTGCCGAAGTTCTGGTAATGCGCGTAGATAGGCCAGATCAAGCTCAGGATGGTAAACAGGATAGCTGACAACAGCGCGCCCTTCCACACGTTTCCGAACTTGAACGGCGGATTGATGTTAGGGAAGACGAGGTAGATCGCCATGAAGAGGATGAAAGCCGAGATAAGGCTGATGGCCAGACCGATAATCTCGACCAGTCCAGGAACCGGCACGCCCTTCACCAGGGAGCTGATAATCGCACCCGCGGCACTTCCGGCTATGATGACCAGCATCAGCGCCGTGAACACGAAGATCATGCCGATGTCGATGAGTTTCTCTTTGATGAAATTCCGGCCGGTGGTTTCAAAGATCGCTTGAAAGGCGGTGGAGAGGGCGCCACCCAGGCTGGAGCCGCCCCACAGAACGCCAACGAAGCCGATCAAGCCGAGGATGCCGGTGTGTTGGGTAGACAGACGCACCAGGCTCATGATCTCGGATGGCTTGAACGTGCCCTGCGAGGCCGCGTGGAGATGGCTGACAATGTTCGCCTGGGCGCTGGGGCTCCGCAAGAAGAGACCGCTGATAGCGACCAGACCCACCATGATGGGAACGATCGAGGTCAGGAGGGTCCAGGAGACGAACGCGGCCAGCATGCCGATGTTGTCCTTGCCGATCTTCTCGAGGAAGGCCTTGACGTTTGGGTGTTTGTCCATGAACGAGTTGTAGAAGCCAAGCGGGCCGCCCGAGTTGCTCTTCTTGCCGTCGTCGTTCCCGGTTGTCTTGCTCGTCGGTGTGTTGTTCTTGGTTGTGTTGTCCTTCCCCGCGTCGCTTTTCCGGGCCGATTTGCGGGTCTCGACTTCCAGATGGTCCTTCCGCGGCTGCGCGCTGAAGAGGGTGTGTGGCATCGACCGCCGTCCGGCTTGAGCGCCGGTGTGGACTACCGGACTATGTGCCGCCCCGGAATCGGCGAGCAGGCGGCTCCCGGCTCCGGACGCGCGCAGATTGGTCAGTGCGTCCATGGCGGCGTAGGCCAGACCAACCACCACAGCGCTGCGCCGCTGGCCGGTCAAGAACAAGTACACGGCTCCCAGGGCGATCAGGACCGACCGCACTGGCGATCCATCCTCCTCTTTCTCGACGTGGCTCTCCATCACTTCAGCCCTCCAGTCACGATCATGGCCCGACCCAGTACATTTTCCGTGCCAGACCTTATCGGCTTGCGCGGGGTGCGTGAACGCCGTCCCTCCCGGCCGCACCGGGCCGTCGCCGGTCGATGATCGACGATAGTGTGCAGATCGAGAAGCTGCGCCATGCCTCCGACCGGCTCTCCTCGCCGGGGGAACGCGGCATGCGCCACCACCTTGACGACCTCCTGGTGATCGCGGACGCCGCGGCCGACCTCAGCGGAGAGGGCCGGCGCCTCTTCCCTTCCATTCCATGGATTGTGCTGATCGAGATGGGTCGGGTGATCCGCCGGGCAGGAGACGACGTGGATCCACGCTCGGTGGCGGCGACGCTGGAACGGGATATTCCGGAGCTTCTGGCGCATCTGCGGGTACGGTGACCGCGCGGCGATGCTAGGGTCAGACGAATAGGAGTCCAGGAAATCAGTGGAGGCAACTGTCGGTGAGAGAGGGAGGCAGCCGTATCGCTGCCGGCGCGCTGGGGCGCCTGACCCTGCTATGGATGGCCGGTATCAGCATACGCGTGACGATTCTCTCGGTGCCTCCGCTTCTGCCCACCATCCACCACGCCCTGCATCTGGACGAGGCGGCCGTCGGCGCGCTGACCACACTTCCGGTCCTGCTTCTGGGCGCGGCGGCCATACCGGGCTCGCTTCTGATCGCTCATATGGGCGCCCGCCGCGCGCTCGTGGCCGGGCTGGCCGCGATCGGCGTTACCGGGGCGCTCCGCGGCCTGGGGATGTCCGCCGGCGTCCTCTTTCCCTTGACCTTCCTGATGGGCGTGGGCGTGGCAGTATGTCAGCCTGCTCTCCCGTCGCTCGTGCGCCAGTGGCTGCCCGCCCGCGCCGGCCTGGCGACCGCCGTGTACTCCAATGGCCTTCTCGTCGGAGAGATCGTGGCGGCGGCCTTTACTGTGCCGCTGCTCCTGGGTCTGGTAGCGGGACGGTGGTCCGTGGCGCTGGCACTCTGGTCGATTCCGGTGCTCGCGACCGCCGCCGCACTGGTTCTGATGACGCCCCACGTCAGGCGGGAGGAGGGCACGCCGCGAAGCGCGTGGTGGCCGGACTGGCATAGCGGGCTGACCTGGAAGCTCGGCTTCATCCTGGGCGGCGCCTCCACCGCCTATTTCGCGGCCAACACGTTCATTCCGGACTACCTGCGAGCCACGCACCATCCCGATCTCATCACGGCCGCACTCACCAGCGTCAATCTGTGTCAACTTCCGGTGTCGTTTCTGGTCGGAGGCTTTCCCGCCTGGTTTATTGGGCGCCGCTGGCCGGTTGTCGCTGCCGGGTTGATCACCGTTGTCTCCGCCGCCGGATTCCTGGCCGGCGGCGCATGGGTCATCCTCTTCGCCGGCACGCTGGGCTTCTCCACCGCGGGGGTGTTTGTCCTGCTACTGGCACTTCCCCCCATGCTGGCCGGGAAAGGGGATGTACACCGCTTGAGCGCCGCCATGTTCACCCTGTCCTACGCCTGCTCCTTTCTCGGGTCATTCATCGGCGGCGCCGTCTGGGATGCGACCGGCGTTCCAATCGCCGCCTTCGCCCCGGTCGGGGTGGCCGGGATTGCCATCGTTCTCCTGGTGATCTCACTCCGATTTCCCAGCCATGTGAAGGGAGGAGTCCCTCAAGAGCAGTTCGCGGACTGACGTGGGGTCTCCCGTTCATGCCGGCAGTATTTTTCCGGCACGGTGCTTGCTGGAATGCATCCGATCGTAGAACCCGGGGCCGAATGCCCCGCAGGAGGTAGCACATGTCCGTTGCTCGCGTAACAGAGATCAGCGTGCAGTCCCAAACCAGCTTCGACGATGCCGTCAAGGAAGGGATTCAAAGAGCCACACAAACCCTGCGAAATGTAACCGCCGCCTGGGTAAAGGAGCAACGCGTGCTGGTCCAGAACGGCAAGATTACCGGCTGGGAAGTCCATCTGATGGTGACGTTCGTGCTGGACGAGGGCAGCTCGATGAGCTCATAGAACGAGCCTCTCTCGCTGGTCCTGCCACATCCCGCGGCGCATGGATGACGCGGCGAGGTGGAACGACTCATGCACTAACTGGATACGTGCAAAACATTCCGCCCTCCGTGCCGGCCGGCACGGAGGGGCATGAGAGGGAAGGGCGATGATCGAGCGAGAAACAGTCCGCCGAG
Organism: Chloroflexota bacterium; assembly: GCA_025966365.1. GTDB lineage: Bacteria > Chloroflexota > UBA5177 > UBA5177 > UBA5177 > JAICWV01. The sequence continues at coordinate 8,095 of JAICWV010000056.1, read as the reverse complement.
GAGAAAAGGTCTCCTTCTACTTTGACGCTATCTGCCCGTGGACCTGGATTACGTCCCGCTGGCTCGAAGAGGTAGCTGAGAAGCGAGCGCTGCAGATTATCTGGCGATCGCTGAGCCTGGTGGTGCTCAACAACGGGGCGCACGCGCTGCAGACCGCGTACCGCGGCGCCGGGGCGCTCAGTACCGACTTCCTGCGGATGGTCGAGGCCATGCACGCCGACCATCGGGACGATCTGGTCGGGCCGTTTTACACCGCAGTCGGCACCCGACTGCACGTGGAGAATCACGAGCCGAACTCCGACCTGCTGGAAGCGGCAGCGACAGCTGCCGGCGTTTCCGAGTATCTGGCGGCTGCCGGTGATGATCGTTGGGACGACGCCGTCGTCGCCTCCACAGCGGAGGCCCTGGAGCTGGGCGGGCCGGATACCGGCTCCCCTATCCTTCATCTTGACGGGCGGCCCCGCGGACTTCACGGCCCGATCGTCTCGCCGATTCCGGAGGGCGACAACGTCACTCGACTCTGGGACGTGGTCATCGCAGCCATGAGCATGCCGGACTTCTACGAGCTCAAGCACGGCCGCGAGGGCGCTCCGCAGATCGCTCGTCAGCCTGCCCGCACCTCGTCCCGCCGGTAGACACACAGTGCTCGCATTTGCGAACGCGCCCAGGTGAACCGGCATGTGCGACAACTTCACCAGTCGGTGCGCGTGCACGCCGGGCGCATATCACGCACGTTCGCCGCGATGGTCTGCAGCCCGCTGCGCTATGTCATCATCATCCTCTGGCTGGCGCTCGCGACAGCCATCCTGACGCATCCGGCCGCGACGGGGCCCGAGGAGAGTGCCTCGAGGGCGCTGCCCGTGCCCCGGAGCGCTCCTCCCGTTCAGGCAGAGATTAGCGCGGCACGCCTCTTTGGCCTTCCCATCCTGGCTCGAACCATACTCGTTCAACGCGCCCCCAAGGGACTGTCTCTGCGGGCGCAGAAGCGTGTCGTCACCCGCGCCGTGAGGGTTTCTCGTGGGAAAGACGCCGACCTGCCGGGACTGGTGGCGGCCTTCCCGATCTTGAATGACCTGAAGCTGGTGCCCGGATCCCGTGAGGCAGGCACGACCGCGATCACCTACCTGTACTTCAGACCGACCCTGACCCTGCGTGACGACGACCGGCTGGCGGAAACCCTGGAGCACAATCACGTGCAGCGCCCGGCGGATCATCTGATCGGCGCCACCGGGTTCGCTCCTGCATGGGCGCGCCAGGGTGACATCATCGGCAACTCGCTGCACCAGGTTGAGATTGCGACCGTACTCCTCATCTTTGTGATCGTGGGGCTGACCTTTCGATCCCTGATCGCGCCCTTTCTCACACTCATCGCGGCCGGCACCGGCTATATCGTCGGGGAGCGCGCGGTGGAGGCCCTGGCCGTGAATCAAGGAGCCGCCGTTCCGATCGAGCTCAAGCCTCTCCTGGTCGTCCTGGTCCTGGCCGTCACCACCGATTACGCCATCTTCTTCATGTCGGGGTTTCGCCGCTGCCTGCAAGCGGGGGTTGAGCCGGGAGATGCCGTGCGGACGGCCACGGCAAACACGTCCCCGATTATTCTGGTGGCCGGACTCACGATTGCCGCCTGCACCGGCTGCCTGCTGCTGGCCCATCTCGAGTTCTTGCGCGTCCTGGGACCGGCGCTTTCCGTGGCCGTCATTTCGGCGGCCCTGGTCAGCCTCACTCTGGTGCCCGCGCTCATGGCCAGTCTGGGACGACTCACGTTCTGGCCGCGCCGCTTCCGGACGGTTGCACCGGGCGCGAGGCGAGCAGGTCGGTGGCGCCGATTGACGACCTGGCGCCCTCTAGCGTTGCTCACCAGCGTGATCTCTGTCGTGGGCCTTCTCTACCTGGCCGGCAATGTGACGCGCCTCTCGGTTGGGCTGGGTCTCCTGGACGGGCTTCCTCCCTCGCTTCCGGAGTCGCAGGCGTACCATGCCCTTCAGCGCGGATTCGCACCCGGCTTCCTGGCGCCGACGGTGATCGTCTTTCGCGGACCGCACCTTTCGTCTCAGCATGCTGCGTTACGGCAGCTGCAGTCTCTCATCGCTGGGGATCCCGACGTCGCCGGCACTCTTGGTCCCCGGGACCAGCCCGGCTCCTTCGGCACCCGGTTGGTCTATGCGCGAGACGGTCGAGCAGCCCGCCTCGCCGTCCTATTGAAACACGATCCCTATGGCGGCCGTGCAGTGTCGGATCTGAGCAGAATTCAGAGAGATATGCCGGGCTGGCTGAAGCAAGCCCACCTGCGAAATGTGCGTGTCGCGTACGCGGGCGATACGGCACTCGTCAAGTACACCGTCGATGCCATTCTGGACAGTCTCCTCCCGGTCGCGCTGGCCATTGGGCTCATCGTCTTTCTCTTGCTGGCCGCGCTTCTCCGCTCGCTGGTGGCGCCACTCTACTTGATTGGATCCAGCGTCCTGGCCGTCGTCGCTCCACTTGGCCTGACGACGCTCCTCTTTCAGGATCGCCTGCACCACGACGGCCTGGCGTATTACGTACCGGTGGGCGTGGGAGTGCTGCTGTTTGCGCTAGGTTCCGACTACAACCTGTTCCTGGTCGGCAAGATATGGGACGAAGCAGAAGACCGGTCCTTGCGCGAGGCGATTGCTATGGGCTCGAAAGACGCGACGGGCGCGATTGGCGTGGCGGCGATCACCCTGGCCGGAAGCTTCGCGCTGCTGGTTATCATCCCGCTCACCGGCTTCCGGGAGTTTGCCTTCGCCATGGCCGTGGGAGTCTTGATCGACGCCTTCGTCGTCAGGTCGTATCTGGTCCCGGCTCTGGTGGCGCTGGTCGGCCGGCTCAGTCTCTATCCTGGCTGGGGACGGAGGAGCGTGGTACGGTCGGAGTGAGTGAACAGCCCATCCCCGTTTCTTGACGGCACTCGACCGAACGCGCCACGGCGCTTCTTGCGTATCGGCACGCTTCCCTGGGCGGTCTTCCTGCTTCTGATCGGGTTCGCGCTCGGCATCCTCGTCGCGGCGGCAACCCGCCCGGCGCAGCCGGTGCCAATACCACCGGCACGTGCCACTGATGTGCGGGTGGTCCTCTCCGACCGCTACCTGGCTCGACGGATCGAACAGGACGCCCACGGAATGGGCATCTCGCATGTGAGGATCCGCTCAGCTCCGCCGTCCCGACTTATCGCCCAGATGCAGTGGACGGCGCAATTTATCTCCATACCATTGCTCGTCGTCGCTCAACCGCGAGCAGTCAATGGGCAGGTGCAGCTGCGAATCCTGTCGGCGGATCTGGCTGGAGTCTCACTCCCGCGCAACGTCGCCCAGGCCATCGCCAACAGCGTCACCGGCTCCTTGCGGCGTCCGCTCGGCAAGACCGCCCGGGTGGTGAGGGCACGGGTGCGTCCGCAGGGAATCGAGCTGGACGCCAACTACGCAGGCGGGTGAGCAGAGCTACGAGAACAGCCCGGAGAGCGCCCGTCGCGTCCGCTCGATGTATGGCCGAGCACCGAGTCGCGTGAAGATCTTGAGGCTGTCCTCGAGCAGACGCTGGCCCTCCATGCGGTCTCCGGTTCGCGCACACAGAAGCCCGTGCTCATAGAGCGCGCATGCCTCGGCATGCGGAAGCTTTATCGCTCGCGCCGCCTCGGCGACATCGGCAAAGATTCCAGCCGCCCGGTCGTACTCGCCGCCGGCCGCCGCCACCATGCCCGCAACCCGGCGAGCGATGGGAAGCTCGACCACTGCTTTCTCTTCCGTGAGCCGCTCGATGGACAGATCGGCCAGCCGCGCCGCCTCGGCCACGTTGCCGCACCCCAGGTAGGCTTCCGCTGCGTAAAAATAGGCGACCGTCATGGTCGAGTGTTCCTTCTCGGCTCCGTCACTATCGAGAAGCGCTTGCAGCCTTCCCACCGCGGATTCCGGGTTGCCCTGCAGCAGGTCCATCTGAGCCAGGAAGCAGGGCCCCAGGATGAGCGGTTGGGCGTCCTGGCCGCCGCGCGCGAGCGCGATCGCGTCCCCTATGTATTTCGAGGCGATGCCGAAGTTCCCTCGTTCCACCTCCACTCTGCCTAGCTGCAGCGGCGGGTACGACGCGAACCAGGACGTTCCGTGCGCCTCCACGGTATCTTTGGCCCGCCGCAGATAGCCCAGGGCGGTCTCCCAATCGCCGAGGAGGAACGTAATCTCTCCCATGGCGACGAGCGCAAACGCATGGTTGGCGAAATCACCTGTGCGCTCCGTGATATGAACGGAGCGCTCCTGTAGCTGCAAGCTTCGCTCCAGCTGTCCGGTGTCGCGGTAGATAACAGAGGCATTGCTGAGCAGAATTGAGAGCACCTCGAAGTCGCTGGCGGCCTCCGCCAGCGGGATTGCCTCTTCCATGATCCGGAGCGACTCTTCAACCCCTCGCAGGTAATAGAGCGCCGGGCTGCGTACCATTTCAGCCTCGGCCTGAACGCGGATATCTCCGACGATCTGCGCCAGCTCGGACCCCCGGGATGCAGCGTCGAAATCTTCCTGGTACCTGCTGGTGCTGAAGTAGAGACGGGCCAGGGCCACATAGAGGGCTGCCAATCCGCTGGAGGGTGCCGTCTCCTTCTGCTCCGCCAGGAATGCGTTGAGCCGCTCAATCCCCTCGTCAGCAGTGGCCCGCGCCCGGTGGACACGCCCGATCTCAGCCATTACCCGCCGCAGCCCCTCGGGATCGCCGTCTGCCTCAAACGCGATCAGAGCCGCATCCAGGACCTCGAGGGCAGCGTCGTACTCCCCGACCACCCGAAGAATTCGGCCAAGTTTCTCATCCACGCGAGAGCGATCGGCAGGAGATGCCCCGATGAGATCTTGCCGCCGCAGAACTTCCCGGTACCGCTCGACCGCTTCACCGTTTGCGAAGACAGAGGCGGCGCGGTCGGCCGAGCGCTCCAGCCAGTGAGCAGCCTCGGCATGCTCCCGGGTCTGAGAGAAATGATAGGCGATGATATCGACCTGCTCCTCAACCGGATAGAGGTGGATGATGGCCCGGGCGGCGGCGGCGTGAAGCATACGCCGCCGTCGCAGCAAGAGCGCGTTATACGCGACTTCACGAATGGTGGCGTGCTTGAACGCGTACTCCTGCTCCGAGTTGTTCTGCGGAAAGGCAATCTCGGCGCGCTCGAGCTCGTTGAGGGGCGTCTGCAAACGTTCGACCGACTGCTCAGCGATGCGCGACAGGACCGGGACGGCGAAGGCACGGCCGATGACACTGCCCAGCTGCGCCGTCGATCGGGAGGCACGGTCAAGTTGGTCCAGTCTGGCCAGAAGCAACTCGGTGAGTGTGGATGGCAGATGCTCTGCAGCGCCGGGAACGAGGTAGAGGCGTCCATCGCGCTCGTGCAGGGCGCCCGACTCCTGCATGTTCCGGAGGAGCTCTTCCACGAAAAACGGATTACCACCCGCCCGGTCGGTCACCTGCCGCTCCAGGGCCGGGTCCAGGTTCTTATGACCGACGATGGCGCGTGCGAGGGTGAGCGCGTCCGCGCCGTCCAGCGGCTCAAGCGGGAGCCCGTCGTGACCATCGCGTTCTTCCCAGGGCAGCGTCCTCCCCGGCCGGTGTGTCGCCAGAACCATCGCCTGCCGCTCTCGTAGAGCCGGAAGCACGGCGTCAAGGACTTCGACACTGGCCTGATCGACCCAATGAAGGTCTTCCAGCACGACCACAGCGGGACGATATGAGGAGCTGGCGGAGAGCAACAGCTGGAGACTGCGGATGAGGGTCTGCCGCCGCACCTGCGGACTGGCGTAGGTAACGGCCGACAGGCCGGGCGGCAATCCGAGAACGCTGCCGAGCACGTCTGCAGCCGCGTCGCGGGTCTCATCGTCCCACGGAGCCAGGAGCGCGTCAACAGTGCTCCGCACCTGGTCCCGTATCCGTTCCGATGCCGCGCCTTCCCGGAGATGACACATGCTGCGAAGTAGGTCGGCAACCAGGTGGAGGCTCATGCCCTCCCCATGACTCATGCAGCGGCCGCGCAGAATAACGGTTCCGGCCACGCGGGCCATGCGTTCGACTGCCTCGGTGAGCAAGCGGCTCTTGCCGACGCCTGCCTCCGCGGTCAGAGTGACGATTCGGCCTTCACCCTCCTGCACGCGCGCCCACACGTCCATAAGGAGGACCAGCTCACGCTCGCGTCCGACCAACAGCGTTCGCTGCCCGTGGGTCTCCCAGCGCTCGGCAATCTCTTCGCGAAGTCCGAGAACGCGATAGGCAGGGAATGGTTCCGATTTGCCCTTGAGCGTCAGATCCTGACGGGGACCAAAGATGATGGCGCGGCGGGCCAGGTGCATGGTCTCCGGCCCGACGATAACGCCGCCGGGCTCAGCCGCCGTTTGCAGTCGCGCAGCGGTATTGAGAGCATCTCCCGTCGCCGAGTAGTCGAGCTTGCCCTCGACGTCCCAGGCGCCGCTGATGACCTCACCCGTATTGACTCCAATGCGCAGCGCGACCTCCTTGCCGTATTCGCTGCGCGCCATCTGGGCCACGCTCGCTCCGAACGCCTGCTGCATGGCCAGAGCGCAGCGGACTGCTCGCTCCGGGTCGTCCTCATGCGCAATGGGATTTCCAAAGAGCGCCAGGACGGCGTCTCCGGCATATTTCTCCACCGAGCCTCCAAAGCGATGAAGCTCCTGCGCCATGGAGTTGAAGTAGAGCGTCTGGATCTCGCGCACTTCCTCGGGATCGAGTGACTCGGTTAGCGGTGTGAACCCGACCAGGTCACAGAAGAGCGCGGTTATGAGGCGTCGCTCTTCGACCACCGCGGGACCAGGTGAAGCGGTGGCATCTCCTGGTCCGATGTGACTCACGGCCGGGCCAGACCGTAGGTCGGAAACGGCGACCTCGGAAGCGGGCGCAAGCACCGGCGTGGCGAGGACAAGCGGGCCTCCGCACTCCCCGCAGAACTGTTGTCCGGTCCAGTTGCGCGTGCGGCAACGGGGACACGGAGTCACAAGCGGAGCCGTACACGCCATACAGAAATGCTGGCCAGCAGGGTTCGGAGCGGCGCATACCGGACAGGCAACCGCCAGAGGCGAACCACAGTTTCCGCAGAACTTGTATTGGGCCGGGTTCGTGGCCGAGCAGGTCGGGCAGGTCGGGCAATCGAGACCTGCCGCTTCGCTCGCCTTTCTGTCTTCGATCATCCGGAACCCCAGTGCACTGACGTGCCGTCACCCACTGTCATCATCCTTGCGCTCACCTTACGCCCCCCGCTCGGCGATTGTCAATGAAGCGATGACGGCCCCCGGTACACTACCCGGGAGCCGCCGTCACGTGCGTGTTGCTCGTTTACCTCAACCCAAAGGTGATCAGGATCTTTGTACCGTCATTGAGCGTGACGGTGTAGGTGTAGGTGTACCCCGCCGTCAAGCTCTTGGTACTCAGGTTGTAGATCCATTGCTGACCTGAGGAGTCCCATCGGAAGGCGGTATCTGCCGTTGCCGATACCGTGGTTTCGTTGACGCTTCCCGTCCCCGAGACCGAAGACGTCATGCCGAAGGTGGAAACCACACTGGGCGCGAACGAAGTCGGTCCGACAGAGTTGCCGTTGGCATCGCACACGCGGAACTTCAGCGGAACGGTGCTGCCTTGCTTGAACACACTCATCGATCCAGTGGCGTTGACCGGCTGCAGCACCTGGTGTCCGGCGCTGCCGTCGCAGGTGGTGCCCACCTGCTGGTACAGGACATTGAACGTCACCTGCTGGGTGGTGGTGGTGAAGTCCGCCGTGTCAGTCGGCGTGAAGGTCGCGGTCAGAGTCTGCGGCCCCGGATTCAGAACCGTCCCGATCGCGGGCGAGTAGCTGATCGATCCGGTCACGCTGGAGCCGGCGTTGAGCTGCGTGCTGGAGAGCGCCGTACCGTAGGTGATGTCGGCCGGGGTGGGCCAGGCGATGGTCGCCGCGGCCGGCTTGACCGTGGCCGCCGTCTCGGGGATGTTGCCGATGGTATCGATTCCGCCGGACTCAGCGGGATCAACGTCGATGGTGCTGGTGTCATCCTCGGGTCCCTGCGCGCCGGTACCGGTCGCGCCAAGCCCGATGGTACCGACCAGGAAG
>JAICWV010000138.1 GCA_025966365.1 Chloroflexota bacterium | reverse complement strand
TTCGGCGCCGATGCGGTGGCTCTATTCGGCCTCGGCTATTCGCCGCGGGGACGAGAGGCGCTGGTCACGTGCCTACACGAGAAAGGGTTTGACGACCACCTGATACTGGCGGCGGGACTGGCAATCCAGGAGGACAGCGGGGGACGGCTGCGCGATCGCTTTCGTGGCCGGCTCATGTTTCCTATCCGGGACGCCGCGGGCAAGATCAGTGGCTTCGGGGGACGCATTCTGGGCGAGGGCCAGCCCAAGTATCTGAACTCACCGCAAACCGAGATCTTCGACAAGAGCGCCGTCCTCTTCGGCATCGGCCTCGCCGCCGACTCCATCCGCCGGACGCGCCACGCGGTGCTGGTCGAGGGCTATCTGGATGCCGTCCGCGCCCACGTAGGGGGCTATCTGGACACAGTCGCCAGCCTGGGCACGGCCGTGACCGTGCAGCAGCTGGGCGCGCTCGCCCGCATGACCGATACGGTGGTCCTGGCGCTCGATCCCGACCCGGCGGGACAGAACGCGGCGGCGCGTACCGCCATTACCGCGCTCATGGAATTGACGAAGGCGCGCGGCCGGGCCGCGGGCGCTGCAGGAGCCGTGGACCTGCGCATTGCCCGGCTCCCGGAAGGGCACGGCGACCCGGATGAGCTGATTCGCGACCACCCAAAGCTCTGGGAAGAAACGATCGAGGCATCCAAACCGGCCTTCGCCTTCTTCTTCGATCAGACCATGGCATCGCTCGACCGCTCAGCCGAGGGGTGGCGGCAGGAGGCGGTGGACCGCCTGCTCCCGCTCATCCAGCAGTTCTCCGATTCCGCCGGTTGGCAAGCGGAGTGGATTCAACGGCTGGCGGCTGAAACCGATATTGATCCCACCGCACTCCAGCGCTCGATTCCGGGGCCCTTCAGCACGCGCCGGCGCCAATCGCCTGTGCGGGGGCGTGAAGCGGCCATGCGTACCACCACGCAGGCGTTGACCAATGACCCGGTACTCGAAATCGAGCGAGGCCTGATAGTCCTTCTGTTACAGATCCTCGTGGTGCCTCGGGAGGCCGCCGAGGCGCTGGACGGCCTGACCCTCGACCGGCCCGAGCATCAGACCATCCTCGCAGCGCTCCTGAAGTGGCAGAACTACGAATACGACCTCTTTCGGGAGAGCCTTCCCGAGGACGTCCGGGAGATCGCGGATAACTTGCGCGGTCGGCGGGCGCCGCTACCTCCCGAGGGCAAGACCAGCCTGGCAGTGCGGCTTATCCTGGCACGCCTTCAGCAGGCTCGTCTCCAGCGTCAGCTCCGCAGCGCGATCGAGACCCTCAAAGCCATGCCGGCCGACGATCAGCTGGCCGCGAACCAGAACCTCGGCAGTCTCTACCTGCAGATCAAGGAGATGGAGGGAGAAGTACGCGACCTGGAGATGCTGGTGCTGCGAGGGAACTATTAGGGGACGATCGACCAGGACTGCGGCAGCTCGTAGCTGACCGTCCGGCGCGAGTAGCGGCTCCCGTTGTGGATGTGCACGTCGCCGGCCCGCTCTACCGCGTAGAAGTGGTTGAGCATCTGGACGATGCGCCGGTCTTTCAGGTTGAAGATGATCAGGCCGGTGCGGGTCGGCTCCAGGCTACGCTGCCGGGTTCGCTCGTCCACCACCCGGAAGAGCGGCTCGTCGTCGTCAGGCGCTGTCCCCAGGCTCTCGTGAATAGAGCCGTAGTCTCCCTCGACGTTGTGCTCGTCGAATATAGCCAGACCGGTGAGAACGCGGCGCCGGAGGCGGCGGTCGATCTGGTCGGCGCGCTCCAACATGTCTCGCAGCGAGGAGGGGTTGGCGGCGCAGGCAGCCACCAGCGGGAGCATGAGAAACGCATCATCCACGAAGCTGATGGTGCCGCGCTCGTCCACGATGGTGAAGCGCATGTCGTACACAGGTTCGCGTTTTGGAGTGGCTGAAGCTGTCACGCTCTACCATACACGCCACCGGACCACACGCGCAGTCCCCGGTGGTACAATGAGGCGATGCAGCAATCGCAAACACAGCGTCAGAATACAGGCGAATATGACGCAGCAGCGATCGCCCGCCGCATCGTCGATATCGTCGAAGACCGCAAAGCGGTTGATGTCACGCTCATCGAAATCGGCAAAGTCACCACCCTCGCCGATTACTTCGTGATCTGCTCGGGCACTAGCGACCGGCAGGTGGGGGCGATCAGTCGGGCGATCGAGGAGCAGATGAAGGCAGCGGGAATAAAGCTGTTGCATGCAGAAGGCGTCCCGGAAGATGGCTGGGTGCTGTTAGACTACGGCCAGGTCATCGTCCATATCTTTACACCGGAGCAGCGTGAGTATTACGATCTGGAGCGGCGCTGGAACGAAGCGCCGACACTGCTCAGGATCCAGTAGGGGGACCCGTGGAAATCAGTGGCGTGGCAACGGACCGCATCCGGTTCTTCATTCTCGGCCTTATCGTCGGCGCCGGTATCGGCTCGCTCGGCGCCTCCCTGCTCACGCAATACGTCGAGCATGGGGATCTGCTGTACCCAGCCCGCGTTCGCCTCTCCCGCCAGGGCAAGCACGTTAACTTCGAGCTTCTCCTGCAATAATCCTGATCGGGGCTATAGATCAGGTAGCGGAGGGCTTTAGCCCGCAGTCTTTGTCCCGTGGTTTCTGGACGGCTGCCTAAAGGCCTCGGCTACGTGTCCATGCACGGGGGCGCCTCTCTTACACGGCCAGTTTGACTACGGTCACGCCCTCGCCACCCTGCTGCGGCTTCTCGGATTCGAAGCCCTTCACCAGGGGGTGGCCGCCGAGCTGGTCACGGATGGCGCGGCGCAGGGCACCGGTGCCCCTGCCGTGGACGATGCGGATCGTTCCCTGGCCGTGCATGTAGTTGTCGTGCAGGTACTGATCGATCTCCCGCACGGCGTCATCCGCTCGCCAGCCGCGCACGTCGATCTCGATCGGCGGCGCTTCGTGCGCCGTCTGGATCTCGATGGCGCGCTCCGGCGCTCGCTCTCTGCGACTGAGCACCTCCAGATCGTCCGTGGGCATGCGCATCTTGAACTGGCCCAGCTGCACCTCCGCTTCGCCGCCGGAAACGGACAGCACCGTGCCCTGCTGACCCAGGGAGAGGATGTTGACCGTGGCTCCGGCCACGACCGGGCGCAGCGTCTCGCGCTCCTCGGTAACGGGGGCCGCGCCGATGGATTCGCCGGTCTCCTCGGTGATCTCTTCCAGACGCGATCGTAGCTCGCTCTGCTCGCGCCGCGAGCCCACCCGTCTGGCGTCGCTCTCCAACTCGCGCAGGCGGATACGCATCTCGCGAACTGCCGCCGCCGCTTCCTCTCGTGCCTCGCTCAGAATGCGCTCCCGCTCCTGCTGAATGGAGGTGAGCTCGGAGCGGACGCGGTCGCGCAGCTTACGCGCGTCCTCATGCATCTCGCCCGCCCTGGAATAGAGCTCACCGATGGCGCGCCGCTCGTCTCCGATCTGCGCCAGCAGCTTCTCGACGCGGACGGCACCGGCGGAAACGTGCTGCCGGGCCATGGCCAGAAGCTTCTGCGGCATTCCCAGCCGGTTGGCGATGGCGAGCGCCTGACTGCGACCGGGCAGTCCGATGATCAGGCGATAGGTGGGAGAGAGCGTCTCCACATCGAACTCAACGCTGGCGTTCTCCAGCCCGGGCTCCTCGTGGGCAAAGGACTTGAGCTCGCTGTAGTGCGTCGTCACCACGGCCCGGGCGCCACTTTCCAGCAGCGTCGTGATGATGGCGCGGGCCAGCGCCGTCCCCTCGGCCGGGTCTGTTCCCGCGCCCACTTCATCGAGAAGTACGAGACTTTTCGTGTCGATCTCGGGGAGCATGCCAATAATATTGCGCATGTGCGAGCTGAAGGTGCTCAGGCTCTGCTCGATGCTCTGCTCATCCCCGATGTCGGCAAACACCGAGTCGGAGACGCCGACCTGCGAGCCCGCGTCGGCCGGAACATGCATGCCGGCCTGAGCCATGAGCGTGAGCAAACCGATAGTCTTCAGCGCCACGGTCTTGCCGCCGGTGTTGGGCCCGGTAATGACCAGGACCCGGAACTCTTCCCCGATCCAGATGGAGATTGGCACCACGTTGCCCTTGAGAAGGGGATGCCGCGCGTTCATCAGCCGGGTTCGTCCGTCTCCGTTGAGCGCGGGTGGCGTCGCTCGGAGCGCGGATGCATACCGCGCCCGTGCAAAGGCAAGGTCCACGGCCGCCAGCGCTTCCACCGTCTCTCGAATTGCCGGTCCCTTGGCCGCGACCCGCGCCGACAGCTCCTGAAGGATGCGCTCGATCTCGCGTTGCTCGGCCAGCTCCAGCTCCTTGAGCCGGTTATTCATCTCGGTGACCGCAATCGGCTCCACAAAGACCGTCTGCCCGCTGGCCGACTGGTCATGCACGATTCCCTGCACTTTTCCCTTGGAGTCCTGACGCACAGGGATGACGTAGCGCCCGTTGCGCATGGTCACGATCGGCTCTTGCAGCGCCGTTCGGTACTCCTGCGAGGTCACCATGCTGTTGAGCCGCTCGGTGATGCGTCCCTGCGCCGTCCGCATCTCATTGCGGATCCGCCGCAGCTCGGGACTGGCGCTGTCCAGGACCTCGCCGTGATCGTTGAAGGTGCTCTCGATGGCGTTCACCAGATCGCGATCCTCGACCATCCGCGCCGTCTGCCGCTGCAGCCAGGGAAGATCGAGATCGACGTTGGCGACAGAGGATCGAATGCGGGCCGACGCGCCCAGCGTCCCCGCGATCTCCAGCAGCTCGACCGCAGTGAGGATCGCGCCCACCTCGGCGCGGCGGGCCGCGGGACGGACATCGCGGGCGCCACCCAGGTGGATGGAAGGGCGCCCCTCGAGCAGAGATCGCGCCTCGGCTGTCTGCTGCTGAAGGCGCGATGCCTCTTTGGGGTCCGCCGCCGGACGCAGCGTCAGGGCGGCATCGCGGCCGGCGGAAAAACTGGCATGGTCCGCCAGCTGGGCGAGGATTTTATCGAACTCCAGGGTGCGGAGTGTTCTCTCCGGAATCATGGCTCCCTATTCTCGCAGGCCGGCCCCTAGCTGGGTCTGCAGCGCCGTCACCACTCGATCCATGAGCTCGCCGACGTCCTCTTGCGTCAATGTGGCGCCGGGGGCGCGGAAATCGAGGGCCACGGCGATGCTCCTGGCATCGGCTCCCGCCTGCGCTCCCTCGTAGACATCAAAGATGCGGGCATCTTCCAGCAGATCCCCGCCGGCTTCCCGGATGACGCGCATTACCTCAGCGGCGGACGTGCCGCGCGAGATAGTAATGGCGATGTCCCGGTGGGCGGCCGGATGCCGGGGAATGGGACGGAAGACGTGCGAATCGGATGCGTGCGGGAAGACGGCATCCAGATCGATCTCCGCGACCTGCACCGGCCAGCCTTGGATCCCGAAGCGCTCCGCCACCAGTGGATGCAGCTCTCCCAGGTACCCGGCATCCTGTGCCCCCAGGCGCAATGTGGCCGAGCGTCCGGGGTGTAGCGCCGGATGTGCCGCGGCCTCGACAGACCAGCCGCAGACGCCGAGCGCCTCCAGGGCGCCCGCAATCAGTCCCTTCATATCGAAAAAGGTGTGGGGGCCGGGCTCCGGCTCCTGCCACGATGCCGGCCGACGCTTACCCGAGACAGCGATCGCCAGGGTGTGCCGCTCGTAGGGAAGCTCAGCCGGCCTGCGGAAGTAGGTCCGTGCAATCTCGAACAAGGCGAGGTGCTGATCGGCATGACGCAGGTTGCGCGCGACTTCGTCAAGAAGGGACGGGAGCAGAGTCATGCGCAGGACAGTGCGGTCGCGCGTGGGAGGGTTAATCAGCGCTACCGGCTCGATCAGGGCCTCACGCTCGTACACGGCCGCGGGATTGGCAACGATTTCCGCCCACCGGTCCTTACCGCCCGAAAGCTCGCCCAACCAGAGCCGCTCCATACTCGGTGCTGAGGTGAGGCTATGGGTGACCAGCTCACTCACCCCCTCGGACAGGAGCCGTTCGCGGCTCGCGTCCTCCCAGTGCAGGGCCGGGGCCGGAGAAGGCGGAGCAACGGTATGCTCCGGGAGGGTGGCCGGAATCCGGTCGAAGCCGATGATGCGGGCCACTTCCTCGACGAGATCGGCGGGCAAGGCGATGTCCGCGCGGCGCCAAAAGGGTACCACCGCGGTGATGGAGTCATCTGCGATGGTCGTGTTAAATCCGAGACGGCTTAAAATCTCCGCCGCCTCATCGCCGCCGACCTCGATGCCGAGCAGGCGCTTGAGGTCGCGTAGCGGCAACGTGACGCGCGGCTCCGGCGGTAGAGGCGAGTGCTCATCAACGATGCGAGCAATCTGCAGGGCGCCGCCCCCGACCTGGGAGAGAAGCTGCACGTAGCGCTTGATGCCCATGATGGTCAACTCCGGCGGCAAGCCCTTCTCGAAGCGGGCGGAGGCTTCGGTGCGCAGGTCGAGCCGCTTGGCGGTTCGCCGCACGGCGATGGGATCGAAGTTAGCGGACTCCAGCAAGACCTCGGCCGTTCCCTCGCCGATCTCGCTGTTCTCACCGCCCATGACGCCGGCTATGCCGATGGCGCGATCGCCGTCGGCAATGACCAGGTCGGAGAGCTGAAGCCGGCGTTCCTGTCCGTCCAGGGTCGTGATAGTCTCGCCCGGCCGCGCCCGACGGATCACCACCTGCCCCCCGGGCAGCTCGGAGGCATCGAAGGCGTGCATGGGCTGGCCGTACTCGAGCATCACATAGTTCGTTATGTCTACCAGCGCGTTGATCGGACGCATCCCGGCCCCCTCCAGCCGCCGCTGCATCCAGAACGGCGACTCGCCGACCTCGATGCCTGAGATACGCAGGGCCGTGTAACGCGGGCACAGCGCCGGTTCCTCGATCTCGATCCGGATGCTCGGCTTGTCTATCACCGTCACGCTGTGGTCCGGCGCGTCCAGATCGGGCAGCGTCAGCTGCTGCTCCGTGATGGCCGCGACCTCACGGGCGATGCCGATGATGGAGAGGGTGTCCGGGCGGTTGGGATTGGTTTCGATCTCGAGGATCTCGTCGCCCATGTAGGTCAGCAGCGGCGTGCCGACCGGCGCGTCGGGCGGAAGGATATAGATGCCCTCATGCGCCTCGGAGATGCCCAGCTCGCGGGCGGACGCCAGCATTCCCCGCGAGGTGATGCCGGCCATCGGCCTCGGCTTGATCTCCATCGGCTCTCCCTCGGGGCCGAAGGGAACTGAGGCGCCGACGGGAATGACCGGAACCCTGTCGTGGAGCTTGACGTTGGGGGCACCGGTGACGATGGTCTCGATCCGGTCGCCCAGGTCCGTCTTCGTGACCCAGAGGGGATTGCGCGAGGTGGGATGCGGCTCAATCTCGATAATCTCGCCGATGATGATGTCCTCCCATCGCTCGCCGATGCGCTCGATTGCCTCCACCTTCAGGCCCGACATGGTCAGTCGGTGGGCAAGCTCATCGACGGTCAGCTCGACATCCACGTAGTCGGCCAGCCAGCTCAGCGGTACTCTCATCGTCGATCTCCTAATTGAACTGCCGCAGGAATCGCAGGTCGCCGTGACGCAGCAGGCGCACGTCGGTGATGTGGCCGCGCATCATGGTGAAGCGGTCCGGCCCGATGCCGAAAGCGAAGCCGCTGTACTCGTCGGGGTCGATACCCCCGTTCTGGAGCACAACGGGGTGCACCATGCCCGCACCTCCCAGCTCGAGCCAGCCCTCGCCGCCGCAGGAGCGGCAGCCGGCGCCGCCACAGGCAAAGCAGGAGATGTCGATCTCGGCGCTGGGCTCGGTGAAGGGGAAGTAATGCGGCCGGAACCGCACGCCACGCTCGCGCCCGAAGAAGCGCTGCACGACCTCGGTCAGCGTCCCTTTCAGATCCCCCAGGGTGATGTTGGTGTCCACCGCCAGACCCTCGATCTGGAAGAACTCGGAGAGGTGTGTGGCGTCCTCCGCCTCGTCCCGGTAGACCATGCCGGGGACGATGGAGCGGATGGGGGGCCGCTGCTCCTTCATGATGCGCAGCTGACCGGGCGAGGTCTGCGTGCGCAGGAGCATATCGTCGGTTACATAAAACGTGTCTTGCAGGTCGCGCGAGGGGTGATCGGGGGGGAAATTGAGCAGCTGAAAGTTGTAGAGGTCCCACTCCACTTCCGGCCCCTCATAAACCGAGTACCCCATCTGCTCGAAGATCCGAATCAGCTCGCGCATCGTCCTCATGGCCGGGTGCCGGTAGCCGATTGCGTAGGGCGTGCCGGGAAGGGTGACGTCAAGTCGCTCCCGCTCCAGCCGGTCTTCCAGTTCGCGCGCGCGCAGTTCGGCGCCACGCGATTCCAGCGCCTGCTCAATCGCGCCCTTCACGCTATTGGCGGCGGCACCCAGCGTCTTGCGGTCCTCCGGGGAGAGCGTCCCCATGACGCGCATGATGGCGGTCAGGTCCGATTTCTTGCCGGTGAAGCGAATCCGCGCTTCTTCCAGTCCCGCGCTCGAGTCGGTGCCACTGATAGTGGCGATTGCCCCGGCGCGGAGATCCTCCAGCCGGGCCAGCGCGTCTGCCATGGCTCCGTCGTCCGTCATCGTTCGTATCCTCCCAACAAAAAAGGCCAGCTCGTAGGGACGAACTGGCCTGTCCGCGGTACCACCCGACTTGCCGCTCTTCACGCGAAGAGGCGGCCGCTCTTTGTCCGCTAACGGTGGACACCGATCCGTGCTCGGAAGTGAACTTCACGCGGCCGTTTCGCGCCGGAGGCTCTCAGTCGGTGACCTCCGCTTCCTGTCGCGTCCCTGCCGGCTACTCTCTTCGTCCCTGCCGGTATGCGAGAAGCCCGCGTCGCGCGGGCTCTCTCCAGTATACGTTCAGACGAACCCGCGCTGCAGCGCGAGTCCCGAGTGACTGCCGGCTCGGCTCGAAATGTTGCGGTTCCCATGGAGGTCAAATGTAGCGGCGATGTGCAATCGCTGGAGTGGATGTCGGGCCGATGTGCAATCGCGAGCCTGAGATGTCGGGGCGATGTGCAATCGCTGGAGTGGGTGTAGGGGCGATGCGCAATCGCTGGATTGGATGGGTCGATTTTCAAACGTGGGCCTGAAATTTAGGGGCGATGTGCAATCGCCCGCTGTGCCACAGCACAGCTTCCGGTGCCCGCCACCCAGGGATATGGGTCTCGGGAACAGGGGAGAGTCTTTCCGGGTCCCCGCCGCAGCGAGTGGAACCGGGGGGTCGGCCCCGACCGAACCTGTGACGCGAAGGCCTACTCTGGAGATGCATACACCAAAGCCGCTCTGTGGAGCGGCGGGCGATTGCAAAATCGCCCCTACATTTCAGCGG
>JAICWV010000103.1 GCA_025966365.1 Chloroflexota bacterium | reverse complement strand
TGTACGGCGCGCCCGAGGGAGTGACGCGGGCCATTCACGGCCTCAAGAACGCCGCTGAGCAAGGGATAGCGGCAAGCGTGAGAGAATAACTGGAGGTAGGACGATGCTGAAACTGCTCCTCTTATTGGTTGGTCTGAGTGCCGGAGCGGCGGGAGCCGCATCATGGCTCCTGTCACTTCCGGAAACACCCGCGGAGCCCGCGGTTCCGGCCAGTCCCGACTCCCTGCAAGCGCGCGTGGATCTGCTGCGGTCCCGCCTATCCCAGGCGGTTGCCGAGGGAGAGCGCGTCGGAGGCGAGACGGAGAGCCGCCTCAAAGTGGAGCTCGACGCATACCGACGGGGAGCGTTCTCCTAGCCTTCATCCTGCCGGGCAGCGGCTCAAAACCGGTCTGATACAATCTGCCCGAACTATTTCCCTGGAGTTTCCGTGAACAGCGACGAGATCCGTCAGGCATTTATCGATTTCTTTGTGGAGCGGGGCCACACGCACCTCGAGAGCCTCGGCCTCGTTCCCTCCGACCCGAGCATCACGACCCTGTTCACGATCGCCGGCATGCAGCAGATGATTCCGTACTTCCTGGGCCGGGAGGTGCCGCCGAACCGCCGACTGGTCACGGTTCAGCGGGCGCTGCGCACCAATGACATCGAGAACGTGGGAGACGACACCCATCTCACCTTCCTCGAGATGCTGGGGAATTTCTCAGTTGGCGACTATTTCAAGCGCGAAGCCGTTCAGTACACCTGGGAGTTCCTGACCGGAACCCTGGGCATACCGGGCGAGCGCTGGTGGGCAACGATCTACCCGGGAGACGAGATAACCCGGCAAGCCTGGCTCGACGTCGGGATGGATCCGGATCATATTGGCGAGACGGAAGACAACTGGTGGTCTCAGGGTACTGTGGGACCGGCCGGGACCGATTCGGAAGCCAACTACGACCGGGGCGAGGAGTACGGCGACGGTCCGGACTGCCGTCCCGAAAACGAATGCGAGCGCTTCGTCGAGACCTGGAACAACGTGTTCATGGAATTCTTTGTCGACGAGAATGGCGAGCGAGGTCCTCTTCCCTGGCCGAACATCGATACGGGTATGGGCTTTGAGCGCCTGGTCACGATTGTTCAGGGCAAGCAGTCGCCGTACGAAACTGACCTTTTTCAGCCCATCATCGGCGTGGCGAGTGAGATCAGCGGGAGAGGCTACGGCGTTGACCGCGGATTGGATCGCTCGTTCCGGATCATCGCTGACCACAGTCGCGCCATCTCCTTCCTGATTGCAGATGGGGTCATGCCCTCCTCCGAGGGACGCGGCTACGTGCTGCGAAGGCTCCTTCGCCGCGCCGTGCTGCACGGCCGGCTGCTGGGAATCGAGAAGCCGTTTCTGGCGGGACCGGTGGATGCGGCCATTCGCATCCTGAGCGGCTACTACACCCTTCTCACTGCTCGGCGCGACCACATCATGCGGGTGGTTGACGGTGAGGAACGGCGGTTCCTCCACACGCTTTCGCGCGGGCTCAGCCTTTTCGAGCAGTACGCGATCTCGGCGGCAGAGAACGGTGGCGTAATCGGAGGATCCGATGCCTTCACCCTCTCCGATACCTACGGATTCCCTCTGGAGCTGACGGTCGAGCTGGCCGCGGATCGGGGGTTGCGGGTCGATGAACAGGGGTTTGCCGGGGCCCTAGAGAAGCAGCGAAAGCGGAGCCAGAGCGGCCGGAAGTTCACACACGAGGTAGGTACTCCGATTCACACCTACGCGCACCTGGCCGAGGAACTGCAGCCGACGCTGTTCACGGGATATGAGGAGCTGATCACGCAGACGGACGTGGCAGGGATTATCGCCGAGGGTGAGCCTGTAGGCCGCGCCATGGAGGGTGACGAGGTTGAGATCATCCTGACCGCCACGCCCTTTTACGCCGAATCCGGCGGACAGGTCGGCGACACCGGGTCCATCCAGGGCGATAACGGCGTGGCGCGCGTGGTGGACACGCAGCGTCCGGCCGCCTCGCTCATCGTCCACAAAGCTGTGATGGAAACGGGCTCGCTCGCCATAGGCGATGCGGTGGTAGCGCGGGTGGACACAGAGCGCCGGCTCCACATCCTGCCGCATCACTCCGGGACTCATCTCCTGCACAAAGCACTGCGGGAAGTACTGGGTCCGGAAGCGACCCAGGCAGGCTCGCTGGTGGCACCCGACCGATTGCGCTTCGATTTTCGCTGGCCCCATCCCATGACGCGCGACCAGATTCGCGAGGTTCAGGATCGGGTGAATGCGGCAATCTGGGCCAATCTCCCTGTCCGCAAGGAGACCATGTCCAGAGACGAGGCGAAGCAGGAAGGCGCCATGGCCCTCTTCGGCGAAAAGTACGGAGAGACCGTGCGAGTGGTGTCGATGGGAGAGTGGAGCAAGGAGCTCTGCGGCGGCACGCACGTGGACCGGACCGGCGACATCGGCCTGCTGCTCATCACGTCGGAGTCTGGCATCGGGAGCGGCATCCGCCGAATCGAGGCGCTGGCCGGCGCGGCTGCCTATGCGTACGTGACCGACCTTCGGGAGCGCCTGGACAACATTGCGGCACGTCTCGAGGCCAACCCCGAGTCGCTGGAGGGGCGCGCCGAGCATCTGGTGACGGAGTCGAAGGAGCGGGAGCGCCGAATCGACGAGCTGACCCGGCGTCTGGCCGCGCGGGAAGCGGATCGCCTCGTTTCGGACGGCATTGCCATTGATTCCATGACGGTCGTGGCCGACCATATCCCGGCGGAGAGCATGGACTATTTGAAATCAACGACTGACGCGGTGAAGTCGAAACTGGACCGAGGCATCGTGGTACTCGGGAGCGTCGTCAACGGCAAGGGGACGTACACCATGGCTGTCACTCGGAATCTGGCGACCGAGGGATACAGCGCCAGCACGCTGCTCAAGGAGGCCGCGAGAGGTAAGGGCGGCGCCGGAGGAAATCCGGAGTTCGCGAGTGGGGGCGGCGACGCCGCCGGGGTCGAGGATGTCTTGACTTCCGCTGTGGAATTGATCCGGCAGAGGGCCCAGGGTTAACGTGCCGGTCGTTTCGAAGCTTCCGAATGATGCACGCCGGCTGCTCGCGCTCGATGTTGGTGACCGGCGCATCGGTATCGCCGTCAGCGACCCGACCGGACTCCTGGCCACGCCGATCGAGGTCTATGTACGGCGCGGGAAGGTCGCCGATATGGAGCATCTGTGCCGCATGGCGGACGAATATGGCGCTCAGGGATTCGTGGTCGGCCTGCCAGTCAATATGAACGGATCCGAGGGGCCGCAAGCGGCAAAGACGCGCGATTTCGCCGGAACACTGGGCGCTGAGGGCCAGACGGTGCTCCTCTGGGACGAGCGGCTCAGCACCGTGGAAGCGGAGCGCCGAATGGCCGAAGTCGGGCGCAAGAAGCGTCGCGGCGCGGTGGCGCGGAGTGATGCTGAGGCGGCCGCGGTCATTCTGGAAACGTATCTTGATGCGCTCCGCATGCGGGTGCCGCAATGACTGAGCGGCAGGTCATTTCGCGACGCGCCAGGCCGGTGCTCGACAATCCGAGGCACCGGCCGCGCAGCCGGGCGACCACCCTCGCGGCCGCACTCTTCGCGCTGGCGGCGTTGGTCGTTATCGTCACCGTGGTCGGGGCCGGCGCACTCTATTGGTCCCTCCATCGCTCGCAGGGAAGCGCATCTCGTCCCACCACCTTCCACGTCGTCTCCGGCGATACCGTGACCAGCGTGGCCGACAGGCTTCAGAGTCTTGGCTACATCGACAACACGCTGCTGTTCCGGCTCGACGCGAGATTGCACGACCTCTCGGCAAAATTGAAAGCGGGAGACTATCCCTTCAAGCCCCACATGAGCATCGACGACGCAGTGGCGGCCCTGACCGTCTATCACGCCAGGACGATCAGCATTACCATTCCCGAGGGCTACCGGATCGAGCAGATAGCGGAGACATTGAACCGCAGGGGGCTGAACGGCGCCGCGTTCATGCAGGAAGCTCTGCACCCGACTTTCAAGTCCCCCATCCTGGCCAGCAAACCGGCGGGAGTGACGTTGCAGGGATTCCTGTTCCCGAACACCTACGACGTATCCCCGCACTTTGGCGGAAAGGCGTTTGCGCGCCTCATGGTCGGCGCGCTGAATAAGTCATTCACGTCCGCCATGCTGCAGCGCGCCCATGCCAATAGCATGTCTGTCTTCCAGGTGCTTACGCTGGCGTCTATCGTGGAGCGTGAGGCCAAAGTGGAGTCGGAGCGGCCCATCATCGCCAGTGTCTATCTCAACCGGCTCAAGATCGGCATGCCTTTACAGGCTGATCCCACCGTTCAATATGTGGTGGGAACCGCGAAGGACTGGTGGCCGATGCTGACGACGGGTCAACTCCAGACCCAGTCGCCGTACAACACCTATCTGAATAAGGGACTGCCCCCCGGGCCGATCGCAAACCCGGGTCTGGCCAGCATTCAGGCGGTGCTGCACCCGAAACACACGCATTTCCTCTTTTTCGTCGCAAAGGGACACGGCCACCACGCCTTTGCCGTGACCTACCAGCAACAGTGCGCCAACCAGCTGAAGTACGAAAATCTTAGCTGCTAGGTGGGAGTGACATGATCTCAACCGGCGACCTCAAACGTGGCATGGCTATCGATCTCGATGGCGACCTGTGGTCGATCATCGAGCATCATCACATCAAGATGGGACGCGGCAGCGCCCAGGCACGGCTGAAGATGCGCAATCTGAAGACCGGTGCCATCATCGAGCGGACCTTTCAGGCCGGTGAGAAGTTCCGGCGCGCCATCCTGGACAAGAAGACAGTTCAGTACCTGTATCGCGAGGACTCGACGTATCACTTCATGGATACGGGGACCTACGAGCAGACGGCGCTGAACGCCGATCTCCTGGGGGATGTCACCAACTACCTCACCGACGGTCAAACCGTTGAGCTGCTCACATATCAGGATGAGCCCATCGGAGCCGATTTGCCGCCAAGCGTTGAGATGACGGTTGAGCGGTCCGACCCCGGGCTGCGGGGAGATACCGCGTCCGCCGGAACCAAGCCGGCGACGATGGAGACCGGGCTCGTGGTTCAGGTGCCGCTCTTTGTCAGCGAGGGAGAGCGCATCCGCATAGACACCCGCACCGGCCAGTACATTGAGCGGGCGTGAGGTGATGGATGACCCGGTCCAATTTGTCACCGAGGACCTACCCCGGATTCTCGATAGCTTGCGCGGCTCGGACATCCGTGAGCTGGAGTTGACCGAAGGGGACACGCAGCTACGCTTGCGTCGGGCCGCGCCGTCCGCGGGCTCAGCGGACACGCAGGCCGAGATAGAGGAAGCCAAGCTTGCCGGTATGGAGTCGCAGGTGTTTCGGGTGACGGCTCCGCTGGTGGGCACGTTTTATTCCGCGTCAAATCCCGGCGATCCTCCCTACGTGGGCGAGGGCAGCGGCGTGGACGATCACACGGTCGTCGGCATCATCGAAGCGCTGCAGGTGCTGACAGAAGTGGAAGCGGGATGCCGCGGGACAATCGCGACGGTGCTGGCCACCGACGGACAGGCCGTGGAGTACGGGCAGGCGCTGTTCGAGGTCCAGCCGCGTGGTTGAAGCAGCGCTTCCCGCTGCGCAGCGGCCGCTGCGCGTCGGCGAGCTCACGCGCTATCTCAAATATCTGGTGGAACGCGACGATCTGCTGACATCGCTTTCCGTGCGTGGAGAGATTTCTGATCTGACCCGTGCCGCCAGCGGGCATGTGTATCTCACGCTGAAGGATGAGGTGAGCCAGATTCCGTGCGTCCTCTTTCGCCGGGAGGCGTTGCAACAGGCGCAGGAAGTGGCGCAGTTGCGCAAAGGCCTCTCTGTCACCGTACACGGCTTCCTCACGCTGTATGAGCCCCGCGGCACCTATCAGATCTATGTAGAGCGGGTGCTGGTCGAGGGAGAAGGCGCAGCCTTTCAGCGCATCGAGCAGCTTCGAACCAGGCTCGAATCGGAGGGGCTCTTCGTAGAGGGCCGCAAGCGCCCGGTTCCCCAATTTGCGCGGACGCTGGCTCTGGTCACATCACCGGGTAGTCAGGCGTACCACGACGTGCTCCATCGCCTGAGCACGCAGTATCCGTTCGTCACGGTGATCGTGGCCGGGGCGTCAGTTCAGGGAGAGGGCGCAGCGGATGAGATGGCAATGGCGATTGATATCGTGAACCGGCTGACGGATGCGGAGGTGATTCTCCTGGTCCGCGGCGGCGGCGCGCCCGAAGAGCTCGCGGCCTTCAACGAGGAGCGGCTGGCACGGGCTATTTTCGCCTCGCGGATTCCGGTGATCACCGGAATCGGCCACGAAACTGACTGGTCCATCGCCGACTATGTGGCCGACTACCGCGCCGCCACACCGTCTCTCGCGGCTGCAGCGGCGGTTCCGGACGCGGGAGCCCTGGTCGGGTCCATGGCTCGACTGCATGCCGAGATGACCAGAAACGTGCGCGAGCGCCTGGCAGCCGCTCGGCGCCGCTGGGTCCAGACCAATCGCACGCTCATCCGCTCACGTCCGGAGACGAGGCTGCGCATCCAGCGTCAGCGCACCGAGAGCGCTTCGCGAGCTCAGGAGCGGGCAATCAGGGTACTGCTCGGGAGCAAGCGCGCCCGCCTCGAGGCCTTGCGAGGGCAGCTGGACGCATTGGATCCGCTGGCGATCCTGAACCGGGGGTATGCCGTGCTCACGGCTGAAGACGGAACCAGTGTGGTCGGACGCGTGGCCGAGGCGACACCTGGGCGACTCCTGCACGCGCGCGTATCCGATGGTTCGTTCCGGGTGCGAGTGGAGGAGGGCTGATGGAAACCGGCGGATTCGAGCAGTCTCTGGCGGAGCTGGAAAAGGTGGTGGAGCGCCTGCAGCAGCCGGATGTGCCACTCGAGGAAGCGATTGCGCTGTACCGGCGGGGGACCGAGCTGGCGCAGCAGAGTGAGGCGCTGTTGAGTCAGGCCGAGCTGCAAGTCCAGGAGCTGACGCAGGCGGTGCGAGAGCGCTTCGTGGAATACGCGGCAGAGGAAGAGGACACACCGGACGTGTAGGCCGGCGCCTCTACAAGCACCCGCGCGAACGGGAAAATCCGCATACATCCTCGACAAAATGGTCGATTTTGGGGTACAATATAGAGCATTTGTGCTAGGAAGTAGACCATGAACGAGCTGGACGACCTCTTTCCGACCAATCAGGAGATCGCGCGCATTCTGTTCCAGATCGCCTCCATTCTGGACTTGATCGAGGGGAACGAGTACCGCGTTCGCGCGTATCGGCGGGCGGCACTCGGTGTGCTTCTCATGCGGCGCTCGCTGGCGGAGTGCATCGCCGATGGCGATGAGCTGCCGCTACCCGGAGTGGGAGAGCGCATCCGGAAGCGCCTGTACGATCTGATCAACACCGGCCACATGGGTGTGCACGAGGCGCTTCTCGATGAGCTTGGTGCTCCCCTCACCGTGTTGCTATCCGTCGAAGGCATCGGGCCCAAGACAGCGGTGACGCTAATCCGGGAGCTGCAGATCGAGTCCCTGGCAGAGCTGGTCGCTGCCGCTCGATCAGGGCGTATACGTGAGCTGCGAGGGTTCGGCCCCAAGCGGGAAGAGAACATTGCGCGCCATGCCGAGGAGCTTCTGGCCTCAGCTGCGTAGCATCTCTGGACTCTTAGAAGACTCGAATCAGCCTCAAATTGTCTTCCAAGAATTCGCTGCGATACTGAGGGTGCTTCCTTCCTCCCTTTCTCGAGGTCGGCCGGGTCCAAGGACTCCTACCTCAGCACGCACAACGCCTCACCGGCCGACCTCGGGAGGCTACAGCCGACCGGCAGCGTCGCACCTCGCCGGTCGGCTCTTTTTATGGAAGGCGGAGGGCAGTGGGGAGCGACCCGTAGACCGGCTCACTGGCCGGTATAATTTGGCCGAATGATACGTTCTCCCGCGCTGCTGCGACCTGTCACCGGCCGGCTGGCTCCCTACACTTACCAGATATTTCTGCTCTTCCTGATTCCGCTCGCGTTCTTTCTGGACATCCACACCTCGGACGTGATGCAGCAGGATGTGCTCGGTGTCGGCGCCTGGATCATTCTCTTTGCCGCCACGCGGTTCTCCGCACCCACCGAGCGTCGCCAGGTGTGGACCATGGTGGCGATCGCCACCTGCGTGGAGCTGTGGTCATCGGTGGTCTGGGGCATCTACCGCTATCGCTTTGGAAATGTGCCGCTCTTCGTTCCCCCGGGCCACGGCCTCGTCTATCTGTTTGCGCTGCGCGCCGCCCGGACACCATTTATGGAACGCCATGGACAGATAGTCGCACGGGCTGCGTTCTGGGTGGCGACTGCCTGGGCAGTAGGCGGCATGACCGTGGAGCCGCTCCTGCTGCACCGACTCGATCTGCTGGGTTTCCTGTGGTGGCCGCTGTTCGCCTGGTTCATGCGGAAGCCCTCCGCTCCGGTGTATGCCGCGGCCTTCTTCGTAACCTCCTATCTCGAGCTGTGGGGGACCCACTTCGGGAACTGGGCCTGGCAGGTATTTGCGCCGGTGAGTCACATCCCCAGTGGCAACCCCCCGTCGGTCATCTCGGCCGGCTATTGCCTGATGGACTTCATGTCTATCTGGATTGCCACGTCCCTCCCGCAGCCCCCGATACTGGACCGCATCAAACTCGCCGCACGAGGGCGGATCCGCACGGCTGCTCCGGCGCCCGTGGCCGATCAGGCGAGTTAGAGGCAGAGGGTGGAGTACGACGTCATCGTCGTCGGCGCGGGACCCGCGGGCAGCACCACTGCTCGCGAGTGCTCGCTGCGAGGCCTGAGCGTCCTTATGCTCGACCGCGAGGAGTTTCCGCGCGACAAGCCCTGTGGAGGCGGCGTGAACGTTCGAACGGCCCAGCTGCTCCCGTTTGAGTTGGGCGACGTCGCCGAGCGAACCATTCGCGAGTTGCAGGTCAGTGTTCGGGCGGGGTACAGCTATGTCCGTCGCTCGGACGAGCCATTGACGTACATGACGCAGCGTCGAAGGCTGGATGCCTATCTGGCCGAGCAGGCGATCCGGAGCGGCGTGACTTTCCGCGAGCGGGCGGCCCTGCGGGAGGTGGAAATGGACCGGAGAGGGGTGACGGTCAGAGCCGGAACCGAAGGTTTTCGGGCGCGTGTCCTGGTGGGAGCCGACGGTGCCAACGGCAAGACAGCCCGCCTGGCCGGAATTCCGGTAGAACGTTCGCTCGGGATCGCATTGGAAGGCAATATCGAACTTCCACCAGCCAGGGAGGCCCGGTGGCGCGAACGGTTTGCCGTCGATGTCGGCTCCTCGCCCGGTGGCTATGGCTGGCTCTTTCCCAAGGGCGATCATGTGAATATCGGAGTGGGGGGCAACTGGCCGGTCGGTCCCAGCCTTCGCAGCCGTCTGGCCCGGCTTACCCACTATTACGGCTTTTCTCCGGATGAACTATGGGGGGTGAATGGTCACCCGCTGCCCGTGTTCCGCCAGGGCTCCGCGGTGGAGAAGGAGAATGCGGTTCTGGTCGGGGATGCGGCCGGCTTTGTGGATCCGCTCACCGGCGAGGGGATTTACTCGGCAGTGAAGAGCGGGCAGATTGCCGCTCGCCACCTTGCCGCGTATGTCTCGGGCGCACAGAGCGATCTCTCCGGATACGCGCACGAAATCGAGCGCGACCTCGTACCCGATCTGCTGGTCTCAATTCAGCTTCACCAGATTTTCCACCTGGCCCCGCCGATCGCGGCGCAGATGGTCAAGCGATCCTCGCGGACGTGGCGGCTCGTGTGCGCTCTTCTGACCGGACGCATCGGCTACGCGGGCGTCAAGGAGCGGTCGACCGTGCTGGCGCGGGCAATCGACCTGGCATCGGCCGCAGGCCGCGTCAGGGTGCGCCTGAGCACCGAGGGATAGGCCGCGATGCCGGAAGAGGATAGCTGTCCTTCCACGTACTCTCCCGGACGAGCGGTGGTGATGACCACTCCGTTCGAGACGGCGCTGCTGGCACTACAGCACCATGTCGGGTCGCTGACACCCGAGCCTTCCTCCCGGACCCTGGAAGCACTCCTGGTGCAGCTGGAGCAGATTATCGAGCGGGCGCGGGCCTCTGGAGCCGTCGACGACTGGGAGGACGCGGCCGAGTCCGCGCGCCATGCCCTCAGCTCCGGAGACACGGTACTGGCGGCCGACATTCTGCGCGACGCGACAATCCCCGGCTGAACCCGCCTGGCGGCACCCAATCAATCGCGTCCCGCCATCCATTGGCCGGGGAACGCCTGGCGCGGAAATAAAAATTGGCTCCGGCGGTAAGATTCGAACTTACGACCAAGCGGTTAACAGCCGCCCGCTCTGCCACTGAGCTACGCCGGAGCGATGAAAATGCCGTGGGCATGACCCACAGCACATGTAAGTATACGATCCGGGTTAATCCGTCCTCAAGAGCCGCGCACCGGTAAATTTTTTGCCGGTCGGTTCCGATCCCTCTATATTTTTAGGTCACACGTTCTTACTTCTGATCGGGAGGATACAAATGGCTGAAGTCGTGCTTTTCCACCACGCGCTGGGGCGCACCCCTGGCACTGTGCAGTTTGCGGACGAGTTACGCCGCGCCGGACACACCGTGCACACACCCGACCTGTTCGAGGGCCGCACGTTTTCCACCATCGAGGAGGGCGTGGCTTATGCGCAAGAGATCGGGTTCGGCGAGGTCATCGATCGCGGCGTCCGGGCGGTGGATAAGCTGCCTGCCGGGTTGGTGTACGGGGGCTTCTCGCTCGGCGAGCTCGTGGCCCAGAACCTGGCCCAGACCCGAAAAGGAGCGCGCGGCGCCCTGCTCTTTTACTCCTGCGTCCCGGTCTCGGAGTTCAGCTCCTCCTGGCCCCAAGGGGTCCCGGTGCAGGTGCATGGGATGGACGCCGACCCGTACTTCGTGGGCGAGGGTGACATCGACGCTGCCCGCGCGCTGGTCGAGGAGGCTGAGGACGGCGAGCTGTTCCTCTACCCCGGCGACCAGCATTATTTCGCCGACAGCACGCAGCCTTCATACGACGCGGAGGCGGCTGCGCTCCTGATGCAGCGGGTACTCGATTTCCTGGCTGCCCAGCCTCAGGCTTCCAGGTAATCTTTGAGCTTACGGCTGCGGGACGGGTGGCGCAGCTTGCGCAGCGCCTTGGCCTCGATCTGGCGGATGCGCTCACGCGTGACGTTGAACTCTTTACCGACCTCTTCCAGGGTGCGGGCACGCCCGTCGAGCAGTCCGAAGCGCAGTTTCAACACATCGCGCTCTCGGTCGGAGAGGGAATCCAGCGCTTCCTCTACCGATTCGCGCAGCATTTGCATGGAGGCGGCATCTTGCGGCCCCTCCGCCACCTCGTCCTCGATAAAGTCGCCCAGCGTGCTGTCCTCTTCCTCTCCGATCGGAGTGGCGAGAGAGACAGGCGTCTGGGCGACCTTCATGATCTCCTGCACCTTGTCGCCGGTGAGGTCGAGCTCCTGTCCGATTTCATCGGACGTCGGCTCGCGGCCGAATTCCTGATGCAGGCGGCGTGAGGTACGAATCACCTTATTGATGGTCTCGACCATGTGAACGGGGATGCGGATTGTTCGCGCCTGGTCGGCGATGGCACGCGTGATGGCCTGGCGGATCCACCACGTGGCATAGGTCGAGAACTTATAGCCCTTGGTATGGTCGAACTTCTGGACGGCGCGGATGAGGCCGATGTTTCCTTCCTGAACTAGGTCAAGGAGGTTCATGCCGCGGCCGATGTACTTCTTGGCAACGCTGACAACCAGCCGAAGATTGGCCTCGGTGAGCTTGCGGCGCGCTTCCATCCCGCGATCGATAGTGATCTGATCGTACGGCTCGCCACGAAGCTGCTTCTGAAGCTCGCCGTCGCCGTCGCGCATCGCCTGGGCCAGGTCCACTTCCTCGGTGCCCCGCAGCAGGCGAACCCGGCCGATTTCGCGCAGGTACATGCGCACGGGGTCGTCGATCGCGGCTCCCTCGGCATCGAGCACGCGCTCGATCTCCGCTGCCGCGCCCTGGTCGTCGTCCTCGTCCTCTTCCGGCTCCACTTTGACGTCGTGAGTCACCAGTGCCGTGATGGCCTGGTCGATCTCCTCGACGTCGTCACCGACCGCCTCAAGGATCTCGGCCGCTTCGGACTCGGGTATGGTGCCGTCTTGCTCGGCCGGCTCGGTTACCGACGCCAGATCGTCAGACTGCGTCGTTGTCGCATCTGTCAAGTGCTTCCCTCGAACGGTACGTAGTGCCGTCGTTTACGGTAGCGCGTTCCGGACCCGGAATTCCAGCGCTGTCCGTGTCGCGCGCACAGCATAGCACGGGGGCCGGAGCACCTTCCTAGTACGAGCGGGCCACGGTGACACGGAACTGTGCCTCCTTGCCGCAGCAGATGCAAGGCCCGATGGGCTCCGCATCCGCCTCGACCAACGGAATCGCCCGCACGGTCGCCTTGAGTCCTGCCAGTGCCTGCTCGCATTCCTTGCTATCACACCAATTGACCCAGACGAAACCGCCGGTGGTGTCGAGAATCTGCTCGAGCTGTGACCAGGAGTCGGCGGTGGAGGTGTGCTCGTCGAGGAACCGCCTGGCCTCGTCAAATAGGTTTGCCTGCACGGCGTCGAGCAGCCGGGAGACGCGGGAGAGCGTGGCTGTCAACGGCACGGTCTCCTTTCCCGGGATGTCCCGGCGGACTGCCACCACTTGCGCGGCCGCC
>JAICWV010000244.1 GCA_025966365.1 Chloroflexota bacterium | reverse complement strand
GAACCGACGCCGATGGCCAGGGCGGTAAAGAGCACGCCCAGCTCGGCGCAGGAGGACGCCAGGCGATCCCACATGAGGTCGCGCTTCCAGAGGTAGAGGCCGCTGGCGACCAGGACCAGGAAGAAGGCAAGGTAGGCCACCATGATGGTCGGCACATGGACGTACATGATACGCATGACATTGCCCTGATTGACGTCTGGTGGCGCCCAGACCAGTCCCAGATAGCCGCCCAGCAGAAGCAAACCGAGTGAAGCAGGTCCAAGGACCTGGCCGTTACGCTGGATCCATCCCATCGTTTCTACGTGCCAGTCTATACCTTTCCCGCACCCTGTCTTACTCTCCCACCGCGTACTCGAAGACCAGCATTCCGGTGGTCAGGAAGATGACGTCGAAGGCGGCCAGCAGCGAGATCCAGCTGCCGAGATCGGTCTGGCCGCCAGTAAGGAGCTGGGTGGTGGCCTGGACCGAGCCCAGGATCACGGGAACCGTGATCGGAAACACCAGCAAGGGAAGCAGGACTTCGCGCGCGCGCAACGACATGGTCAGCGCGCCGTAAAGCGCGCCGATGGCGGCGAAGCCGACCGTTCCCAAAAAGGCCACGAGAGCGAGGGACGGCAGGACACCCCAGAGGTCCAGATTGAAGAGGAGCGCCATCACCGGCACGATGACCGCTTCCAGCACCGCCATCACCGCCACCACGCCGATGACCTTGCCGGCGTAAATGGCACTCCGGTGCTGCGCGACCAGCAGGAGACCTTCGAAGGCGTTGTTCTCGGCTTCGAGCTGATACGCGCGGCCGAAAGCGAGGATGCCGGAAAAGATGAAGGCCAGCCAGAGCAGGCCACCCGCCGCCTCCTGCAAGCGGGCCGGATTGGGGCCCAGGGCGAAGGAGAAGATCAGCAGCACCATGGCGGCGAAGAAGAGCATGGCGTTGATGTTGACGCGGCTGCGTGACTCCAGGAGCACGTCCTTGCGGAAGACGGCCCAGGTCTGCTCAGCCCACGTGCTGCGCATAGGAATGAACCGGGCCTAAATGGGTGAGGATGCCGCGCTCGAGGACGGCCACGCGGTCGGAGACGCTCAGGCCGCGGGCGGCGTCGTGGGTCGCCAGCACCACCGCCCCGCCGCGCTCGGTCACGCCCCGCACGGTGGCATCGACCAGGTCGGCGGCGTCGGCGTCGAGGCTGTTGTACGGCTCGTCAAGCAGCAGGAGACGGGGCGCGAGCAGAGAGAGGCGGGCCAGCGCCAGGCGACGCCGCATGCCGCTGGAGAACGTCCGGACGCGATCATCGGCGTGTCTCGCCAGCCCGACCGTCTCCAGTGCCTCTGCCAGCTGCCCGGCCGGCGGCCGCCGGCCGGACATGGTCAGGATGAACTGGAGGTTCTCACGCGCGGTGAGGTCGTCATAGTGGTAGGTTTCGGCCGCGAGCAGGCCGGTGACCGAACGCAGTGCCGCCCGGTCGCGCACCAGGTCGTGGCCGTACACGGTCCCGCCACCCAGGGTGGGACCGATTGCTCCGGCGATGATTTTCAGAAGCGTCGTCTTCCCCGAGCCGTTGGGTCCGAGGAGCGCCAGCGCCTCACCGGACGGCAATGTCAGAGAGAGGGCACGCAGCGCCACCGCGCTTCCATAGAGCCTGGCGATACCGCGGAGGTCGAGAGCAAGGTCCATCGGTGCAGACTACACTGGACTTGCCGACCCGTCACAAGTGTGGTACGGGTCTTGCCGTGCGCAGTTGCCGTACTAAGGAGGTCTGTTCATGGACGTGTCTTTTCTCTCCGACCCCGTGATGTTGAGTGTGCTGGGCAAGATTGTGGCAGGAACGGTGATCCTGTTCGGGATCATCTTCTTCATCCCGGGCCTGATCATCGGCTGGTTCGTCGGCAAGTCAATGTAAAGAGGGGTGGGCAGTCTGGCACAGACTGTCCACCCCAAAAACCTCGAGTTAGGCGACGGCTTCTTCGCTGTTGGTCTCTACACCGTCAAAAAGATCATCGGCCGGAGGGCCCGGCTGGCGGGGCGGCTCGATCTGCTGGAAGAACTCCCGTCCCTGGAAGCGACGCATGAGGTCGTCGGGGATGGAGAGATAGAAGAAGTCAGGCTTGATCTGGGTCTTGTGAACGGCCAGGGCTTGCTTCTTCATTGGCGCGTAGTCGGAGATGTCCACGATGGCGCTCAACTCGGACTCGGGGACGCCGTACTCGTCGAAATTGAAGTCGCCGCGCACCCAGGGGATCTCCAGGCCCAGCTCGCGCAGCCCTTCCACCCAGCGGCGGAAGTCTTCGCGCGAGCGCGCGGGGTAGAAGAGGCGCTGGACGCCCAGGCCCTCCTCGCGGGCACGGCGGTAGGCCTCGACGGTGATCCGGTTGGCCATGATGTGGTCGGGATGGCCGTACCCGCCCTCTTCGTCATAGGTCACCAGCACCTGCGGACG
>JAICWV010000182.1 GCA_025966365.1 Chloroflexota bacterium | reverse complement strand
GATCAGACTGCCCCACCCAGCAGCCGCTCCACTTCATCACGAACGCCGGCACAATCGAATCGAACGTATCCGAGCGCTTCGGCAGTTCGGCCGCTGAGCATGTCGAAGAGATCGAGGGACGCGCGAATGGCGCGAGCCGACTCCGCGCGACTGGCGCCGCTCCAGGTAGCGGCGATCGCGGGGAGCAGCTCCGGATCGACCCACTCGCGCTGACGGACACCCAGGTGCCAGGTGTCGTAGTCCCACCCCTTGCGCACCCTGTGGTCCCACTCCAGCATTCGCAACAACAGTTCTTTACTGTTCTGGTCGCGGATCTTCCCCGCCCACGGATCGTCGCGCGCCACCTGCTTCGCCCACATGGTCAGGGCGGCATAGAACCAATTGACACACTCGAGGAACGCGGCCTCGGTCGGAGGCTCAGCACCGGGGAGCGGGACGGCCCGAAAACTACCGGACCTGTGGTCTTTGTCGATCAGCACCTGGAACGGACGGTCGAGCTCCATGCCGGAGTCGAGAAGCGATGTCGACAGAATGGTGAAGTCGATTTTGCCACCCGCGTAGTAGATGAGGCGGGTGGGGTTCCAGCCCTCGTTCTCCAGTGCCTCAACGACGAGGACGTGACCGAATTGCCGATACCAGTCGTCGCGGTCCAGCAGACGGTCGGGCTCGGTCGAATAGAGCTGGATGTCGAGATCAGAGTATCGATCAGTGGTCCCACGCGCGGCTGAGCCGGTGAGCACCACCGTGCGGATGGTGTCCTCCTCTTCTGCCCAGGCGAGAAGCTGGTCAAGGGTTGCGTCTCTGTCCATGAGCCGATTGTACGGACAGACTTCGGACGCCGTAGCCTCAAAACTATCGTCATCACCGCGCGTAGTTTCCGCAACTTCATTGCGGTCTGCATCGCAATGAAGCTTCAATTCATGCACCCTGATGGTTGCCTACCGGCGTCATCGAGCCTGCCACCTTCCTCCACGTCCGGGAACACGTGGCCAGAAGCTACGCTGCGGCGCAGACATCAATGAATTGATATGACTACGAGTATCAGGGGCAATGGATAGGCAGGACGGCGAATATCCTCAGCGGTCGAGTGGCGGTGTGGCCTCACATGTTTCTTTTAGCCGCGGTAGTCGCGCAGGTGGCGGGCGGTGCTGGCGATGGCAGCGGCGCACAGGAGGGCAGCGATGCCGCCGGAGATGACGGAGAAGGGGGTTCCGAAGACGCGGGCCACGACACCGGCCTCAACCTCACCCAACTGCGGACCGCCCATGAAGAAGATCATGTTCACCGAGGTCATGCGTCCGCGCAGGGCGTCAGGAGTCACCAGCTGCCGGATGGTCTGGCGCAGAATCATGCTGACGGTGTCCGAGAAGCCGACGCCGGCCAGAGCCAGGAGCGAGAGGGCGAAGATGCGTGAGGCGCCGAAGAGCGCCGTGCACACGGCATAGGCGCAGATGGCCCCGATGATGAGCAGTCCCTTGCGGTGGATCCGGCCGGCGAAGAAGGCCATCAGCACCCCGGCGATGATGGCTCCCGCCGCCGGAGCAGCATAGAGGACGCCGTAGCCCTCCGGCCCCACTCGAAGGATGGTTTTGGCGAAGATCGGCAGCAGCGCGGTGGCGGACCCGAAAAAGGTGGCGATGAAGTCCAGCGCCATCAGGCTCATGATGATCGGCGTATTCCAAACAAAGTGGAGCCCTTCCAGGGCGGCCCCAAGGCTGATCTTTGGCGCTTCCCCCACCACCTTCGGCGGCCGGATGAGGAGGAGCGCCGCAAGCACGGGAATGGTGCCGATAGCCGAGACGACGTAGGCGGCGCCAACGCTATAGGCGGCGATGACCAGACCAGCCAGAGTGGGGCCAACCACCGCGCCGAGCTGCGACGACGTGCTCATCAGGCTCAGCGCGTTGGGCAGCCGCTCTGCCGTCACCATGGAAGGAACCAGCGCCTGCCGCGCCGGTGTGTCGAAGGCCAGTGCCGCCGCCTCCAGGCCGGTGAGCACGTAGACGAACCAGATGTTGACGGCTCCGGTTAGCGTGAGGACAGCCAGGATGACGGTCAGCATTACCATGGTGCCATTGGTGGTCAGCAGCAGGAGGCGCCGATTCACGGAGTCGGCCACCACGCCGCCGATCAGCGAGAAGATGATGATCGGGACCACCCGAAACAGGCCCATGACGCCGAGCGCGATGGGCGAGTGGGTGAGGGCATAGACCTGCCACGCGACCGCGGCCATCTGCAGCTGCGAGCCGGTGATAGCGCCTGTCTCCCCCGACCAGTAGAGGCGGAAGTTGCGGGAGTGGAGGGAGGCAAAGGGGCTGGTGTGGGAAGACGCGGGAGGGGCAGGGGCGGTCACGCCTCAGTATGCCCGTATCAGGGTCCGGGCCCGGGCGCGACATAGAATCGGATGCCGTGGGGAGGACGGAGAAACACATGCCCGATCTGGCGCTGACCCATCGCGCGTCCCCGGCCCGATCCGGGCCTGCTCCGCATCCCGCCCTGCTCCTGCTGCATGGCCGGGGGACCGACGAAAACGACCTCCTGCCGCTGGCGGCGGAGATCGACGAGCGGCTGTTTGGGATCAGTGCCCGGGCGCCCTTCCAGTTCCCCTGGGGTGGATACGCCTGGTACGGGCTGGACCAGGAAGGCGTGGGCTATCCGGATGAGAAAACCCTGCGGGAGAGCCTCGACCTGCTCCGGCAATTTGTCGCCGGGATCGCCGATGCCTACCCAATCGACCCGGCCCGGCTGTATGTGGCCGGGTTTAGCATGGGCTCGGTCATGGCCGGGACTCTGTCCCTCACCGATCCCGATCGAGTTGCCGGCGGCATGATCCTTTCCGGCTACTTTCCGCTGCACAACCAGCTACCGCTGAAACTGGAGGAGGCGGCCGGGCACCCCATCTTTCAGGCCCACGGCACCTTCGATAACGTCATTCCCGTCACGTTCGGCCGGGAAACCCGCGACTATCTTCAGACCACTCCGGTGGATCTCACCTACCGCGAGTATCCGATGGGGCACCAGATCAGCGGACCGGAGCTCGCCGACATCCGGATCTGGATGGCGGAGAGGCTCGGCATGTAATCAGAGGAGACCAGGATGCACGACAACACGCACGACGATCACGATCATTCTCACGACCACGGCGGCAACGGCCACGACGACCATGCCGCGCATCAGCTGGAGCACTTCCGCGCCGCCAAGGATTCCTGGTTTGCGCAAGACCCTCAGTCTCCGCTGACCCATGAGGAGCGGCACCACTTCAACGGACTTCCCTATTACCCGTTCAGCGCCGCGCTGCACATGCACCTCCCACTGGACCGGGACGTCTCGGACGAGCCGATCTCGATGGAGACGAGCACCGGCGATCAGCGTGAGTACCGACGCGCAGGCAAGATTCACTTCGAGGTCAACGGCCAGCCGGTGTCGCTGACGGTCTACGCGAGCCCCGATGGAGAGTTATTTCTCCCGATGCGCGACGCCACCTCGGGGAAGGAGACCTACGGGGCCGGCCGCTATCTGGAGCCGGAAATGGCGGGCGAGGACCAGGTTCACGTCGACTTCAACTACCTCTATAACCCGTATTGCGCCTACAACGAGGCCTACAGCTGTCCGCTGCCGCCGCTGGAGAACTGGCTGCGCGTGCCCATCGAGGCCGGGGAGAAGAATTACAAAGAGCCGGCGTAGAGGCTGGGAGAAGAGAGGCCTCTGCTATGCTGGCCCTAATCCCCGGCGGTCCACCACGCGGGGATGGGGAGGATACGGTGGATGCTCCCGATTCCGAGGACCTGTTTTCGGCCATAGGTGGGCTGCTCTTCTCGGCGCGTGAAACGGCCGCCTGTGCTGGCTCGCGCTCGGTCTGGAACGACCGTCCCTGGATCTCGGTGGCGGAGATCGGGATCCTGATGGAGATGATGAAGGAGCCGCGCTGCGCTGAGATGGTCGCCTGCTTGCTTGGGCAGGAGGAAGCCGAGACCAAACGGCTGTTGGACGGCATGGTTTCCGTCGGCATTCTCGAAGTCTGCCCGCGGGGCTATAGCCCAACCATCGCGACCCGCCTCTACTGCCAGTCCCTTGTAGGCGGAGAAACGTAGGTCGGAGCCGCAGACGACACCCGTCGTAGACACACCCTTCTATCGCGCCTCTACAAATCCCGCGATCTGGCATGTGCGCGCCAGATGATGCATGTCGCTCGTTTGTCGCTCCGTGGCAGGGCGCGGTACCCTACACCGACCGGTGGCGAAGGGGAAAACGAACAGGATATGGCCCAGGAACGAGCAGCGATGAAGGAGGTTTCCTCAGCCGTGTCGGCGCGTCCAATACTCTCGTTGGTCGCGCCCGTCTACAACGAAGAAGAGACCGTCGCCGCCTTCGTCGAGCGCGTGACTGGCGTCCTGGAGGGACTCGGCGCGACCTATGAAATCGTTCTGGTGAACGACGGAAGCCGCGACCAGTCGTTGCAGGTCATGCGCGAATTGCAGGCCCACAATCCGCATATCCGCATCGTGGACTTCTCCCGAAACTTCGGCCATCAGATCGCCATCTCCGCCGGCCTCGACTACGCCCGGGGCCAGGCGGTCGTCATCATCGACTCCGATTTGCAAGACCCGCCGGAAGTCATCGAAGAGCTGGTGCAGAAGTGGCGCTCTGGTGCCGAGGTTGTGTACGCCCAGCGGCGGAACCGCAGCGGAGAAACGCGCTTCAAGCTGCTCACCGCCGATGCCTTTTACCGCATCATGCGCCGCATCACCTCCGTGGATATTCCCCACAACACCGGCGACTTTCGGCTGCTCGACCGCAAGGTCGTGAACGCGCTGATCGAGATGCGCGAGCACCATCGCTTTATGCGCGGTCTCTCGGCCTGGGTGGGGTACCGCCAGGAAGCGGTACAGTACGACCGGCACGAGCGATTTGCCGGCACCACCAAGTATCCGCTGCGGAAGATGGTTCGATTTTCGGTCGACGCCATTACCAGCTTCAGCACCATCCCGCTGCAGCTGGCGACCACCTTCGGCTTCTTTCTGGCCGGTATCAGCCTTCTTGGCATCGTGGTGGCGATCGTGCTTCGTATCCTCATCCATGCTGTCGTCGGGCAAGCATCGACCCTCATCCTGGTGCTGTTCATGGGTGGGATTCAGTTGATCTTCCTGGGTATCCTCGGCGAGTACCTCGGCCGCATCTACGACGAGGTCCGCGCCCGCCCCCTCTATCTCGTGCGCGAGGTTATCTCCAGCGACGACGAGCCTTCCGGATAGACGGAGTCGGCCGGGCCGTTCCCAGATGTGTCCAGCGTGGCCGGCTTCCCGACTCGCGGCAGGTCTCGTGATCCAGACAGTCTCGGCAGCCGGTCCTTCCGCCGGCCGAGGTGCGATGCACCGGGCCGATGGGCAGTGACCAGGGACGTCGGCACGCCGGAGCGCGGAGGCTCCGGCTACACGTGTAGCTCCGAACGGACAATGACACACGCGTGTTCAACCCATTTCCGTGCGCCTGGTACCGCTACCTCTGTCGCTGCAGGAGGTCCAGCGCGTGCCAGGTAACTTCTTCCGCCGGGACATCGGCGACGTAGGAGACCTTGTGATCGCAGTTCTTGCCGACCTGTGAGGCACCGCAAATCGGGCACTCCAGACGCCAGGAGACGACCGGACGGTGCAGGGTGCGAGTGTTTGGGTCGGCATTGATGATGTTGAAACACCAGTAGATACCGACGGTT
>JAICWV010000034.1 GCA_025966365.1 Chloroflexota bacterium | reverse complement strand
CTTCATGCTCACCGAGATGACCGCGATCGTGAGCGATATGCGCGTGAACGCGCAGCGGATGCGCGAGAACCTGGAGCGGACCTCCGGACTGATCTTTTCCGAGAAGGTGCTGACGGCGCTTATCGATGCCGGCCTCAGCCGGCAGGTCGCCTACGGAATCGTACAGAGCGCTGCCATGCGGGCCTGGGAATCCGGACAGTCGTTCAGAGGTCTGCTCCAATCCGACACGCGCGTGACTGGACGGCTCTCCGATATCGATCTCGACGCGGCCTTTGACATGACCCCCTTTCTCGCTCATATCGACACGGCCTACCGCAGGGCGGGGATCGACGGGGGTGGCGCCCCTGGGTGCGGGCCTCGGTAGCGACCCCGGCGTGCAGCAGATGCCGGGATCCGTTGGACGTCTGACCGGCGCCGTCCGCCTCATTCACCCCTTTCCCGTTGCAGTGGTGGTCATCACCTCGGCCGCTCTCCTCGAGCTTGCCCATCACGGTGGTCTGGGGCTTCCGGTGCTGCTGCGTGCCTGCGCGGCCGTTCTGTGTTCCCAGGTCGCGGTCGGGGCGTACAACGACTACGTCGATCGCTTCAGCGACGCCCTGGTCCAGCCCGGCAAGCCAATCCCGTCGGGTGCCGCGTCCCCTGCCACCGCTCGCATCCTTATCGCGGCCGGCCTGGTAGGCGCGGTCCTGCTTTCTTTCACCTTCGGTCCGGTGTCTCTGGTCCTCGTCCTCGCGGGCACCGGGGCCGGCCTGGCTTACGACCGCTGGCTCAAGCGCAGTCCACTGAGCGTGGCCGGATATATCGCCGGCTTTCTTCTGCTGATTACCTGGATCTGGTACGTGGCCGGACGCCTGACCCCAGGTTTCCTGATCCTGTATCCGGCCGGCACGCTACTCGTGTCCGCGGCCCACCTTGCCCAGTCCCTTCCTGACGTAGAGACGGACCGCGTGGTGGGCGCCAGGGGCTTCGCGGTCGCACTTGGCGTGGAGCGCAGCGTTCTGGCGATTGTGGCCGCGTACGCACTGCTCGCAACAGGAGCCGTAATCATTGCTATCCGGTCGGGAGCGCCCCTTTTGATCCTGGGTCCATTGGCCGGGATGGTGGTGGTCGCAGCTACAGCCCTTCAGCTCCGAGAGAACAATTACGCGAAAGAGAGCAGGGCCGGCGCGTTTCACGCCTTCGGTCCTGCCCTGGCGCTTCTGGCCGTCTCCGCTGCGATAGCCTGCATTCGCCTTGGCATCCTGTGATCGCGAGCCCTGCAAACCGCTCCGTTAAATAGGACGCCTGTGCTAAAATAGTACCAGCAATGAGGAGCGCTGGCGATGGTTTACGAGCTTCGAAAGTGGTTTGACGACGGCGAATGTCTGTATACCGACGACCGGCGCGTGAAGGATCTCGCCGTCCAGACCCCGGATCTGCGTATCGTCGGAACCTACTTCCGCTCTCCGGCGGCCCATCAACCTTTTGCCTGGGACATCGTGGGAGATCGGAAAGCGCTGGCCGGAATCGCCGGACGCTTTCGCGCGCGGGCACAGACGCGATAGTATAGGACTGAACAACGACCCCCTTATAGAATGGGGTCGATGGGAGTCCTGACGAATCATGCCTACATTTGATGAAATCCTGACCGAAGCCAGGAAAAGCGTCGGCGAGGTCGATGTGCGCGCTGCTGAGGGCCTGCTCCCCGAGGTTGCGGTGATTGACGTGCGCGAGAAGAACGAGTGGGACGAGGGCCACATTCCCGGCGCGGTTCACGTGCCGCGTGGCTACCTGGAGCAGCGAATCGAGCGCGCGGTGCCGGATCGAGACGCCCCGGTTCTCCTCTATTGCGCCGGTGGCACCCGCTCGGTGTTTGCCGCGCGCACCATGCAAGAGATGGGTTACTCGGATGTCACCTCCCTGCGAGGCGGGTTCACTGCCTGGAAGGATTCCGGCCACCGATTCGTGGTGCCGCGGACGCTAAACCCGGAGCAGATGCACCGCTACAGCCGCCACGTGCTGATCCCCGAGGTCGGTGAGGAAGGGCAGCTCAAGCTGCTCGATGCGAGCGTTTTGTTGATCGGTGCGGGCGGGCTCGGCTCTCCCGCCGCTCTGTATCTTGCCGCCGCCGGTGTTGGAACCATCGGCCTCGTAGACGCCGACGTGGTCGATGAGAGCAACCTGCAGAGACAGGTTATCCACACCACTGACCGCGTGGGCATGTCCAAAGTCGAGTCGGCCCGCCAGGCCATTCACGCTCTGAACCCGGATGTGAACGTGGTCGGGCATGAAGTCCGTATCACGCCGGAGAACGCGGAGGAGATCGTCGCTCAGTATGACCTGGTCATCGAGGGAAGCGACAATTTCGACACCATGTACCTCATGAACGACGTCTGCGTGAAGCTGGGAAAGCCGGACATCACGTCCAGCATTCTCGGTTTTGAGGGGCAGATTACCACCATCCTTCCCGGAGAGGGACCGTGCTACCGCTGCGTCTACGCAGAGCCGCCACCCGCTGCTCTGGCGCCGAGTTGCTCGGAGGTCGGCGTCCTGGGAGTGCTTCCCGGCATCATGGGTCTGTTGCAGGCA
This sequence comes from Chloroflexota bacterium, assembly GCA_025966365.1. GTDB lineage: Bacteria > Chloroflexota > UBA5177 > UBA5177 > UBA5177 > JAICWV01. The sequence goes on along the minus strand of JAICWV010000034.1, from coordinate 25,302 downwards.
AATGAGGCGATGAAGCTGATCCTGGGAATCGGAGAGCCGCTGAGTGATCGGCTTCTCATGTTCGACGCGCTGACCACGTCATTTATCGAGCTGAAGCTGCGCCGGGATCCCGAGTGCCCGGTGTGCGCCGGGATCGGCGTGGTCGAGCGTTCTCCCGCGCTGGCGAGCTAAGAGGAGACTGCTGCATGGCCTCAATTCGAATTCCGCCGGTGTTGCGGCAGTACACCGGGGGGGCGCGCGACGTGGACATCGACGGCACCACCGTGGGCGTCGTCCTCGATCGACTCGCCGACCAGTACCCGTCGTTGAAGAGTCACCTTTTTGACGATGGCTCGCTGCAGAAGTACGTCAATGTTTATGTCAACAACCAGGACGTGGGCTACTTGAAGGGCCTGGACACGCCGATCGCGGACAACGATACCGTTATCATCCTACCGGCCATGGCCGGCGGCTCCATCTAGACTCATGGTTGTGGCCTCGGCGGACCGGCGCGTCGGCCGCAGCATTCTGGATGCCATCGGCAATACGCCGGTCGTCGAGCTGAGCCGTCTCAACCCCTACCCCAATATTCGACTGGTCGCCAAGCTGGAGGGCATGAACCCCAGCGGAAGCGTGAAGGACCGGGTGGCGCGCGCGCTGGTGGAGGAGTTTGAGTCGCGCGCCGAGTCGCAGACCTATATCCTGCTGGAGCCGACCAGCGGGAATACTGGTATTGCCCTGGCCATGGTGAGTCGGGTTAAGGGGTACCGCGTGGTCGCGGTCATGCCGTCTAACGTGACGCCCGAGCGCCGCCGCCTGCTGGAGATTCTGGGCGCGGAAATCGTGGACTCGCCGCCCGAGCGCGGCACTAACGGTGCCATCGAAGTTGCGAGGGATCTGGACCGGGAGGAACGCTACTGGGTGCTCAATCAGTACGCCAATGCAGCGAACCCCCGGGCGCATTACGAGACGACCGGCCCGGAGATCCTGCGCGACGTGCCCGAGATTGACGTCTTCGTGGCGGGCCTGGGGACTGGCGGAACGCTGACCGGCGTGGGGCGGCGCCTGCGTGAAGCCCGGCCCGGAATTCAGATCGTGGCGGCTGAGCCGCTTCCCGGTGACCTGGTTCAGGGTCTCCGCAGTCTCGATGAGGGATTCGTCCCTCCCATCTTCGATCCGGCCGTGCTCGACGCCAAGTATCTGGTGCCCAGCGACGATGCCATTCTGATGATGCGGCGACTGGCCCTGGAGGAGGGCATCTTTGCCGGTGTGTCCTCCGGCGCCATTCTCGCCGCCGCGCTGCGTCATATGGCCGGCATGGAGTCCGGAACGGTGGTGGCACTCCTTCCTGACGGCGGCTGGAAATACCTGAGCGGCGACCTCTGGACCGCCCACCCCGCCGACCTGGAAGAAGGCCTGGAAGGTGCGTTCCTGTGGTAATCGGCCGCGACCAGGTCGACCAGATCCTCCGCCAGATGCGCGAAGGCTTCCCCAATGAGACCTGCGGCGTCATTGCCAGCAAGGACGGAATGGCGCAGAAGGTGTACCCCATCCGAAATGCGTCGGCGAGCCCGGTCCACTACGAGATGGACCCGCAGGAACAACTCACCGCCATGCTGGACATTGAGGAAAACGATTGGGAACTGGGCGCGATCTACCACTCACACACCCGTACCCGCGCCTACCCTTCGGCCACGGATGTCGGGCTGGCCGCCTATCCCGACGCTCTCCAGATCATCGTCTCACTCGCCGATATGGAGAATCCCGATATTCGAGCGTTCCGTATCCGGGATGGCCAGGTCTCGGCTGAGTCCCTTCGGATAATGCCGTAGCACCGGCCGGAGAGATGATCCCCGACCGCGCTCACTCTGCCTGTCCTCAGCCGTCTGAGACGACCGTCTGGTTCTGCTCCCGCATGAACTGCTGGACGTAGTACTTCCCGAGAGCACTCTTACCTGTCGAGCCACTGGCCTTCCAGCCGCCGAATGACTGCACGCCCGGCCAGGCGCCCGTGGTGGCCCCGCCCTTTCGGTTCACGTACACGACGCCGGCTTCGATCCGGTTGAGGAAATCGTCGATCTCGCCCTCGTCCTCGGAGAAGATTCCGGCGGTCAGTCCGTACTCAGATGCATTGGCCAGCTTGATCGCCTGATCCAGCGAGTCGACTTCGGTCACGACCAGGAAGGGAACGAAGAGCTCGTCGCGGAAGAATTCGTGCTCCGGCGGGAGCGTCGCGATCGTGGGAGCGCAGTAGTACCCGTACTGCAGGTCGTCCTCTGTCAGTGTGTTGCCGCCGGTCAGGATCTTTCCGTCTGCCTGTGCCCGGGTGGCGACGCTCTGGAACCGCTTGTAGGCGGCGTCGTTGATAACCGGCCCCATGAAGACGTCCGGCCGGGCGGGGTTGCCCACCATGACCTGCGTGGTCCTCTCGACCAGCCTGCGGCGAAACTCGGTGGCGATTCCGTGCATCATGTAGACCCGCGCCGCCGCGCTGCACTTTTGCCCGCTGTAACCGAAGGCCGCCCGCACCGTGCCTTCGACCGCCTTGTCCAGGTCGGCGCTGTCGGTGACGATCACCGGGTTTTTGCCGCCCATCTCGGCAACGCAAGGACGGGGGCGTCTCGCGCTGAATTCGGCGTAGATGTGACATCCCACTGCCCGTGACCCGATGAAGGCGATTCCATCAAGGTCTTGCGCACCCGACAACGCTTCCCCCAGTGGCGCTCCATACCCGGTGACGTAATTCAGCGCTCCAGCCGGGAGTCCAGCGTCGGCCAGGCACTGGTACACGAGCATGCCGGTGAGCGGGGTCTCATGTGACGGCTTAAAGACGACGGTATTGCCCCCGATCAGAGCGCCGGCGATCATGCCCGTGGAGAGGGCAACAGGGAAATTGAACGGCGCGATGACTCCCCAGACGCCGTACGGCCGCAGGACACTTCGATTCGCTTCCTGGGGCGACAGCTGTCCCATGGGCTTGAGGAAGCCGTTGTTGGCTTCCATCTCCTGGCTGTACACGCTTATCAGATCGATGGCTTCCTCGACCTCTCCCATGGCCTCCAGCCGCGGCTTGCCCGCCTCCAGGGTGAGCCAGGCGCCGATCTCATACTTCCGGTCGCGGAAGTTTTCGGCCGCCCCGCGCAGGATCGTCAGGCGCTCCTGCCAGGGCGTGTTCGACCACTCCGCGAACGCGTCCCGAGCCGCCCGAATAGCCGCCCCCGCCTGTGTCGCTCCGGCGTCGGGGAAGCGGCCGAGCAGAATCCGGGTATCGTTCGGGCTTCGATCTTCGAAGGTATCGACGCTCGGCCGCACTTCCTTGCCTTGGATGTAGTTCGGATAATCGCCACCCAGTTGCTTCATGACCGAGGACAGAGCCTCGTCGTAGGCGCGGTTAAAGGTGCCGGCCTGCTCCACGCTCATGGTTGTGTAGGTGATCTTCAAATCCCTGGCCGCGGTGACCATTGCAAACTCCTTTTGAGAGCGCCGGTGAGGGCAAAAAACGCTGCGACTCATGGTATCAAGGAGGTCGCGGGACACCCGCGGAGGAGAGTGGAATGACAGACGCACGAGAGGGTGTAGCCGACCTGGACGAAGCGCTCCGGCATTGCCGCGCCGGGCTGAAAGCACTGGAGGCGGCCCGGACACAGGCCGCCGACACCGGGACCATCTACCCGACGCACATCTACCTGGCGACGGTGGAGCTGGCGCATGCGATCGAGGTGGCCATGAAGCTGGCTCTCCGGGAGCAATAGACGGTCCTCCTCAGGCCTCCCGAAACAGAAACAGGGCCACGTCTTGCTCCGCCAGATCCTGATTTGTGTAGAGATGGTCGTTGAATCCGGAGACGACGAAACCGCGGCGCCGATAGAAGCGGATCGCCGGGGCATTGCGAATCTGCGTCTCTACAAAAATGCCCCGCAGCTCGTCTGCCCGGCACCGGTCCGCCAGCGCATCCACCAGTGCGGTTCCCACGCCGGAGCCTCGGCTCTCGGCGCGCACCCGGATATCGACTAGCCATAGTGACGCGTTCCAGTCGATCACTGTCCAGGTAGCAACACCGACGACCTCACCTGCTCGGGTCGCGCCCAGGAATTGCAGGGATTCCGGCGGCCCCGCGTCGGCGTACGAATCCAGCCATTCCCCTCTGACTCCCAGATCGTAGGCTTTGGAGAACGGATGCGGCAGACGTTCTTCCTCCAGGCGCCACTCGACTCCGTTACCCGTTTGCCGGCGGTGCAGCTGGAAAACCCGGTCGGTCTCATATCCGCTGGCAAGCGGCGGCAGGGAGCGAACCTGATCGAGGCCCAGTGGCGCAATGCTGAGTGCGGTCCGCTTCCTAGAAAACATGCATCGTTTCCGTTTCGTAGTCGGCCAGATCGGCATCCAGCGGCCTTGACGAGATAAAACCCACTGCCCGGGACAGGATCTCGTCGGCGTGAGCTGCACTGTTGGACACGCAGGAGAGGCCCAGCACGGCGATGCGCCAGTCATCCTGGCGCTCCACCTCGGCCGCCGATACGCGGAACTCGCGCTGCACCTGCGCCAGCACCGACTTGACGATCTGCCGCTTGTCTTTGAGGGAACGTGCTCCTGGGATGTGAAGCACGATTCGCGCGATGCCAACAACCACGTTACTGCCCCAGCACGTCCCCGATGATTCCGGGATGACCGCGCAGAAAGTCTTCGGTCGACATCGGCCGGCCCCCGGCCGCCTTCAGCCGCCGGACGGCGAGCAGGCCATTGCCGGTGCCCACCGTGATTTCGCCGCGGCCGCTTTGTTGAACCAGGCCGGGCCTGGCATTGCCCTTGCCTGGCGCGACCGAGAGAAAGGAGATCAACCGGCCGTTCCAGGTGCTGTACGCTCCGGGCCAGGGAGTGAAGGCGCGCACCCGCCGGTCGATGTCTACCGCCGGGCGGTGCCAGTCAATGGCCCCGTCGGCTTTGCTCAACCGGTCAGTGTACGTCGCCTCGCTCTCGTCCTGGTGACGTGGCCGGATCTCACCGCTCAGCCAGGACGGCAAATCCGCCAGCAGCAGCTCGGCGCTTTTCTCCGCCAGTCGCGCTGCCAGCTCGCCCGCTGTCTCTTCCGGCTCGATCGGCACTACCTTCTGGTCCAGGATGGGGCCGGCATCCATGCGTGGCGACATCAGCATGAGGGTGGTCCCGGTCGTGGAATCTCCGGCCAGGATGGGCGCGGCGACCGGCGATGACCCGCGATACCGGGGTAGCAGTGAGGGATGAAGGTTCAGTGCTTTCCCGGGTGGCGCTTCCAGCAACGAGGCCGGCAGAATCTGTCCGTACGACGCCACCAGGATGACGTCCGGACGCAGCGCCAGGATCTCGTCAACCGCGCCCGCACTTCGGATCTTCTCCGGCTGCAGCACCTGCAGGCCGTCCCGTTCGGCCAGCAGCTTCACCGGCCCGGGTGACTGTTTTCGGCCCCTTCCCGCCGGACGGTCCGGCTGCGTCACCACTGCTACCGCCTCCACCGGGACAGGCAGAAACTGCCCGTGCTCCAGGAGGGCCGAGAAAATCGGAGCCGAAAAACTGTCGCTGCCCATGAAGACAGCGCGCTTCATCGTCGCTTAGGCCGTGGCGCCGGCCGGCTCCCGCTGCCCCAGGCTGTTCCCAACCATGATCACCTCCTCGACCAGCCGGTTGGCATATCCCCACTCATTGTCGTACCAGGCGAAGACCTTGGCGAGATCGCCGTCGACCACCATGGTGAGGGAGAGGTCAACGATGGCGGAGTGTGGGTTGCCGATGAAATCGGACGAGACCAGCGGCTCGTCGGTGGCCTGGAGAATGCCCTTGAATCGGTCTGATCCGGCGGCATCCCGGAAGGAATCGTTGATCTCGTCAGCGGTGGTCTTCTTCTTGAGCAGGACTGTCAGGTCGGACAGCGACACATCGATGGTGGGGACGCGTAGAGAAACACCGTCGAAGATTCGATGTAGCCCCGGCAATGCCTCGGCCGCCGCCCGGGCAGCGCCGGTACTGGTCGGAATGATGTTCTGAGCAGCAGCACGGCCGCGCCGCCAGTCGCTGTGGGGACTATCAACCAGGCGCTGGTCCGCGGTGTAAGAGTGGACCGTCGTCATCAGCGCCTTGGCCACGCCGAACTTCTCGTCCAGAATCGCCATGACCGGCGTGACGGAGTTGGTAGTGCAGGAGGCGTTGGAGAGGACCGTGTGCTCCTCCGGGTTGTACGACTGCTCGTTGACTCCCAGCACAAACGACGCCGCCCCCTTGGCGGGAGCCGACACGACGACTGCTCTGGCACCTGCCTTCAAGTGGGCCTCAGCCTTCTCTTTGGTGGTGAAGCGGCCGGTGGATTCGATCACAACGTCGACACGCTTGTCTCCCCAGGGAAGCTTCTCCGGATCTGAAATGGACAGGACCGGGAACTGCTTGCCATTGACGGTCAACGTCTGCCCATTAACCGATACATCCTTGAGATCGTCGCGATAGACGGTGTCGTGCTTGAGTAGATAGGCCATATTGGGAAGGTCGCCCAGTTCGTTGATGGCGACGATCTCGATATTGGGCTTGGTCAGTGCGATCTTGAACGCCTGGCGCCCGATGCGACCCAGACCGTTGATTGCCACGCGAGTGGTCATGCCTTGCTCCCTCCTGGATTGAAACGGGGCTCTACACGTCCCGCCACCAAAAGTGTAGCGTTTGGACCGGACGGTGGCTAACGCGGATAATCGCGTGCTGCCGCACAGTACGAGACTTTTCTAGACGGGAACGGAATGCCCTTTAATCACTCGTCGGGGCCGCCTCGGTTGTTTCTGCTTGGCCTCGACGGTTCACCCCTGCCGCTGCTCGAGCGGCTGATGAAGGCGGGTGACTTGCCGAACCTTGCCCGCGTCTTCGAGGGGGGATCGGCAGTCGAGATGAATTCGTCCCTCCCCGACGTGTCGGCGGTGGCATGGACCTCCATTAATACCGGCAAGAATCCGGGCAAACACGGCATCTATGGCTTCTACGACCGCAGACCGGGAACTGACTCGATCGAGGTAATGACGGCCCGTCACGTCAGGGCCAGGACGATCTGGGAGCTGGCAAGCGACGCCGGCCGGCGGGCCGTGGCAGTCAACGTGCCGCTCAGTTTTCCTCCGCAGCAGATTAACGGTGTCGTCATTTCCGACTTTCTTGCCCCCGACGTCAAGAAGGCGGTGTATCCCCCCAGCGTCCTGCCTAAACTCGAAGCGATGGGCTACCGCATCGACACCGATCCACGGGTCGCGCGCCAGTCTCTGGATGCATTTATCGAGGACTTCAAAGTCACCGCGGATCGGCGTGCGGAGGCGGTCGAGTGGCTGATGGACACCGAGCAGTGGGGGGTGTTCATGGTGGTCTTTATGGAGACGGACCGACTCCACCACTTCATGTGGCGCTACATGGAGGAGGACGATCCCACCTACGCCCCCATGTTCATCGATGCCTACCGCCAGATCGACCGGCTGGCCGGGCACATCATCGGGAAGCTACGAGAGGACGACGAGCTCATCATCCTTTCCGATCATGGCTTCACAAGTCTGTACAAAGAGGTCTACCTGAATGTCTGGCTGGAGCAGGAGGGGTACCTCTCATTTATGCCCGGGAAAGACAGGGATCTCGAAACCATAGACCCGCACAGCCGCGCCTACAGCCTTGATCCGGGCCGGGTGTACATCAACCTGGCCGGCCGAATGCCCAACGGGTCCGTGCCGGAGTCCGCGTATGACGGGCTGGTCCAGGAGCTGGAAGGGCGGCTGCGAGAGCTCACCGATCCGGAAACGGGCGTTCCTCTGGTGGAGCAGGTCTATCAGGCCGACGAGATATATAGCGGTCCACAGCGCAATCGCGCACCCGACCTCTTGCTGATGCCTCCCGACGGCTACGACATCAAGGGAACTTTTGACGCATCCACTTTCACCGGGACAGGACCGCTGGTGGGGATGCACAAATACGACAATGCCACGCTCTTCGTGCGCGGCCATACGCTGACGACAGAGCACGCATCGGTGCGAGATGTCCTGCCCACCGCATGCCGCCTTTCCGGTCTGGAGTGCCCGCCTGACGTCGACGGCCGGGTGGTCGTGGCCGGCTAGCCTGAAGGTCTGAGAAAGGAAGCGGACATGAATAGGGTGTATGTGGTCGGCTTCGACGGCGCGACCTGGCGGTTTATCCGCCCGCTGATCGACAAAGGTGAGATGCCGCATTTCGCCAGATTGATCGAGGAGGGCGCGCAGGGAGAGCTGACCTCTACCATTCCCTTCCAGAGCGCCGCCGCCTGGGTCACCTTCATGACCGGAAAGAACTCGGGCAAAACCGGGGTTTACATGTTCCAGGATTATGACGCCCTCAGCTATTCGTACGTCGGTCGTACTGCCAATTCGCGCTACTTTTCCGGCCAGACCATCTTCGACGCTGTCGGCCGGCTTGGCGGCACGGTCGCCGCGGTTCGCGTGCCGATCTCGTATCCGGCCTGGCCAGTCAACGGCATCATGGTCTCCGGCTTTCCCACGCCGGGCGATACCGCGGACTCCTTCTATCCGCCGGAGCTACGGGAGGAGGTCAGCTTCGTGGGAGAGGCGGACCCGCCCGATTTCCGGCTGCTCACCACCGATCAGCAAGTACAGACGCTGGAAACCCACATGGACCGCGTCTCCCGGCTGATCGAGACGGTCATGCAGAAGACGTACGACCTCTTCGTCGTGGTTCACCGCGTCCCGGACCCTATCCATCACTTCTTCATCAAGTTCGTGGACCCGGAGACACCGGCCTATACGCCTGAAGCCGCGCAGCGGTGGGGAGATGTGGTGGACGGGTTCTATCGCCGCATGGACGCGGCGCTGGGTGAGACGCTCGACAGGCTCGGCCCTGATGACACCATCTTTGTGATCTCCGATCACGGCGGCGCTATCACCCCGCCTCGGCAGCTGAACCTGAATGTCTGGCTCGCGCAGCAGGGCTTGCTGGTGCCCAAACAGCGGACGAAATCCATTACCGAGAGGCTCTACGCGCTGAACCAAAAGCTGATACCTTCACGCATCCGGTCTATCTTGCGGCGGCACGCGCCCAGGGCGGTGCAGGGAGAGCTGCGAGACCTGTGGCAGGGCCTGCAGGTGATCGACTTCTCGCGGACCCAGGCATACATGTTTCCCATGAAATGCCCGCCACTGACCGGGGTAGTGATCAATGTGCGCGGCCGGCAGCCGCAAGGAACGGTCGCGCCCGAAGCGTACGAAACGTTCCGCGAGAGGATTATGCGCAACCTCGCTGATCTCCGCGATCCACGCACCGGCGAGCCCATCGTGCAAGCTGTCTACAAGCGTGAGGACCTCTACCACGGTGAATTCGTGGAACGGGCTCCCGACATCATCGTCTGGTGCAATTACCTGTACAAGGAGGGACCGTTCGCCGAAGGGCCACTGGTCAGTCAGGTTCCGTTCGACGAGCTCGAGCAGGTGCCCGGCTCCCATGATGAGAAGGGGATCTTTCTGGCTAAGGGCCCGGGTATCGCGAAGGGCAAACTGATCGAGGGCGCTCATCTCATCGATGTGACGCCGACCATCCTCCACGCCATGGAGCTTCCAGTTCCCAGCGACATGGATGGATCGGTTCTGCAGGACATTTTTGAGTCCTCGCGCGAGGCGGAGTCGGTCGACTTGTCTCTGGAACGGCAGAGCGCGGAGAGCTACCTCTCCGAGGATGAAGAACAGCTAATCAAGGACAAGCTCAAGGGTTGGGGGTACATGTAAATCGTGGCGACAGACACCATGGAACGACTGCAATACGGATCGATCCCGCACGGCGGCACGCTGGTCAACCGACGCGTGGAAGGGGACGAGGCCCGAAAACTGGCGGAAGAGGCGAGCAGTCTCTACGCCCGCGAGCTCTCGCCGCGAGAGCTGTCCGATGTTTTGATGATCACGACGGGCGCGTACAGCCCGCTCACCGGCTTCATGACCGAGGCCGATTATCTCGGCGTGGTGAACGACATGCGTCTTGCCGGCGGGCTCCCCTGGACTATTCCGGTGACGCTCTCTCTTTCTCCCGAGCAGGCCGGAAAAGTGCAGCAGGGGGACCGCGTCGCGCTCACCTATGCGGGCCGGCCGCTGGCGATCATGGAGGTAACCGACAAGTTCAGCCGCGACAAGCAGCACGAGGCCAGACAGGTCTATCGAACGGATGAGGAGAAGCACCCGGGCGTAAGCGCGTTGTATCGAGAGGGTGATGTCGTCATTGGCGGCTCCGTCTCCACCTTTGGCCAGTTCCCGGAGCCCCAATTTCCCGAATACCAGTTGACACCTACCCAAACCAGGCAGGCGTTTGCAGACAAGGGCTGGAAGACCATCGTGGGCTTCCAGACGCGAAATCCTGTCCATCGGGCCCACGAGTACATTCAGAAGTCTGCCCTGGAGATCGTGGATGGGCTCCTCCTGCACCCCCTGGTGGGGGAAACCAAGTCGGATGACATTCCGGCTGACATCCGCATGAAGGCCTATCAGGTACTGCTTGCCAACTACTACCCCGAGTCCCACGCCATGATGTCGGTCAACCCGGCCGCCATGCGCTACGCGGGCCCTCGCGAAGCCATCTTCCACGCGCTCATCCGCAAGAACTTCGGCTGCACGCATTTCATCATCGGGCGCGACCACGCCGGTGTTCCCGGCTACTACGGGCCGTACGATGCCCACCACATCTTCGACGAGTTTGCGCCGGGAGAGATCGGCATCCAGCCGCTCTTCTTTGAGAACAGTTTTTTCTGCAACCGATGCGGCAACATGGCGACTGAAAAAACCTGCCCGCACCCGGCCGAAGACCACGTTGTCCTGAGCGGCACCAGGGTACGCGAAATGCTGCGATCCGGCCAGGCTCCGCCTCCCACTTTCTCTCGCCCGGAAGTGGTCGAAGTGCTGATCGAGGGCATGAAAGGGCAGGAGTAGACGTTTTAGCTCGAACCCTGTCTCCAGCGAGCGCGCAGGACGCGTACCACGAAGCGCGGATTGCCGATCACATAGCGGCGCCACAGCTTGCGCGGCTCGACCGCCAGCCGGCACAGCCATTCCAGGCCGTGCTCGGTCATCCAGCCCGGCCCGCGTGGAATCCTGCCACTGACGAAATCGAAGAGAGCTCCGACGGCCCAGACAACCGGGACGTCAAGCGCGTCCTGGTTGGCGTCGATCCAGCGTTCCTGGGTCGGGGTTCCCATGCCCACGAGCAAGATGTCCGGGCGGGCCGTCCGGATACGCTCGACCGTGGCAGGGCCGGCGTCATATCCGGGAGCAGCTCCGGCGATCTTCAGACGAGGCTGCTCCGCGGCCAACGCTCTGGCCGCGTCCTCGGCGGCCCCCGGCTCTCCGCCCAACAAGAACAGAGAAAATCCTTCCCGTGCCGCAACCCGCGCCAGGTCGTGGACCCAATCGGCTCCCGTCATGCGCTGCGGTACCTGGATGCCGAGCAGGAGGGCGCCCATGCGGACTCCGGTGCCGTCGCAGTACACCAGGTCGGCCCCGTTTACGATCGAGCGGTACTCGGGATCGCGCTCGGCGACATTCATGCAGTGCGCGTTCACGTACATCACGGTCAGCCGTCCACGCGTTGCCACCGCGCGGCTTACCGCCCCCAGCAGGTCATCCAGCGAGAGCAGGTCGAGACGGACGCCGAGGAAGCCGGCGGATGGAAATGCGGGTGCGCGATGCGGTTGCTTGACCCGCATCAGCAGTTAACTTTCGTTAAACAGCGCGGCGTCACCTGCATGACTCACCCTACCACCCAGTATGATGGACGGGATTCTTTGTGACAGCACAGCCCGAGATCACACCCACTGTCGCCCTCGACCAGCAGCGCGCGGCGCGGCTGCGTTCCCTCCTGTCGCGCGTCGTGGACATGCTCCCCGGCCGCGAAGGCGCGTTCTGGGTTCTATTCGCCCTCGCGACGCCGAAAATCCTGGGTCCGATCTTCACCATCGGTCTGCGCCGGTTCCTTGGACCGGGCGTGGCGGGCACCTACGACCTCGCCACCGTCCCCTATAAATTCCTCGACAACTTCCGGAACTTCGGAACGGGGCCGGCTCTGGTGTTCGAGCGCACTGTCAGCCGCCAGGTGGCGAACACGGCCTGGACCCTGAACATGATCTTTGCCGTCATCGTAACGGGTGCGGCCCAGTTATTCGCTCCCTTAATTGCCTCCTGGTACGGCCATCCGGAGATCGCCACCGTCTTCCGCATTCTCTCGATTGCGTACGTCTTCGCGTCGGTGGCCTCGGTCCACTCCTTTCTCCTGCTGCGCGACCTCGACTTTCGCGCGCGATCCATTCCACCGATCGGTCAGGTCATTGCTGCCGGAGACATCGCTGTCCTCTTTGCCGTGTGGGGCTTCGGCGCCGGAGCGCTCATAGCGCGGGAGCTGGTTTCGGTAATCATGGGAGCCATCCTCCTCTGGGCCGTGTATCCCTATCGCCCCAGCCTCGAGTTCGTTCCCAGCATCGCCTGGAAGCTCTTCCGCTACGGCTTCTGGATCGGTGCCGGCCTCACCATCCTCTACGCATCCCAGAACGCCGACGTATTCATCGGCGGCAAGGTCATCGGGCACGGGCACAACGGTGTCCGTGATATGGGCTTCTACACCACGTCCTGGAAGCTGGCCTTCATCGCAGCCAGCATTTTCACCTTGATGGCGAGCAGCATGGTGTTCCCCACGCTCAGCCGCATGCGCGACAACCTTCCAGGGCTCAGAGAGACGCTGTTGAAGTCGATCCGGCAGCTGGGGCTGGTGATGTTTCCAGCCGCGACACTTCTGGCGGTCATCGCGCCGGTACTGATTGGTCCCATCCTCGGTCAGAAGTGGTACGCCTACCGCGACGACTTCATGGTGCTGTCCCTGCTCGCCATATACGCCGGAAACCGCACCATGCTCTCGATTTTCTTCGAGGGCTACAAATCGATCGGCAAGCCCTCGGTGGTGTGGTGGTACAACGCGGTGAAGCTGGCCATCATGGCCCCGGCGATGTACTTTGCTGCTCGCGAAGGCATCCTTGGCCTGGCGCTCGTCTACATCCCCATACAGATCCTGGAGATTCCCGCGGCACTCTACCTTGCCAACCGGCTCATCGGCGTCTCCCCGTTGGCCGTTGTCCGTGCGGCCTCCACACCGGTGGTCACCACTCTGATCATGGCAACCGCCGTGGTCGCGGTGGAGCTGGTGCTGACTCGCGTGGCCCATCTCGGCGACACACTCACGCTCATCGCATGTCTTGCCACGGCCGCAATCGTCTACGTGGGGACGATCTTCGTCTTCGACCGCCGGATCGTGCTCGAGGCCCGGGCAACCCTCGTTAAGGGACTGTAGTGCGCGAAGGCGGCTCCGACCGTCGCTCCGTCGACGGCTCGTTGATCCTGCTGCTTCTGCTACTGATTCTGGCCGCCGCCCTCGCTTTTCGGCTGTGGGGCATCGGATGGGGCCTCTACGATTCCACTGTCTCCCGGCGCCCTCACCCCGATGAGTGGGTGGTCTACTGGGTCTTCCACTGGTTCGGCCAGTACGGCAGCCTCAGTCCCTGCCCCCGGTCAGGCAGCCAGTGTTTCTTTGATTGGGGCGCGCTTTTTCTGTACCTCGCGTACGGCATGCACGCCCTGCTCCAGCCGTTCCTGGACCTGATCCCGCGGTCGCTCATGGGTCCTGGCGCCGACAGGCAATTTGTCGAGGCAGCGCTTTCTGGGCGACTGACCTCGGTGGTCCTGTCGGTTGCGACGGTCTACATGACCTTTCGGCTCGGCCTGGCGGTGTCGGGAAAGTACGTGGGCCTGGTGTCGGCCGCCTTCGTAGCCATCTCTGGATTGCTGATTCAGCTTGCCCACTTCGCAACACCGGATTCGACTACCATCTTCTTTCTGACCGCGGCTCTCTGGGCGGCGGTCGAGCATGTGCGAACTCCCAGCCTCTCGCGGCTGGTGCTCGCCGGGGTACTGGCTGGCCTGGCGGCGGGCTCGGAATACAACATGGCGTTGCTTGTCGTTCCCCTCGCCGCGGCCTGGCTCCTGGCGGAAACCCGGCGCCTCGGCTGGCTCGCGTGGTCCGTTGCGGCTCTCGGCGCGGCCTGGCTCGCGGTCAATCCCTTCGCGCTCCTGCAGTGGAACGCGTTCTTCGAGGCGGGCTTGCATTCCCTCCGCACCCGAACAGTCGATAGCCGGTTGCAGTACGGTGACCGCTGGAACAGCTATGGCCCGACCTGGCTGTACGTCGTCCGGTACCCGCTGGGTTACGGCGTCGGATTCGCCGAAACTATCTGGATGGTGGCCGGAGTGGCGTGGGCCCTTCTGCGCCGAACGCGCCGCGATCTCGTCTTGCTGTCCTGGATCCTGCCGTACTTCGTTCTGGTCACGCTTTCACCGGCCAAATTCATGCGCTACAGCGCGCCACTTATACCCGCACTTTCGGTCCTCGCCGCCGAACTGCTGGTGGTTCTCTTCATCGTCCCCTATCGCTGGCCCCGATTCGTCGCCGTCGCCGCATCCCTGCTGGCTCTGCTCTACACCACCGGTTACGACGCTGCGTACGCTCAGCTCTTCGCCCAGACCGACGCGCGGGCACAGGCCGCGAGCTGGATCTCAGCGCACGCGCAGCCCGGTAGCCACATTGGGTTCCAGGAGATACCGGACGGTCTGTTGAATCTGCCGTACTTTGTGATCGGCCGCCGCTACGAGCCCTGCTTTTCCCGTTTCGTGTCCGAGCGGCTGGTCGGGCCCGCGCAGTACGTCCTGGTCGATGCCTATGAGAAAGAGGCGCATCCAGACGTGGCGACGGGCCAGGTGGATACCTTCCTGACCTCGCTGTCGAGGGAGCCAGGATATCGGCAGGTGGCACAGATCCGGCACGTCCCGGCGCTCGGTCCCCTGACATTCCCGATTACCGCCAGCCCTCACGACTGGCGCTATCCCGCTCATTCCATCACGATCTACGCGCACGTGGCGCCAGGAAGAAACATCGCCGGCTACTGCTTTCCGACCATGCAACGCGCCCTTCAGGTCCTGTATGTCCCGCCTCCCCGGTAGATTCTCCGCTCTCGGGCTCGCCCTCCTCCTGCTCGCCGTCCTCTTTCCCCCTGGGCCGGTGGGACGGGCGCAGAGTCGGGAGGCACCGCGCGCCAAGTACGCCGTGATTCTGGTCCTCGACGGCTCCCGGCCCGGCTATTTTGATCTGCGGCGCATGCCCCACCTGCGAGCGCTCATGAAACTGGGCGTGACCTATCGCCAGGCGTATGTGGGGCAGATGCTCGCCAATACACCACCATCCCACGCCACCATCGGTACCGGCGTTTTTCCTCGTGGCCACGGCATCATGGGCTTCTGGTGGGAGGACTCCAGGACCAGCACGCTGACCCGGCCGACCGACACGGGCGCCGTGGAAAGTGGGGCACTGGAGGCGGTTATGCGGCGCTATCGGGCACCTTCGATCGCGGCATCGGTGAAGGAAACCTATCCCGGCGCGAAGATCGTATCGACCAGCGGACACAAATGCTACGCGGCCGATGCCATGGGCACGGCTTCCGCCGACTACATCCTCTGCGCGCTGATTTACCACGACCGCTGGGTGGCCCAGGCCATCGGCACGCACCGCCCCCCATCGGGGGCCATCAACAACCCCGCCTTTGACGTCCCCATCCCCAACCCACAGAGCGGATTCGCTCCGGCCGTCGAACAATGGAAGCTAGGCCAGGAGAACGACTGGACGGTGCGGTACTCGCTCTGGGCGTTTCACCGCGTGCATTATCCGCGCGTGCTCATGGTCAACCTGCCCGAGACAGACGTGACCGGCCATTTCGCGACCGACTGGGGATCGGTCGAGGGCACCCTGATGCAACACTTCGACCGGGAATTGGGTCACATCATATCCGCCTACAAGCGAGCGGGCATCTTCGGTCAGACTGTATTCTTCGTCACGGCCGACCATGGCATGTCGCGGGTGAAGACCCGGGTGCCGTTCTCCATTTACGACCAGGCGATAGAGCTGGCCGGTGCCACCAAGGTGTACCTGGAGGCCGACACGGCCGCCGCGCTGGGAATCCGAGAGGCCGAGAAGGCGAAACAGGTGGCAGTAAACGTGGCGCTCCTGGGGGGTTCCGACGTAGAGGCGACCTTCTATAAGACGTTCGCGGATGGGAAGTGGCAATACCGGCTGGCGGCAGAGCGGCCGTCGGTCTCGCTCGCCCTGGAGCGAGCGTACCTCTCGATGGTGAATACCTCCGCCTGCGCCGACGGTGCGGATGTTATGGTGATCTACCCGCCGCACGTCACCACCGGCGACCGTCCGGTCGGGAAGTACCACTGGGTCGGGGGTCACCTTGGTCCGCAATGGGACGAGCAACATATTCCCCTGGTGGTTGCCGGGGCGGGCGTGCGCCACGGCGCAACCTCAAATTACCCGGCCCGGCTGGTAGACATAGCACCCACCGTTGAATATTTGCTCGGCTCGCAGCGCACGCGCACCGACGGGGTTGTGCTGGCGGACGGTGTATCCCGGCCGGCAGCCCGGCTCGCCGTCGCGGAAAAACGCCGCGGAGCCAGTCTGCTTCCCCAGGTCCGACTCCTGGAGAAACATTCAGGCTATAGGTCGCGGTAGAGTCCGCATTCCTGTCCCACGACCGGGCCCTGGGGCCAGTGTCTCGGCACGGTTATTCGACGTCATCGTCGTCAGGGCGGCGGTTGCGAAGAAAATTCTCCAGCTCGGCAATCAGCTCCGGTCCGGACGGTGGCGGGCTTTCCTCGACGTACTGGGTCTCCAGCTCTTTCACATATTCCTGAGCTTCCGGATTTTGCGCCAACGCGTCGTTTACCTGTGTGACGAACGCTTGCTCCTGCAGCTCGAGAGGATGCGCGGGAACCGGAACCCCCAGAATGATCGAGAGACGTCGGAGTAGAGCCAGGCTGATCTGGGGATTGGGTGCCGCGGAGATGTAGTGAGGAACGTTTCCCCAGAGACTGATCGCGGGCCGGCCCGACAGTCTCCAGGCATCGTGCAAGACGCCCACAATGCCGGTAGGACCTTCGTAGCTCGAGACCTTCAGGCCCAGCTCTTGCAGCCCCGGAAGCCCCTCATCTCCGCTCGAGAAGCCGGTGAGCCGCGGTGAGATGGTGTGAGGGACGTCGGCGAGGAGCCCGCCGAGTGTGACGAGGCACTGCGCCTGCGTTCGCTCCGCCACCTCCAGGATGAGGTCGGTAAAGGTTCGCCAGCGGAGCTGCGGCTCGTGCCCGGTGAGCAAAAGCAGGTCGTGCTCGGCCTCCGGAATCTCGCGGGCGAAAAACAGGTTCTCCGGCCACTCCAGGTCGCGCTGGCCGTCGGGAAGGAGACTGATGATCGGGCGCGTGGCTGAGAAGTCGTAGAACTCCTCCGGGTCGATGTCGGCGAACGGCTCCAGGTTCCAGCCGTCAATCAGGGTTTCGACCGCGTGGGTCGCTACCTGCGCAGCATCGTTCCAGCCGGCGAAGGCGGCGACCAGAAACGGAGAGCGAAGTTGCGGCTCGGACTCGAAATGGAGCGGCGAGGTGTCGTCCATACAACACCATTATGGGGCGACAGGCACGCAATAGAATGAGCGGTCATGAGTGAGATATTCGGCAGACTGGGAGGACCTCGGGACGAAGACGTCGATGACATAGTCGGTCTCGCTGGAGAGATGGTGCCGGGGCTCGAGGCAGGCCGCTGGCTGCGGCGTCATCACGCGGCCGGCGTCTACGCTTTGACCACGCTGGCCGGCGATTCCTTCCGAGCCACTACCGTGACCGGAGTCCTGGACGTCTCCCTGGAGCCCCTGCTCCTTCTCGTTTCCCTGGAGGAAGGAAGTCAGATGGAATCCTGGATTCGAGACAGTGGGATCCTCGGACTGAGCGGCATGTCGGTCCGGCAGCAGTTTCTGGCCGATCGCTTTGCCGGTCTCGCACCCCTTGCCCCCGCGCGTTTCCAGGGGATTGACCATTTCTTTGCCGAAACCGGCTGCCCCCTCCTGCGCGACTCGATCGGCTGGGCGGACTGCCGGGTCCGGGAGGCGATTCCGACCGGAGACCACGTCAATATGCTGGCCGAGGTGGTGGCAGTGGGGCGCGGCTCTGCTGCCACCGAGGAGCCGCTGGTGAGCTATGACGGGCGGTACGTCCGGACGCGCTGAAACCGGCCCTTCTCCGCTTATTTCACGGTCACACTCTTTGCCAGGTTCCGCGGCTTGTCAGGGTCGCAACCGCGCAGTCGGGCTGTCTCGTAGGCCAGCAACTGTGTTACCACCGCGATCTCGTAGGGTGCTGCTTCACCGCCGTCCACCGGGAGATTGATCTCGAGCTCCGGCTCGGCCGAGGGCGACAACCCGATCGTGAGCGCTCCGCGCGCCCGCACTTCCGCGGCCGCCGAGAGGATCTCGCTGCGCAAGCACTCATCCGGTGCCAGGGCGATAACCGGGGTGCCGCTGGTGATTAGTGCGATGACCCCGTGCTTGAGCTCGCCGGAAGCGAAACCTTCGGCGTGCATATAGGTCACTTCCTTGATCTTCAGCGCAGCTTCAAGGGCCAGCGGGTAATTCCTGCCGCGGCCGAGGATGAAAAGGTGCTGGTCCCCCGCGATGAGCTGCGCGGTTTCACGGATTCTCCGGCCGATTTTCTCCCGGTCCAGGAGCACTTCCAGCTGCGACGCGGTTGCACGGAGGCCCTCCACACACCGGGCTAGATCGCCGGCCAGCTCCCAGGCCACCATCTGCATGATCGCCAGCTTGGCCGTGTAGGACTTGGTCGCCAGGACGCAGCGCTCCGGTCCGCAGCCCAGCAGCACCGTGAGATCGGCGAAGCGATCCAGCGCCGACCCCTCGGCATTGGTAACTGCCGCGATCCGGGCTCCTCGCGATCTCGCCTCACGCACCGCCTCCAGGACGTCAATTGTTTCCCCGCTCTGAGAAAAGGCAATGATGAGCGAGTCCGCGCCGATGGACGGAAGGCTGGGCGACAACTCGGAGGCGACCGAGGCCACCACCGCGCGCCCGGCGATCTCGGCCAGCGTGTAGCGAGCGGACAGAGCCGCGTGATGGGCGGTGCCACAGCCGACCAGGATGACATCGCCCGCATCGCGAATCGCATCGGCCAGCGCTCTCGCCTCCTGCTGTTTGGTCTCGGCGATGCGGCGAAGCACATCCGGCTGCTCGTGAATCTCCTTGAGCATGAAATGCGGATACCCGTTCAGTCCGGCACGCTCTGCATCCCAGTCGACATGGCGGACCTGAGGTTGAAGGCGTTGTCCCGTCGCCATCGAATGCAGCGACATACCGTCCGGGGTGAGCCACACTGCCTGGCCGTCTTCCACGAAGGTGACCTCGCGCGTGTGGTCGAGCAGGGCGACCGGATCGGAGGCGATGTAACAGGCCTGGCCGCCCCAGCCCACAACCAGCGGGGAGCCGTTCTTGACAGCCGCGATCTGACCTGACCGGGCGTCGAGGACGGCAACCGCACTCAGGCCCTGAACCTGCCGGAACGCGGCGAGTAGCGCCTCGAGAAGGTTATCTTCAGAATCGGTGGCCTCTTCCAGCAGATGGACCAGCACCTCGGTATCGGTTTGCGACCGAAACTGATGAGGCCGACGGAGGCGGCTTCCGAGCTCTGCGTAGTTCTCCACGATACCGTTGTGAATGAGCGCGAACCTGCCGGTACAGTCCACATGCGGATGGGCGTTTGCCTGGGTCACGCCGCCGTGCGTTGCCCATCGGGTATGACCCAGCGCCGCCCGCGCCGGCGGAAGCTGAGTACGGGCCGAGGCAATGGAGCCGATGTCCTTGTCGACGGCCAGGCCGCCGCTGTCGGCCATCGCCACCCCCCAGGAGTCATACCCGCGGTACTCCAGGTACCGAAGACCGGCCAGGACTGTGTCGCTGTCACGCCGCTCGGGCGCAACGAAGCCATAGATTCCACACATACGTGCTCCCCTTTGGTTTGGCTGAGTCGAGGTTGACGGCGCGACAAAACCACGCCACTACAACGGGTCTGCGGGACGATTCCAACACGGAATCGCTCCCACACTCCAGTTCTGCGGGCCGTTAGGCGGCCGCACTCAAAGGGGACAAGCTGTGTGAATTGGCACCCGGACGTCCTTTGTCAGGTCGTTACCACCCTGGTTTGCTCCGTCCGTGACGACTGTGCCGGCCGAGAGGCCACCCGCCGAATGGTTCGATAGGCCTCTTCCTCGTCACCCGCTTTCGCGGGCCCGGCGCTGTGATTTTTCCCCTTGCACATCTCCTTTCTACTGAAGCATTTGTACCATGCATCAAGAGCTCCCACAAGTCGAAGCCAGCCTACCGGCATGTCCACGCCGTGCTCCAGCGGGTGGGAGCGTGATGGACACTGCTCCTACTACTCGGGGGACTTTATCTCAGGCAGCCAGTCGCGGTTGTATCGGTTCATGGCAGCGCGGGCGCCGTCCCGGAGTGTTGCTTCCACGGCGTCGGCTGCGATGGACACCACCCGCGGAAGGTCCACGGCCTGGTCGGGCGGAAAGGGGCCGAGGACGTACGGTATGGCGTCGCCTGGAGGGCGGCCGACACCGAACCGCACTCGCGCGAACTCGCTGGTTCCCAGATGCTGAATAATTGACTTCAGGCCACCATTGCCGCCGGAGCTCCCATCCGGCCGGACCCGAAGCGTGCCGAAGGGAAGATCGAGGTCGTCAGCGATCACGAGGAGACGCTCGATCGGAATGTGGTAGTAGCTCAGCAGGCGGGTCACGGCTTCGCCGCTGTTGTTCATGAAGGTGGTGGGCAACGCGGCCATGACCGGGATTCCGTCGAGGGTGCCGCGCGTCACATCCGCACGCTGGCGCGAGCCGTGGAAGGAGACGCCCATGCGGCGGGCGATCTCATTGGCGACCATGTAACCGGCATTGTGGCGGCTGCGCTCGTACTGCCCCCCCGGATTTCCCAGCCCCACCACCAGCCGCAGGTCTGCTGCCTCGGGCTCAGCGCGGTGTCGAAAGAGCGGCACGGGCTAGTCGTTCCGCACACGGAAGGTCAGGGTCAACCGAACCCAGTCCTCGACGCGCAGCGTTTCTGCTCTACGCCGGCTGTCGATGCTCGCACGGGCGAGAAGAGCTTCGGCCTCCACCGCGGGCAGGTCGAGGCCGATTGCCAGTGCATTGCGAAGGGTCTTGCGTTTGGTCCCGAATCCGGCACGCACGAGCCGGAAGAACTCCGGGCGCAGGTCGGGTGGCAGCGGCGGCTCGTGCGGCACAATTCTCAGTACGGCCGAATCGACTTTCGGGACGGGATGAAACGCGCGGCGCGGGACACGGGCCACGATCGAGGGGTGCCCGTGGAACTGGACGCTTACTCCCAGGAGACTCAGATTCCCGGGCTCGGCGACAATCCGCTCCGCCACCTCTTTCTGGACCATCAAGGCCATCACTGCGGGTGGACGCGGAAGCTCCAGGTAATGCCGGAGTAAGGGGCCCGTAATGTAATACGGGATATTGCCGGCGAGCTTGTAGGTCCCGTCAAAGTGATGGGCCGGATGGAACTCCAGCGCGTCTCCAGCCACGATCTCCAAATTGGGGCTGGAAGGAAACTCCGCGCGCAAGGCGGTGGCAAGATACGGATCAAGCTCTACCGCCACGACGCGGTGGGCCAGGGATGTCAGGCGCGCGGTGAGGACTCCGGTGCCCGGCCCGATCTCCAGAACTTCGTCCTCCGCAGAGAGATCAAGCGCATCGACAATCGCCGCCAGATAGCGGCGGTCGCGCAGGAAGTTCTGGCCCAGCGACTTGCGTGGGCGCAGACGGTGCCGCTGCAAGACCAACCGGGCCGAGTCGCCGGAGCCCTCCTCGGTCACGCGGCCGCCTATACAGACGAAACGGACTTGAGTATGGCGTGAACGATCAGCCGCTGCGTGTCTACCCAGTAGGGTGTGCAGGAAATGAGGGTAATGGTGGAGCTTCTGGTCGGGTTGAGCACGCTCACATCACTGGGATCCACCACCTGCTGAGTAGTCACTGTGTAGGTGTAGACGGCGTGCCGAGTAAACAGATTAATCTGATCACCCGGCTTGAGCTCGCCCAGGCGCTTGAACACCTCGCCTTTGATGTCGTCGTGAGCTGAGTAAGCAGCGTTGCCCGGAGCGCCGGGGTTGGGTGTCGTGGATAGATGCCCGATCGCCCAGTCCGCCACGTCCCATATACCGTTCACTGGCGGAGTCTGCACCACCGGCGCGTCGAGGTTGATGGATGGGATAGCCAGGCGAGTGGCGGCCTCACGTCCCGGCGCCGGTATGGATCTGGCCGCCAGCCGGGCCGGAATCTTCACCTTCTGATTGCCGTACTTGCGCGCGATCTCTGCGCCGGTCTTCTTCTGTGCCTGGCTCCAGCCAGGCGTGGGCGCCGATGCCCCGCGGGTGTAGACATAGCCGACGTACGCCAGCAGCGCCACGCCCCCAAGGACCAGAAGCGCTCCCATCGTGCTCAAAAGTCTGTGCACGCCGACTCCTTCGACTCATACCTTCGCTCGCCGACGTCCCGATCGTACGTGGCCCGATTACCGAAGTATACTCGCCGCCGATGCGTCCGAGAGCGCCGCGGCGAGCCGTCGCAGCGCCGTTCCCCTATGGCTCACGGCGTCTTTCTCCGCGTCCGACATTTCCCCAAAGGTCTTGCCTGCCGACGGAAAGTAAAAGATTGGGTCGTAGCCGAAGCCGAGCCGGCCGCGAGGCGCTTCCGCAATGATCCCCTCCACCGATCCTTCGACAGACAGTTCTTTGCCTTGCGGAGTAACGAGGACGATGGCAGAGACAAATCGGGCCGAGCGAGCGGAGCCCCGAACGCCGCGCAGGCGATCGAGAACCAGCCGGTAGCGCCCGGCATCGTCGAGACCCGGGCCGCTGTACCTCGCGGAGTAGATTCCGGGCTCCCCGCCCAGCGCATCTATCACCAGACCGGAGTCGTCGGCGACGGACACCAGTCCGGAGGCGGAACTAAAAGCGCTCGCCTTGAGCCGGGCGTTCTCCTGGAACGAGGCGCCGGTTTCCTCCACCTGGAGGATGAGGCCAATCTGTTCCGGAGTCGTGACCCTCAGTCCGAGCGGGTCCAGGATGCGCCTGAGCTCTTGAGTCTTGTGAGGGTTATTGGACGCAATGAGAATCGGCTGCCCTGACTCCGACGCCGATTCGGGATAATTACGCATGCCGCCTATCCCGCAACCCGTTCACCATCTGTACGCGCACATCCCATTCTGTCCCACCAAATGCCCGTACTGCGCCTTTGTTACCCATGTTGGCAGCATCAAGCTGGTCCAGCCGTACATGGCGGCGCTGGAGGGTGAGCTCTCGGTGCGGGCCGCAGCCATCGAAGGGCCCGTGGAGACCGTGTACCTGGGCGGCGGAACGCCCAGCATGCTCTCTCCCGGCCAGGTCGGCGCGTTCCTGGATGCAGTGCGGCGCGGCATGGGACTCATGGCCGGAGCCGAGCTGACCATGGAAGCACACCCGAATACCCTGTCGCGCGACGCGCTTGAGGGCTATCGCCGCGCGGGCATCAACCGGCTGAGCATCGGCGCGGAGAGTCTCGACGGTTCCATCCTCAAGACCGTGGGCCGGGAGTACAGCGCGGCGCGCGTACTGGAGGTGGTCCGCCAGGCGCGCGCCGCCGGCTTTGCCAACGTCAGTCTCGACCTGATGTATGGATTGCCGGGCCAGGGGGTGGGGAGCTGGCGTAGAACCCTCGACACCCTGCGCGCCATACAGCCCGACCACGTGTCTTTGTATCCACTGTCCGTCGAGCCCGGGACGGTCTTTGCGCGACGCGAAGCGCAGCTTCACCTGCCGTCCGACGACGCGGTGGTGGAGATGTATCACCACGCCTGCGGCGTCTTGCGGGAGGCAGGCTACGAGCACTACGAGGTTGCCAATTGGGCGAGATCGGGACATCGGAGCAGGCATAATCTGGCCTGCTGGAAGAATGTGCCGTTCGCGGCGGTCGGCGTCGGCGCGCACGGCTACCTTCATGGCCAGCGTTACGTCAACATGCGCGGCGTGAAGAAGTACATCGACACCGTGGCTGGCGGCACAACCACCACGATATCGAGCGAGACCATTGACGCCCCCACCGAGCTCGATGACTACCTGATGCTGGGCCTCCGCCTGCTCACCGACGGCGTATCGCTGGAGGAGGTGGACCGCAACTTCGGGACCGAGGTCGAGAGCCGCGTGCTGGACGCCGCCTCCGGGCTTGGCGGCTATCTGCGCATCGAGCGCGGGCGGGTGATGCTGCGGGAAGAAGCTGTTCCCATGGCCAATGCCGTCTGGTCCCGGTTCATTGGTCTGGGTTTGCGCGACGGCGCCGCAGTACAACATCTCGTATCGGACTAGCGGAAAGAGCACCACACCGCTCGTTATGTCGAGCATTCTGTCCACAATTTGACTCTTGTTGTGGAAAAGGGTAAGGTGTGACTTGCGTGTTGGTCCGAGCATTCTTTTACGGGCGCAGGGAAGAGCAGTCTTCCATTCGAGGGACTGGGAAGGCCGTCTTTCTGCATGCCCGGGAAGGTCGTCTGCAATGAGACGGTTCCTGGTTGTCGGCATTCTTCTCGTTGTCCTATTCCCCGCGACGGTTCGCGCAGGTTCGTCCAACGAGAGCCTGATTCGGTTCTCGCATCCACTTCTGTCTCCGGGCACCGCCCAGATAGTCACGGTGGTGGCGCGCGATCTCGGCGGCCGGCCGCTGCGCCGGGCAAGAGTGGTGCTGGTCGTGCATCTGGCGACCCGGACCGCCCACATTCACATGAGGCCCACCAACAGTCGCGGCATGTCGTCGGTGGTTCTCCATCCCTCGGCCGCTCTCCGCGGGACACGGGTGAGCGTGGATGCGACCATTTCCACCTCGGCGCTGCTGGAGCCGGTTAGCTCCTCCTTCAGGATTCTCGGCGCTCCGGTGTCCCCGGTCACGGAAACGGCTGCGCCGACCGCCACGGCGACAGAGCATCCGGCAAGGACGGCAACCCCTGTCGCGGCCGTCACGCCCTCGGGCGGATCGATCGCAGTCACTGCTCAAGCGGTACCAGCGTCCTCCACCGCTCCGGCGCCGATCTTGGTGGTAGTCCATGTCCGCAGCGCGGGTGGGCAGGCGCTGGCCAGAATCCCGATTCAGTCCACTGCGGCTTTCAGAGAAGGTATCATTCCCACCACCGGAACCACCGACTCCAGTGGATCCGCAACCCTGCGTATCGACACCGCCATCGCCCGCGGCGACGAGACGGTCCACGTGACCGTCAGTGCCACCTGGAAAGGGCAGACGGCATTCAGCGCCGCCGACGCGGCGCTCACT
>JAICWV010000083.1 GCA_025966365.1 Chloroflexota bacterium | reverse complement strand
TACTCATGACGTGTCCGGGCGTCAATGATCTGCAGATTATCATGCGCCCGCATCAACGAGCTCGCCGAGAGAATACCGGTGGTCACGGAGAGCGGCCTACCTGGCGGAGGGGGTGGGATTCGAACCCACGAGACCCTCGTCGGGCCTGCCCGCTTTCGAGGCGGGTGCACTAAACCGGACTATGCGACCCCTCCACGCCGGACGAGTTTACCATAACGCCCCGGCCGGTTCGCTCCAGAACGAAGCTCTCGATGGCCTCCACCACAGCGTCCACCGAGAGGTTGGTGGTGTCCAGAACCAGGTCGAACGGCGTGAAATCGTTTTCCTCGATGCCGTACAGCATCTTGTAGCGGCGGTTGTCGCTGGCCTCGCGGCGGAGCAGGTTCTCGGCCGATCGGGCATGGTGCTCGCGATCCTCGACGCGCCGGAGCCGCTCGGGCAATTCACAGGTCAGCCAGATGCGAATGGTGGGGACGTCGCGCGGGAAGATCCAGCCCATGGTCCGGCCCTCGATGAGGACGTTGTCCTGCCGCCCGGCTGCACAGAGCCGGCGGTCCATCTCCATCTCTTCGTCCGGATGCCGCTCCAGCGACTCGGCAAGCTCTTCCAGCGAGATGCCGCGTTCCCGGGCAAGATTCCGGAAGATCTGGCCGCCATACACGTAGTCGAGATGGAAATCGGCGGCAATCCGTTTTGCCGCCGTTGTACTGCCTGTCCCCGAGAGCCCACTCAGAAGTATCCGCACGGCTGCGCCTCACCCACTTTTCCCATTATTGGGGTCGGAGGAGAGCCGTTCCAAGCCATTCGTTATCGCGGGCATTCACGGAGATCACACTGCCTCTGCCAATCGCAACATCAGTGGGGCTCAGCGCCGCTTACTACGCGGGTATGAATCGGGAGGCAGTATATGACCGAGTCGCTGTGCCGGGTGGTTCCTGAGATAGCGGATTTGTTCAGTCTCAAATTGCATAGCTCTGGGCGGCCCTGCTAGGTTGCGGCAGAGAGGACTCACGGTGAAGGAACATCTGTCTCACCCCGTGGTCAGTGATCCCGGGATTCTCGGTGGTACACCTGTCTTTGCGGGTACGCGTGTCCCGGCCCAGACACTTCTGGATTATCTCATCGCTGGTGACGGACTGGAGGTCTTCCTGGAACAGTTCCCGTCCGTATCGCGGGATCAGGCCCTAGTTGTGCTGGATCTCATGCGCGATGCTCTGCTCTCTGCTCCGTGAGAGTCCTTCTCGATGAGAACCTTCCACAAGGCTTGAAACGGGACTTGCTGGCGCATGATGTATCCACTGTCCCCGAGATGGGATGGGCCGGAACGTCCGACGCTGACATTCTGAAGCTGGCCGGCAGTCAATTCGACGTGCTGGTGACGGCCGACCGGAACCTGGAGTTTCAGAACGATGTGGCCGCAGCGGACGTAGGAGTTGTGGTGGTTATGGTCCGCGATACTCGCTTGCAGACTGTGCGCCTGGCAGTTCCAGCCGTTCTGCGAGCCCTGGAGACCATTCGTCCCGGAAGGGTAATCCGCGTGGAAGAGGCGTAGCCGGCTTCCTCGATGCCGTACAGCATCTTGTAGCGGCGGTTGTCGCTGGCCCCCCGCCGGAGCAGGTTTTCGGCGGAGCGGGCGTGATGCTCGCGGTCCAGCTCCAGCGATTCGGCCAGATCCTCGAGCGAGATGCCGCGTTCCCGGGCAAGATTCCGGAAGATCTGGCCGCCATACACGTAGTCGAGATGGAAATCGGCGGCAATCCGTTTTGCCGCCGTTGTACTGCCTGTCCCCGAGAGCCCACTCAGAAGTATCCGCACGGCCGCGCCTTACGTACTTTTCCCATTATTGGGGTCGGAGGAGAGCCGATCCAAGACATTTGCAGAGCAACCGATACTTCTTACCGGGGGGCTCACGCCAGCTGACACAGTTCACTGCTCGGCGGCCCACCTGACGGGTGCGGTTCCGAGGGCTAGATCTGCGCCTCACAGTCGCCTGCTGGGCAGAGCCATGAGGAGTGCCGCGTGCCGGAATCAGACGAAGTCGTTGAGGAGCAGCACCTCGGTATCCCGCAGGCGCCGAAGACCGCTGTCGTTAGTGAGGAAGGCAGTGACCCCACGCGCCTCGCAGGCGGCGACCTGGAGAGCATCGGGAGGGCTCAGACGATATCCTGCCCGCAACTCGGCCGCCCGGCGCATCGCGGGACGGTTTAGATCCGCAATCGTGAGGTTCGGGTAGCTCGCCACAAGGATCTCATACTCGTCGGCGATGTCGGCCCTATCGAGCTGCAATGGCTTCACGGTCAACTCCATAAGCGTGAGCATAGACGTCACCCCCTGGAATGAGCCATCTGCCATGGCGCTGAAGGTTGCGCGTATGGTGCTGCTGCTTCCAGATGGTAGATGAAGACCGGCGTGTCTATGCCGATGCGCTCGTGGCGGCGCAGTGCCTCGCCTATTTCTGCCACTCGGCGCGTTCCTGCCGGACGAACTCCTGAGGCTCGACGCCCTCCCAGATTTCGCGATGCAAACCGTACAAGCGCTCGCTATAGTCCTTCGGCTCGGGCATCAAGACGACGTGATCACCCCGAATATCGACCAGAAGGCGATCGCCGCTCTTGATGCCGAGCTTCCGCCGCACCTCGGACGGCACGGCGATTTGATTCTTGCTGCTGACCTTGATGCGTGTTACCACAACGTGCACTCTTTCCAGTGTTGCTAAGTATTATCGATCTATTGCCAAGCGCCGGGAGTTCCATTCATCACAGTCACCATCCGACCCATCTCGGCCGACGACATTCCCCTCATCGAAGCGCTCATGCCGCGGCGTTTGCCGGGCACTCACTGGAAGCGTCTGGAGCGGCAAGAGCGCGGAGAGGGTCTGTACCTGATTGCATGGATAGATGAAAGGCCAGTGGGCCACCTCCTGTTGAAGTGGGGAGACTCACCACTATCACCGGAGTCCTCTCTCTGGCCGACGCTGTCTGACATCTCGGTCCATCTGAATTACCGATCGAGGGGGATTGGCTCGCAGCTGATGGAGCACGCCGAACAGATAGCGGCGCGGCGCGGCTGCCGGCAGGTCTGGCTAAGCGTCGCGCTGGACAATCCACGCGCCCGCGCGCTGTATGAGCGCAGAGGGTACCGGCAGACCAGCCTCGACACGCACGTTAGCCGGTGGCCCTATCTCGACGAGCACGGGCAGGAGCGCTGGCAGGAGGAAACGTGCGTGCGGTTAGAAAAGTCGCTCTCAGCGCGGACCTGAAGCGTCAGAACAGTAGATAGGTCGAAAAGCGGAAGGACGCCTTGCCGGACGCTCACTGCCGCGACAGCAGACATATGCTTCGGCGGACGTGGCCCGGCCAATCAGCCCCTCATCCACGATTCGGACTGTATGAAACGACCAAATTGCGTCACGCAGTTATGACCGTGAGACCGTCGATGCCTCTGAAGTCGTTTCCGCTGTTGGTGACGAGCGGGATCCGATGTAACACAGCAACGGCGACCACCCAGGCATCAGCACACGTGACGGTGAATCCCTGTTTGTGTGCGTTTTCCGTCACCTCAGCCCACTTGACGCAAAGATCCAGGCTGAATGGCTGAACAACGTATTGCTGCAGATGCTGCTGCATTTCGTACCTACGCGCCGCTCCCCAGTTTCGTGATAGTGACCAGCGCTCCAACTCCGCTACCGTCATCGGCGAAATGACAAGCAGTTTTCCTTCAAGGTGCGGCGCATAAAGGTGAAGCCGCGTATCCCTCTTGAAAATGAAGGACACCACGCAGGTGTCCACCACTACCGGGGCAACTGCCGGTACTGCGGTCACCCGCCTTCATGGCGCCACTGGCGAATGGTAGCCGCAAAATCGTTCACCTCATCACTGTCCGGCCAGAATTCGCCTTGAAGATCAGAAAGGTTGCATGCTGGCGCAACCCCCTGCTGCACGGCGAGATCCTGGACAGTGACGTGTTCCGCGAAGAAATCAGGGCGCTTGTCTGCGCCGGAGCTTGATGGTGTTGCGTATCGTGGTCGTGGCATCGTCGGCCCCTCCTTACGTGAGGGAAGCATCTCATCGAGGTCTGAACTGCCCAGATCCGTCCACCTCAGGCCCCGGACCGAAGCGAAACCTCGATCCTCGTTGCCGCGTCTATCTCATCGCGCTCCTGTAGCCGAAGAATATGCCGCGACGATGCCCCCCACCCTTGGTAAGGAGTCGTTAGAGGAAGGCAGTTGCCCCGCGCCCTTCGCAGGCCGCAACCCGGACTGACTGACCCGGGCCACGGCAACCACCTCTCCATCGCATTCCGCTCAGGCCCGAACTCTCGCAGGTCAACTTGTCAACTGTCTGATGCTGTGCCATAGTTGGCACCACAGAGGAGGAGGACGGTGATGTTCACTCGGGCGTACATCCTACAGTTTGTTGTGGCTCTCACGGTGCCGCTGCTCGTGGTCTCGCCGGTGCTTGCGTCCCCCGCGCCCGGGCCGGCGCAGCCGCGTGCTCTGGTTCTGCATGTGAAAGACCTTCCGCCAAGCATCAAGGCGACCGTGGAGAAGGGGACGGTTGTCCACGACTACGACGCCGCGGTTGCTAACCATGTCACCACGGCTGATCTCCTCCAGTTGGCTCGAACCCAGGATGCTCGCATAGAGCACGGGAGCTAGAGGCCACTCCGGATAGATCTTTTCGCTCGCGCAGCTGGGCAGCCGCACCGGCTGCTAGACTGGCGGCATGAGCCGGGAGGCAAACCGCGATGGAGCCGTGGCGCTGGTGGCGGGGGCCACCCGGGGAGCGGGCCGGGCGATTGCCGTCGAATTGGCTCGTGCCGGCTACTTCGTATACGCCACCGGCCGCAGCAGCCGCTCCGCCGGCCCCTCGGAGATGGATCGACCGGAGACCATCGAGGAGACCGGCGAGTTGATCGAGGCGGCGGCCGGGGCCGGTGAAGCCCTCGTCGTCGATCACGAAGATCCGGCGGCTGTCGCCAAGCTCATCGCCCGCATCGAGCGCGACCGCGGCCGGCTCGATGTCTTGGTCAACGACATCTTCGGGGGCGATCGGTACATGGAGTGGGACAAGCCACTCTGGGAGCACGACTGGGCCGGCGGGTTGCGGATGCTGCAGATGGGCGTGCATACCCATCTCATCACCTGCCGGGCCGCTATTCCCCTGATGCTGCGCACCGCCCAGGCAGAGGGCACCCGGGGACTTGTGATCGAGGTGACCGACGGCACCTCCGAGGCGAACGCCGAGTTCCGCCGGAATGTGGGGTTTTACTACGATCTCGTCAAGGCGAACGTCGAGCGGATCGTGATAGGACTGAGCGCGGAGCTGGACGATCTGCCGGTGACCGCCGTGGGTGTCACGCCGGGCTGGCTGCGGTCCGAGCGGATGCTGGAGAACTTCGGAGTCAGCGAGGAGACCTGGCGAGGTGCTTGCACCGAGAGACCCGGGTTCGGGATCTCCGAGTCGCCCGCCTACGTCGCCCGAGGGATCGCCGCGCTTGCCCGCGACGCCGATGTTTCCCGCTGGGCGGGTACCATCATCAGCGCCCGCCAGCTCGCCGATGCCTACGGTATCACCGACATCGACGGGAGCCGGCCGGACTGCTGGGGCTACCTTGCCACCTATGGATGGGAGCGAGAGGACGGGTGGGGCGTCGATGAGTTTCGCTGAGCCCGAGGGTTAGCTAGCCATGGACCCCATGCGGGCGAGCGAGTTATCGGCTCGTTCCTTTTCGTGCTCGCGAAGCTTCTCGGCCTCCACTGAGCTCGGCGATGTACTTGTCCACATCCCTTACGTATTCTCTTTCCCTCCTTTGTATGAATACAGTCATACCAGTACTAGGGACGGTGGATATGTCGAAAACCCCTCCCGCGCCTTGCCGGACGTCAGATCGAGTGTTGAAGAAGCGGCTCGGCCGGCTGATGACAGCCTGTTGAAATGATGACGATACCGGTACCGAGCCGGTTCATCCAGGTTACGCAGATGCTCTCGTCGCTTAGTCGCCACGGTTATCGACAGGGTTATCGACATCGAGGAAGGCAGCTGCTGCTTCCAGGGCCTCGGCCACGCTGATTCGCTCCAGGCAGTCCCCTGCACAGACCCGGATCTGGCGCGGCCCGGTGGCGCGAGCGCCGCATTGCCGCAGGACCCGGACATTTCCCAGCGGCGCCCAGGTGGCGGGATCGGTGGGCCCGAAAAGCGCGACGACCGGCGCACCTGCCGCCGCGGCGAGGTGGCTGACGCCCGAGTCATTGCCGATGAAGAGCGCTGCCGTTGCAAGCCTGGAGGCTAGCTCAGGCAGCGGGAGGTCGCGGAGCACGAGAAAGGGAGCGGAGACAGCCGCCTGGCAGCGGGTGACGGCATCCTGGTCCGCGGGCCCCTCGATCAACGCCACGTCAAAGCCCCGATTCCGTAGCGCCTCGCCCACCGCGGCAAAGCGCTCCGCTGGCCAGCGCTTCCAGACGGCGCCGGCGCCGGGGTGGAGGTAGATGGAGCCACCCCTCACCCCCAGCCCTTCTCCCTCAAGGGGCGAGGGGAGCGATGGGACCAACATCTGTTCCCCCTTCTCCCCTTGAGGGAGAAGGGGGCCAGGGGGATGAGGGGTACACAGCCACTCCGCGACATGCATCCCCACCGGCGGATACGGCGAGACATGCAGCACATCCTTCACACCGGCCACGCGCAGAGCCGGCGATAGGTCCCGAACCGTCCAGGCAATCACGCGATCCACACCCTCCAGCCAGCGGCGCAGCTCCTCTGAGGGCACCTCGGCATAGAGCGTCGCGAAGCGAGCGGTGTCGATCGAGACACGCTCGTCCACCAGGTCCCCGGCCAGCTCCCACAGCGTCGGGGACCCGATTACGGTGATGTGAGCCTCTGGCTGCTCCTCCCGGAGCGAGCGCAGGGCGGGAAGGGTGAGGATGACGTCACCCAGCGCGCCGGGGCGGATGACGACGATACGGTCCATATCGAGATTCTCTTTCCCTCCAAACCCGCCTGCTGTAGTCTGAATCACATGCAGGTGAATCCTCGCCTCGACCGTCAGGGAACCTTCTATGAGCAGCCGCGTTCTCGCCGATATGGCCGCGCTCGCCACCGCCGAGGTGGAGTATCGTGACGTGCTGCGTGCCACCCTGGATCTGCTCGAGGAAGCCGCATCCGGCGTCCTGCTCTCTATTGCCGTCGAGGAGCCGGAGGGAGTTCGCCACTACCACCGCGTGACCGAGGATGCCGACCTGGCCTGGGCGCGTGAGGCGGCAGGATACGTGGTCGAGATCGAGCGCGATCTCCTCCCCCGCTCCCCGTCCCATCTTCCCCGCCCCCGTGAGCATCAGCGCGCAGCGCCGCCCGCCTGGTTCCTCAGCTTTGCCGTCCGTACCCGCTCCGGCCGTCCCTTTGCCCTGGTCATCGGCTCACCGGAGCCGCTGCACCTCACGGCCGCCAGGCAGCAAGAAATCTTCGATGTGGTTCAGCAGGCCTCGCTGGTCCTCGACCATGCCTTGCTGCTACGGCAGATCGAGGATATGGAGGTGACGGATCGGCTCACCGGGGTCACCAATCAGCGACGCTTGCTGGAAGTGCTCGAGTACGAGCTGCATCGCCACCGCTACTCCTCCGACCGCCTCGGCCTTGCCATCGTCGATGTGGAGGGTCTCGCCGCCATCAATCGCAGCTACAGCCATCAGTACGGCAACCATGTGCTCCGGCGCCTGGCGGCCGTCCTGCGCGACCTGGTGCGTCCAATCGATATCGTGGCACGCGGCGACACCGACGAGTTCGTGGTGGTGATGCCGGAGAGCTGCGCCGAGGATGGTGATGAGCTGGCGGAGCGAATGCGGACCCGTGTGGCCGGAATGGAATTTGCCGGTGGCGATATCGGTATCTCCGTCGGCTTTGTGCAGGCGCGTCCCGGCGAGTCGGAGAGTGCCGAAGAGCTTCTGCGTCGGGCCCAGGATGAGCTTCAAGCGGCAAAGCGGCTGGAGCGCAGCCGCGCCGTGCTCTGGTCGCGCTGACCGCATGCCGATCCCGGTCCTCGATCGCTATCCGGATCTGGCGGCGTCGCTGGAGCGCGGCCAGACCCTTCCCGCGCCCTGGTATACGGATACCGACCTCTTCACGCTGGAGAAGGAGAGGATCTTCGCGCACTCCTGGCAGTACGCCGGCCTCTGCCAGCAGGTCGACGCGCCGGGCAGCTTCATCACCACGCGCGCCGGAGATGTTCCGGTGCTGGTGGCGCGAGATGAGGTGGGCGAGCTGCGCGGCTTCGTCAACGTCTGCCGACACCGCGGCTCGGAGCTGATCCTCGACGAGGCCGGGTGCCGCAAGTCGCTGCAGTGCCACTATCACGCCTGGACCTACAACCTCGACGGCACCCTGCGCGCCGCTCCCGGCTCCCGCGATGAGCCCGGCTTCGATCCCGCCGATCTCTCGCTCCTGCCCGTTCAGCTTGCCGTCTGGGGGCCGTTCATCTTCGTCAACCCGGATCTGGATGCCCCGCCGCTTAATGCGGTGCTGGGCAAGCTTCCGGCTCTGGTTGCTGCTACCGGCTTACGCCTGGGCGCCCTCCGACGCCGTGTGGTAAAGCAATACGACATCGCCGCCAACTGGAAGGTGGTGGTGGATAACTACCTGGAGTGCTACCACTGCCCCGTGGCTCACCCCTCCTTCTCCGCCCTGATTGATGTGGCCGACTACACAGTTCGCGAGTACGGATGGTTCTCGGTACAGACGGGATCCCTCAAGGAATCGGCAGGACGGAAGGGGCCGCAGTACGGGAGCGGCGGCGAGGTGGACGAGGGCTTCTATGCCTACCTCTGGCCCAACTTCACCATCAACATCTATCCCGGCCCCGGGAATATGTCGCTCAACCGCTTCCAGCCACTGGCGGTGGGACGCACCCGCGCCACCTTCGAGTATTGCTTCGTGGACGAGGTGAGCGACGAGAACGTCGCCGAGTTCGACCGGTTCATCGATCAGGTGCAGCGCGAGGACACGGTGCTGTGCGAATCGGTGCAGCGCGGGCTCTCATCCGGCCGCTTCGAGCAGGGGAAGCTGATGCTGAGCCGGGAGAACGGCTTGCGGCATTTCCAGCGGCTGGTGTATGAAACGCTGACTGCGGGCTAAAGCCCTCGGCTACATCCGCGGGCCGGGTGGGTGCGGGGTGGTAGGGCGTACGGGATTCGAACCCGTGATCTCCGCCTTGAAAGGGCGGTGTCCTAGGCCGCTAGACGAACGCCCCGCGTCCGACTCATGGTATCGCACGGCCTCATGCCGTCACGATCAGATAGGCCGTCAGGAGCAGGCTGATCACCGCCACCGCGCCGCCGACGGCCAGGGCGAGGAAGGGGGAGAATCGGATTTCTCCGGCGTTGACCCCGCGGCGGACACGCTCGAAGTTGAGCAGGGCCAGGCCGGTAAGCAGGATGCCGCTGAGCACCAGCACGATCCCCACGATGTTGCCCAGAGATTCCGTCACCACGTGCACGTGTCGATGCGTGATGCTGTGGATCAGGAGGCTGAACTTCGCCACCACGAAGCCGAGTCCCATCATGGCGATGGAGGTGCGCACCCAGGCCAGAAGGGTTCGCTCGTTGGCGAGATGATCGCGTAGTGCGTTCGGCCCCGGCTGCGTCCGCTGCTGCGACACGTCCCTGGCTCCCTTGCCTCCCACTATATCGTCCTATGATGGACCGGAGGGACCTGCCGTGAGGGTGATTGTAACCGGGGCCACCGGCTTCATCGGCGGCGCCCTGGTGCGCGCGCTGCTGGCCCGTGGTGATACTCCCGTGGCCTTGACGCGGAACGTGGAGAAGGCACGGAAGAGGCTGCCGCCGGGCGTGGAGGCGGTGCAGTGGGACGCCAGAGATGAGGGGTCCTGGATGGAAGTCTTCAACAGTGCAGATGGGATAGTCAATCTGGCCGGCGAGCCCGCGTTCACCAAGCCCTGGACCGCACGGCAGAAGCAGCGCATCCGGCAGAGCCGGATCGATGTGACCGAGGCGCTCGTCAATGCCATCGGCAAGGCCAATTCCCGTCCTTCCGTCCTGGTCAACGGCTCCGGCATGGACTATTACGGCTCGCAGGGCTCGACCGTCCTCACCGAGGAGAGCCCGTCCGGCAACACCTTCCTGGCGGGCGTGGTGCGGGAGTGGGAGGCGGCAGCGATGAAGGCGGAGGAGTTCGGCGTGCGGGTCGTGTTCATACGGACCAGCATCGTTCTGGGCCGGCAGGGTGGGGTTCTGCCGCTGGCATCCCTGCCATTCCGCTTCTTCATGGGCGGGGTGATCGGCGGCAAGCAGTGGGTCTCCTGGATTCACATCGACGACGAAGTGGCTCTGATCATCTACGCCCTCACCCACGACGATATCCGCGGCCCCATCAACGCGGCGGCGCCGAATCCGGTGCCCATGAGCGTCTTCTCGAAGGAGATCGGACGCACGTTGCACCGGCCCGTCTGGGCGCCGGTGCCGACCCGCGTGCTCCGTACCGTGCTGGGCGAGCAGGCCAACGTGATTCTGGGAAGCATCCGCGTGCAGCCCAAAGTGGCCCAGGACGCGGGCTATCGCTTCCAGTACCCGGAGCTGGAAGCGGCCTTACATGAGGCGCTGGACTGAAAGACCCGGAGTTGCGGTGCTCTTTGATCGCCGCCCCGTCGGCGTGACCCAATTGATCTCCGCCCCGACGACATGGCCCGATTGATCGCATCCCTTCGTAGCGGCCCGATTCATCGGGCTGTGGATGTAGCGAGCGAGCCCGCGTTCAGCGGGGCGATGCGCGCGGCGAGACCCAGGGTGATCGAGGAACGGTCGGGGGTATCGGACCAGAGGTATCGAGCCGTGGAGGGTAAGAGAGACACCCGAGAAGCCCCGCACGCATCTGACGGCTGAACGCCGTCATCGCGTGCTCCCCCGATGCCCGATAAATCGGGCCACTACGAATTCATCCCGATAAGTCTGAGCGGTAGGAATGGGGATGGACGAATCGGAGTACAGAACCGAGGACGGCCTGACCCCTGTCTCAGGCCTCGATGGGGACGGTGCGGCCTTCTTCTGATGACTGGAAAGAGGCGGCGATCACGGCGAGGTCGGAAAGCGCCTGGCGGGGGGTGACATCAGGCGGCTTGCCCTCGGCAACGGCGCGGTAGAAGTCGAGGAACTCCAGGGTGTAGGGGTTGGGGGCATCGGAGAACTCGAGCACCTCCTCATTTCCATCTGCATCCGTTACCACGATCCGGTGGCGGTGGACAGCCAGCGAGCCCTCGGTCCCATGGACCCGGAGCGACGGCTCGTCCCGCTCCAGGACGCCCACGGAATAGGTGAGGTGCCCGGCGGCGCCGGACTGGAAGCGAAGGTTGGCCAGAAGGGTGTCGGTGGGGTCTTTCTCCGGCCCGAAGGCAGTAATGATGCCCTGGACGGCGCTGACAGGCCCTGCTACCACCTGAATCTTCGCCGCCTCGTGGACGCCACCGTCGCTGAGATATCCGCCGATATGCTCCGGCTCTATGCGCCAGGTGGTGGCCGCGTAGGGACTGTTCGGATTCCTCGGCGCCAGCACCTCGGCCTGGACCAGCATCGGTCGTCCGATCCGGCCCTCGCTCACCAGCGTCCCGGCGGCGCGGACGCGCTCCTCGTAGCGCTCGTTCTCGGCCACCAGCAGAACCAGATCGGGGTGCAAATCGGCCTCGGCCACCACGTGCCGCCCCGCCTCGAGATCGTGGCCGATCGGCTTTTCCAGGATGATATGCTTGCCCGCGCGCAGGGCGTCGATCGTCACCGGCTCGTTGAGGACGATGGGCAGAGCCACGTCCACCGCCTCCACCTCGGGCCAGGAGAGCAGCTCGCGGTAGTCGGTGGTGATGCGCGGGCCGCCTCCGATCAGGTCGCGAAAGGCCTCAGCTTTGGCGCGGGTGCGGTTGCAGAGGGCAACGATCTCGAACTGATCTGCCAGCTCCTGCAGTGGCTCCAGATGGAGATCCCGCGCGGCCAGGCCGGTCCCGATAATGCCGAGCTTGATCCGTTTCAATCGCCGCCGATCCCTGCCGGTTGCGAAATCTGGATCTCGGTGTGGATGGTTGTGGCCTTCAGCATGGCGGAGATCGAGCAGTACTTCTCCTCGGAGAGATTTACCGCGCGCTCCACCATGGCGCGCTGAAGATTGTTGCCCTCCACGATGTGCCGGATCGTGATCTCCGTCCACACGCGCGGGTGCTCGTCCGCGCGCACGCCGTCGACCTCGACCCGATAGCCCGTCACATCCTGCCGCATCTTCTTGAGAATGGAGACGACATCCATCCCGGTGCAGCCGCCCAATGCCGCCAGCAGCAGCTGCATGGGAGAGAAGTATTCGCCCTCCGAGTCCAGGGTGATCTGGGCGCCGCGGGTACTGAGGGCGGTAAAGCGCAATTCGCCCTCGTGGGTCAGCTCGACAATGGCCATGCGTCAATCCCTCCGCTGGATTCTAGCCGTGCCGTTGGCGCGAAGATACCTGTAAGGGCGATCACCAACCGCCCTTTGGGACTGTAGGGGCGATGTGCAATCGCCCGCTTCCGGACTCAGTCGTCCAGGTGAAGACGGTCCTCATGCGTTCCGCCGCCGATCTCGTCGGTGGTCTCGGTGCTCTCGCCGTCCAGGTTGCGGCCGGCAATCGTATACCCGATGGTGGGCGAGGAGCTGATCGGATCGCGTTTGTTCGCGCCCGCGTCGTTTCCGTACGTCGTTCCCCCGCCCTCCGGGCCCGACTGGCCGGTCGTGGGCGTGGCGCGGCCATACTCGCCGCTATAGACCCCCTCATCCTGCTCCATGCTGTGCTCCTTTCGTTTGCCGCCGGTGTCTCCGGCGGCCGGTACCCTTCCTAAGGAATACCATGGGCGCAGCGACGCCCATGCCCGAAGCTGCTCCGGAAACCACCTCCGCCCGCCGCCCGCTGTCCCTCCTGAGCCCTCTGGGGCAGCGCGATTTTGCGCTGCTGTGGGTTGGCCAGAGCGTCTCGCGCCTGGGCGACTCCGCCTATGGAACCGTGCTGGCGTGGACCGTCCTCAGCATCAGCAACTCTCCGGCCGCCATCGGCTACGTCCTGACCGCTTCCTCCATTCCGCAGTTGGTGCTCTTACTGGCGGGTGGCCTGATCGGGGACCGCTTTTCCCGGCGCGCGGTGATCCTGGTCTCGGACTCCCTTTCGGGCCTGGCTGTGGCTGCCGTGGCGGTTCTGGCCGCCACCGGCCATCTCACCGTGCCGGCCCTGGTGGTGCTCGCCGCCGCCTTTGGCGCTGTGAGCGCCTTCTTCCTGCCTGCGTATGGAGCGCTGATTCCCGAGATTGTGCCGGAAGACCGGTTGCAGACGGCCAACTCGCTCGGTGGAGTCAGCGGCAGCGCCATTCAGATCGTCGGCCCGTCGTTGGGAGCGCTGATCTACGCCTGGGGCCGCGCCGGTGCGGCCTTCGGTTTCGACGCCCTGACCTTTTTTGTCGCTGCGGTCGCCAGTTTCTACATTCGCATTCCGCCGAAGCCATACGAGCCCAGGGGATCGGTATGGCCGGACATCAAGGCCGGGTGGGGGTATGTGCGTCGAACCACGTGGGTGTGGCTCAGCATATCTATCGCGACCGTGTTCCAGACGGTTGCCGGAGCGCCCCTCTTCGTCCTGCTGCCCCTTATTCTGCGCCGGCACCTGCACCTTGGTGTTGAGTATCTGGGGCTCACTTTTACCATCGCCGGTGTCTCGGCGATCATCGCCAACCTGCTTCTGGCCCAGTTCCCTCCCCAGCACCGGCGAGGACCCATCCTTTACGCCGGGTGGGGGTTCCTGGGCGTGGCCATCCTCTTGATGGGGCTGGCCCAGTCCTATGCGCTGATCGCCATTGGAGGCGCCCTGCTTGGCGTCGGATTCGCCGCCGAATCGATCTGGTCCAGTCTGCTTCAGCAGCACATCCCGGCCGAGTACCTGAGCCGCGTGGTCAGCCTGGACATACTGGGCTCCTTTGCCCTTCAGCCGCTGGGTCTGGCCGGCGCGGGCGTGCTGGCGTCGGTTGTGGACCCCTCCACCATCCTGATCGTGGGTGGAGCAGCGGGAGTGACGCTCTTCTTGATTGGCGGGCTCTCAACCCCCATCAGAACCCTGGACTGATCAGTCGTCCACCTGGAAATTGCAGGCTTGGCTCTGACACATGGCGAGGTGCGAGAAGCCGCGGTTCTGGGAGCGGCGACTCCGCATCACCCACAGCGGCTCGCCGCAGTCGGGGCAGGGGATGTCGGCGTTGTACTGTACCCAGTGCACGACCTGGTTTTCGCTCAGATCGGCGGGAGCGCGAGCATACCAGGCGTCGATCTCGCTGAAGATAGCCTCCATGCACTCATGCTACTACCGTCCTGAGACTGGATCGATCCAGTCCTCGGGCCGGTAGCCCAGGTGCTCCCCGTACACGTCGGTGCGCCGCTCGCGATAGAGCGCGATCCGCTCGGTGCGAACGCGCGCCCTCTGCACAGCGTCGAGGTCGATGTCGCCCACAGCCACGGCAGGCTCGGTTTTGGGCAGCGGACCCAGCAGCACGTCACCTTCCGGTCCCGTGACGAGGCTGGCTCCGAGGTACCGCAGGCCGCGCTCCTCTCCCACCCGGTCGGCGGCAGCGATGAAAACGGCGTTGAGGCTGGAGAGCGCGGCGGTGAGCCGGCCCTGCGGAGAGAAGCCGGCCTCGTCCCACTCCCCTTCTGGATTGAAGGTCGGCACCCAGTTGGTGGGGACGGCGATCAGATCCGCTCCCTGCGCGCTCAGAATGCGGGTAGTTTCGACGAAGCGCAGGTCGTAGCAGATGACCATGCCCACCCGGCCGAAGGGGAGGGAGAAGACGGGAAGGCCGCGGTTGCCGGGGGAAAAGATCAGCTGCTCTCGATCGAAGAGGTGGAGCTTGCGGTAGATGCCGACGAGGCCGTCCGGCCCCACCAGCGCCGCCGCATTGAAGAGGTTCATCCCGTCCCGCTCGCAGACGCCGCCCGCGATGTAGCAGCCCGTTTCCCGCGCAACCCCAGCCCAGCGTTCGGTGGTGAGCCCGGGGATGGTTTCGCTGCACGCCAGCGCTTCGGAGCGATCGGCGAAGTTATAGCCGCTGGAGCAGAGCTCCGGCAGTATGACCATCCCCGCGCCCTGATCGGCGACAGCGCGGATGCCCTCCACGGACCGATCCTGGTTGCCGGCGAGATCGCCGAGAACCGGGTCGAGCTGAACCAGGCCGATGCGAATAACCACGAACCCTCCTGCCGAGCGGCACTTTCACCATGCTACGCCGCCCGGCAGGAGGCCTGGGGGTGCAGCCCAAGATGTTGCAGCGGGGAGGTTGGAGGTGTCGGGGCGATGTGCAATCCACTGAGATGTA
>JAICWV010000080.1 GCA_025966365.1 Chloroflexota bacterium | reverse complement strand
TGCAGCGGCTGGACAATATCAAGGAACAGGACGCGATTCTGGCCTTTGATGCGGAGGGCAAGCCGGTCGAGCCGCCCTGGCCCGAGGCTGACGTCATCATCGGTAATCCGCCGTTTGTAGGCGACCGGAAAATGCGCCGCGAGCTTGGAGATGCGTATGTAGATACGCTCCGGCGCCTGTACCGACAGCAGCTACCGCCGTCGGCCGATCTTGTCTGCTATTGGTTTGAGCGCGCAAGGGAGCAGATCGCGTTCGGTATGGCGCGACGCGCGGGCCTTTTGGCGACGAATTCGATTCGAGGCCGTTCCAATCGGTCGGTACTACAACGCATCAAAGAGACGGGGAATATCTTTATGGCATGGAGCGACCGAGCGTGGATACTCGACGGTGCCGCAGTCCGGGTTTCGATGGTCGGTTTTGATGCAGGAACCGAAGAGCTACGACTCCTGGATGGTGAGGCAGTGGCTGTCATCAATGCAGACTTGACTGCCTCCTCCGACCTTGCTGGTGCGGCTCGGCTGCGAGAGAACAGCGGCCTGAGCTTCATTGGCACGCAGAAGTCCGGGCCGTTTGACCTCTCTCGGTCTCAAGCGGAGGAAATGCTGGGCGCAGTAGGTAATCCCAATGGTCGTCCCAACAGCGACGTTGTCAAGCCCTGGATCAACGCTCTGGATGTGACGCGCAGGCCCAGGAACAGGTGGATTATTGACTTTGGCACGACTACTACCTTGGCCGAAGCCGCCCAGTACGAGGTGCCATTCGAGTACGTCAGCAAGCACGTCAAGCCCGTTCGTGACATAGTTCGACGACGCGCTCACAAGGAAAGGTGGTGGCTATTCGGAGACTCGCGGCCCGGAATGAGGCGGGCAATTGCGCCGCTCTCCCGATTTATTGTCACGCCGTTAGTGTCCAAGCACCGTGTCTTTGCATGGTGCGACACTCGCGTGATACCAGAGAACCTGCTGATCACCGTAGCGCGCAATGATGATTATTTCTTTGGCGTCCTCCACTCCAAGCCCCATGAACTATGGGCTCTGCGGATGGGCACTAATCTCGGCGTCGGCAATGACCCTCGCTACACGCCCTCCACCACCTTCGAAACCTTCCCCTTCCCCTGGCCACCGGGAAAAGAACCGCTCGATGACCCGCGGGCGGAGGCCATCGCTGAAGCCGCGCGGGAGCTGGTGGCGAAGCGCGATGCCTGGCTGAATCCGCCGGATGCGTCAGAAGCCGAGCTGAAGAAGCGCACCCTCACCACCCTCTACAACGCGCGTCCCACCTGGCTCGATCTGGCCCACAGGAAGCTGGATGCGGCGGTATTTGCCGCCTACGGCTGGGAGGACAATCCCTCCGATGAAGAGATCCTGCAGCGCCTGCTGGCGCTCAACCGCGAGCGTGCGGCTCGGTAGGCCCCACGTCGGAGGTCACGGGCACATTCCGGTTGCGGTAGCGCAGGAATACGACTCCACTGCGGAAGCGGCGCTCGTCGAGCAGCTCCAGCTGGAGCCGGACCCCGCGGGGGAGTGCCGGTTTACCACCTCCCACGAGGACAGGCGTCAGGAAGAGCTGGCATTCGTCCACCAGCCCGGCCTCCAACGCGTGCGCTGCCAGCTCGGCACCGCCCACGCTGATGTCATGATCCAGGGCGGCTTTCATCTCCCGGACCACCTTCGGATCGAACGCACGCTCGATGCGGGTTTTGCTGCTGGACACGGTGTCCAGTGACCTGGAGTACACGATCTTGTCGGCTGCGCGCCACAGCGCCTGGAAGTCCCGTATGCAGGGCGGTTCACCGGCGTCGGTAGATGCCGTCTCCCAGTACACCATCGTCTCGTACATCCGGCGCCCATAGAGGTAGGTGCCGACTGGACGTTCCAGGTCATTGACGAAGCTGTGAACCTCTTCATCAGGCGCTGCCCAGTTGAAGCTGCCTTCTTCGTCCTCGATGTACCCGTCGAGTGACGCGATTGCTGAGTAGATGAGCTTGCCCATCAGCGGCTGAACACGATCAGCATTATAGGTGTGGGAGAGGTATGATGGACCCACGAACGACGCAGGAGGTCTGTGATGGAGTCCCGACATGACGAGCTTCGTGACGAGCTGGTTGCGATTCTTGGCGCAAGCCGTGAATTAACACCCGACGTCGACCATCAGCTGGCC
Organism: Chloroflexota bacterium; assembly: GCA_025966365.1. Taxonomy (GTDB): domain Bacteria; phylum Chloroflexota; class UBA5177; order UBA5177; family UBA5177; genus JAICWV01. Next base: position 13,444 of record JAICWV010000080.1, on the reverse strand, counting down.
GACGCCTTCCTGCGTGCCCTGAAACACGCCGAAACGTCGGGGTTGAAGGCACCGGAGGCAGCCCCGCCGCTGCACCAGCCCCACTCGTCCCTCCAGCTTGCGGGAGCCGCATGGGGAGCCGCCCTCATGTTCCTGCTCTGCGCCATCATGTGGGCACGGCCCAGCGGTGATCAATTCATCGTGGTGTCGGTGATCCTGCTGTCGCTGGTCGCCGCCGGCACCCGTGCGTTCCTGTACCTGGCGCGTCATGACTGGCAGCTCCCGCGCCTTCGGCTCGTGGCCGGTGCCTCGAGTCACCTGGAGGATCGCCGCTTCTAGCTGGAGACAAGCGGTCGATCGATTCGTGCCACCCACGGCACCATATCCCTGGTGCCCCGAGGCAAATGCATCTACGTGGCGATGTTTCCAATCCTTCAGACTGATGCCGGGCGCGCACGGCCACCTGCGTCCACCACGCTGAGAAGTAGGTAGGTAGCATGAGGATCTGTCTCATATCCCGGGAGTATCCGACCGAGGAACACACTGGAGGCATCGCTACCTACACCGAGAAAACCGCCCGTGCGCTCGCCAGACTTGGACAGCATGTCACGGTCATCACGGAGTCGGGGAGCGTGCCGCACCCTACAACGGAGTGGGTGGACGGCGTGGTTCTGATTCGGCTTCCACCACCACAAAACCCACCGGGTCTGGTATGGAGGGCTCGCAACGTCGCGCATGCGCTCGACGCCCTGCTTCCGCCCCAGGATATCGTGCAGGCGTGTGAGTACCGGGCGGAGGCGTTCTGGTATGCCCTCCACAAGCGGGAGCGGACCAGGCTGATAACCCGGCTCGCCACTCCTACCTCCCTGGTGGAGCAGCTCAACAGCCATGACCGGGCTACCAGCATCCGGACGCACATCGTTGACCGGCTCGAGCGGCTGCAGGCGCGCCGAAGCGACGCCATTATTTCCCCAACAGGCGCGCTGGCAGAGATCGCGTGCCAGCAGTGGCATATTCCCCGGGATCGAGTCGCAACCGTACGGACCGGGGTGGAGTTTGCACAGCGATACGGATCCCACGGCGCTGAGCTACCGGCGGAGATGGCCGGCACGCAGTACGTGATGTACTTCGGCCGCCTGGAAGAGCGGAAGGGGGTGCATATCCTGGCACAGGCCCTCCCGGAGGTGCTTGCCCGGCATCCACAGCTCCACGCGGTCTTTGTCGGAAACGTGCAGAGCTATCACGGGCTATCGCTTCAGTCGTTCATCGAGCGGTGCAACGCTGCCCACGTCGACCGGTTGCACTTTTTCCCGCGTCTCTCACAGAGCGAGCTTGCTCCACTTCTTGCCCACGCACGATTCGCGGTGCTTCCCTCTCTCTGGGAGAATCTGGCCAACACCTGCCTGGAGGCCCTGGACATGGGAAAGCCGGTCGTCGCCACGTTGGGCTGTGGATTTAGCGAGGTCATCGAGGAAGGGCGCTCGGGAATGCTGGTTCCTCCCGGTGACGTATCCGCCCTTCGAGAGGCGATGCTCGCCATGCTCAGTGACCCGGGCCGGCTGGCCCGGATGTCGGCGCAGGCGAAAGTGCGAGCAGCGGCATTTAGCCAGGATGCGGTGGCACAGGATCTATTACGCTTCTACAAGACTGTGCAGGGTACGCCCGCGATTCAGCGACGATTGGTGCCACTGGCACTGCCCGGCCGACGCTAAGCCACGCATGTTCTATCCGGTTCGAGGAAGGGGCGATGATAGACCGCGACGTCTTCAGTAGCGACGCGTACGTCGATCACTTCAAGCCGGATCACGCCTTCAACCCGTTTCACGCGATCTACGCGGAGAAGCGCGCCGATATTCTCGATTCCGTGAGGAACACGCTTGCTCCCGGCGGGAAGATTCTCGACCTGGGTGGAGGAATGGGACGAATGTCGGTGCCGCTCGCCCGCGAGTATCGGGTCACGTTATGCGACCTCTCAGCCGAGATGCTGCGACTGGCTGCCGGGGCTGCTGCCGAGAGTGAGGTTCCGGCCGGCAATCTGACAACGCGACACCTCAACGCTGCCGACCCGCTTCCATTTCCGGACCACAGCTTCGACCGGGTATTGAGCATCGACCTGCTGGTCCACCTTCCCGATCCCATCAGTACGCTCCGCGAGCTGCGGCGGGTTCTGACACCGGATGGCGAGATTCTGGTCGACATGAGCAACAGCTCGCCCTGGTGGCTCCTCCGCTATCCCGGGTACGTGGGAAAACGGCCGGCGCGCTGGGTACGAACCTGGCGGGGTGGAGGCGTCCTGCCGGAATGGCAATCGATCGTTCGGCATTCCTCTCGCTCCGAATTCCACGACATGCTCCGCGGGGCAGGCATCATTCCTATCCAGGAATGGTCGTATGGGCCGGCCTGGTGTCCCAAGTGGTACCTGGCCAGGTGCCGGCCGCACGTGAGCTGATGACGCCGGCCGCCTCCACCGCGAGGCCGCGGCTCATCCTGTATGCCGCGCGCTACCAGAATCCCCAGAAAAGCGCGGTGGCATCCACTCTCGCCTGGCTGGCAGAAGCCAACGGCTACTCGTTCGACCTCTACTACGACGCCTTTCGCGGCGGAGGTCACTACGGGGGCGGCGATCCCGCCACACTGGAGCCGGGAACCCTGACGGGAGGTCTGGTCACCGGTGGCCGCCATCTGGAGGTGGTGGCGACGGCACTGCAGCGTTTCGAGACGACCGTCGTCTGCGCCGGCCCAACCGCGATCTCCAACACGGTTGCAGCGCTTGCCGAGGCGAGTGGAGCGCGGGTGTATGACGCTGAGGAGTACGATCTCGTCGACCTCTACGACCGGGTATTTTCCCTGCTGGAGACTGACTGGCCCTCGACCGCCGTCATGCTCAACGCGGCCCCGTATCCCGGTCTGGATGGTATCGATGCCTACTGCTATCCGGAAATCTTCTACCGGCGAGCACTTGGCATCGAGGCGGCTCTTCCTGCGGATCAGCTCCGGGCGCTGCGGCTGCGGGGTGTCGAGGATATGCTCACCTGCGGGGTGGGTGAAGAGCAGCGGATGGCCCTCACCGGCCTCGGGTTCCGGGTGCGCGATCTTGGCGTGATCTGCGAGGGTGACGACTATGCCGCGGTTACCTCACGTCTCGCGAAGCGGTGGGAGGAGAAGCGGTCGGGCTGGCTCATCGGGGACCCCACCCTGGTTGCCTTCTGGTTACCCATCGCCTGCCGAGAACGCCGGACCCCTATCTATAGCGTTCCACAGTCACGAGTCATCGAGATGCTCGCCGCCGACATTGCCGGCACCAACACTCCCATCCTGGGGCGGCAGTTCGCGGATGAGGACTTCTTCGAGCTCTCAAAGCTCGGGCAATCCTTTCAGCTTGTCGATCCGGCACGTCCGGTCCTTCCGGTTCTGCAGACATACCCCACCCTCTGGGCCTCATCCCTTCCTGATCCCCGTGCTGCCGACCCAACCGACGCGGATTTGCGAACGTGGGCGCGCCAGGGACGGGTGCTGGCCTCTCTCGTGTTCTGGACCGGCATGATGCGAGAAACCGAAAATCTGTATGCCCTCATGGACGTGCTTGCCCTTACAGGGCTGCGTGCCGGGCTGGCATTGACGTCTCAGAGTGCGTTCTGGCGTCCTTCACCCCTGGACCTCCTCACGGTTCCCTGGGAGCAGGGCGGCGTGTTCCCGCACGTCGAGATCCTGCTGGCCAGCTGCGGAACCGGGGCCGCCATTGAATCGTTGCTTTCGCCGGGCCGCCTGAAGGACCACCTCCGGGCCGCGACGGACGAGCTGGAGCGAGCGGCGTTGCCGCGGGTGCTCTGGCCCGAGGGTTGGTGGGCGACCATGGACGCTCGCATGGTGCCTCTCGATAAGGGGAGAGAGCCGCGACCAATCCGATGGCGGTGGACAGCGCCATATTTCCAGCTCCGCTTTCAGCCCCGGAACCTCGACGCGGCCAATGCCGGATCCGGCCCCGAGGTGGGCCGGCGCCCGGGAAGTCCCGGCGGAGCCGCTCGCCGGATACGGGCGATGGTACGAGATAGCCGCCTGAGTCATGTCTTTGAAGCCTACCGCCCCTACGAGCGGTTCGAGCCGGGCCCCGTTGATCCTCAGCTGGCGCGGACCGTGCAGGAAGCCGGGTTCTCATACATGCTGAGCAAGAGCGGCTTCGGCCGGCCGCCCCATACTGTCTGGAGTGACGGCGACTTTGTGGCAATCAACTACACCGCCGGCCAGTGGGACGGCTGGACGCCCTTCGAGACCGTCAACGATGTCCACGATTTGCGCCAGGCAGAGCGAAAGCTCCTCGCGAGTGGACAACCCGGCTGGCTGCTGGGGAGTATCGACACCTGTCTCTGGGCGTTCTCCGGCGAGCTGTGGCGACGAGCGCCCGGGCTCGCGTCAATTGCCCGTCATGTAGCCGGTGGCGGCGTCTCGGGCAGGCTGATCAACGTGACGCCGCGTGTCGTGGCTCGGTACGCGCGAATCATCGCGGAGCTCGACCGGGAACGGACCGAAACGTCCTGACCCGCCGGCAACCCGTCACCCCGTGGACGCTACTACTGCACCGTAAAGTTGGTCCACGCCTCCGTCTGGAATGGGAAGGTGTGATCCTTGACCCGGAGCCAATACACGCCGGGCGAGGGCGTCGTGGTCACGACCGAATTCGGGGGAATGGTGGCCGTGTAGCTGAAGCTCCCGGTGGCATCTGAATTCGTATCGATCCAGATCGTCCCCTGCCCCGCACAACTCACGCCGATTGGACAATCCCAGACGATCTGGACCCAGTGATTGGCGCCGTAGCCCTGGCCGGAGATGGTGACCGATGACCCGGCAGGACCGCTGTTGGGCGTCACGGTGGCGATGGGAAGGACGGTGATCGAAGTGGTCGCGGTCTGGCTGCTTGCCTGCCCCACGCCCTTGACGACATAGGTGGCGTTCGGGATGTTACTCGGAACCGTCACCGATGCTGTGAATGATCCACTCGAATCCGCCGCGCCGGTAGCCAGCCAGGTGCAATTTACGCTCCCACCCGTGCACCAGGAGATATCCACGTTCTCATTGGGCGCGTAACTGACGCCCGACACGGTGGCTGCCTGACCAGGCTGGACTCCCACGATTCCGTACAGATTGACCGGCGGGCCGCCCACCTGGGCGATGCTGAGTGCCGGCACGACCTTGAAGTTTGTGGATGCCGCACTCCCTGCCGATCCCACGCCGGTAATGGGATAGGTTGCGTAGGTGGTCGGCGGGATAGTCACGGCCGCCGTGAATGCACCGTTGCCATCGGCCTGGGCCGAGGCTAGAGGTGTACCGGTGCATGACGTGACGCAGTTCCAGTAAAGGTTGACGTTCTCTCCGGAACTGTATGCTTTCCCGGTCACGGTAGCCGTCGTGCCCGAGCCGCCGCTCCCCGGAGAGATGGCCAGGGTGGGCACCACGGTCAGTGTCGCCGATGCCTGCTCGCCACTGGTCTCTCCCGTTGCCAGCAGGGTATAGGTGCCCGCGAGAACGGTCGGGACGGTGAAGCCGATCCTGGCGGTGCCTGACGCATTCGAGGTTCCCGTCCAGGTCGGAGATCCACAGGTATTTGAGCAGTTCCAGTACAGATCGACGGTCTCGTTGGCCCCAAAACCGTAGGCGGTGAAGACATCAGAGGCTCCCTGCCCGGCGGAGCCCGACTGCAGCACTCCGCTCGGTGTCACCGTGAACGACGCCTGGGCCTGGTTTCCCGTCGTGTCCCTGGCAATGACCGCGTGTGTGCCTCCGGCACCCTGAGGAATAGCGAGCGTCGTCGAGAATGTGTTGTTCGCCCACACCGTCTTGAGCACGCCGCTGCTGGTGCTGTCCCAGTAGAGACTAAGGGACGCGTTTGCGAAGCCCGTTCCGCTCACGGTGACGGTCTGCCCCACAGGCCCACTGGAAGAATTGAGGGTGATCGCCACATTCGTCACCGTGAAGTTGGCGAAAGCGAAGGAGGGATTGGTGGCCGCAGCACCCTGGCCGGCGATCGGATAGGTCCCCACTCCCGCTGACGGAATCGTGATACTGACTCCGCTGATGTTTCCCGCGGTATCCGCCGATGTGGCAGCGAGCAATGGGCCAGAGCATGGAGCAACTTTGCAGCCCCCGTAGATCGACACTGTTTCTCCGGGCACATACCCCACCCCGGAAACGGTCACAGAGGTTCCGGGGTTGCCTTTGGTCGGAGAGATGGTGAGCACGGGGTTCACAGTGAATGGAGCGGCGGCAAACAGACCACTGGTGCCGCCCTGGGCCCCGACGCTGAAGGAGCCGTTGGTCGCACCCGGTACGGTGATCGAGCCGGTAAAGGTGCCGGTGGCGCTGGCGGATTCCGAGTCAAGCGGAGTTCCGGAGCATGAGCCGGCCGTGCAGTTCCAGTAGAGATTCACCAACTCCCCGGCGTCGAACCCGGAACCAGTCACCTTCACCGTCGTTCCGGGCGGACCATTGGAAGGCGCGATGCTTATGGCGGTGGGCTGAACCGTGAAGGTCTTCGAGGCAAACGTCGGGGTGGACGCCGAATCCAGCGCTCCCAGCGGATAGGTCCCTGCGGACACCGTGGTCGGAATCACGACCGAGAGGCCGCTGAAGCCCCCAGATCCGTCGGTGGTCGTGGATGCCAGCGGTGACCCGCCACAGGGCGCCGAACTGCAGTTCCAGTAGATAGACACGTTCTGGTTGGCTGTGAACCCCGACCCGGAGACGGTGGTGGTCGACCCTGGACCTCCACTCGCACCCGACAACGTCACACCCGGAACAAGGTTGAAGGGCGCGGCCGTCTGGCCGCTGCCCGGCCCCACGGCGTAGACGGTATAGGGCCCGGCTCCCACCGTCGGCACCTTGAAGCTGAGCGACGCCTGCCCTCTCGTGCTGGCTGTTACGGTGCCCAGAGGGAGGCTCGACGCCGAATTCCAGTAGAAGGCGACCGACTCTCCGCTGGCATAGCCAGTCGCTGTGGCGGTGTTTGTGGATCCCTGCGTGCCGGATGAGGCTTGTAGCCCCAGGCCCGGCACCACGGTAAAGGTCGCCTGACCCAGATTGCCGGACGCGTCCCTGGCAATGACGATATGATTCCCCCCGGTAGCCTGCGGGATCGTGATCCTGGCGGTGAAGGTCTTGTTGGCCCATACGGTGGTCAATATCGAGCTGCTCGTACTGTCCCAGTACACGCTCAGGGCACTGTTGCCGAATCCGGAGCCCGTAACAGTGACCGCTTGTCCTACTGTGCCACTGGAAATTGAGAGCGAGACGGTTCCTCCGGCATACGCGAGGCGGGTCCCCGTGCCCAGCCCGGTCGCAAGAACGAGGGCGGCGACAAAACACAGCTGGAACCGTGCTCGTAGGCTATTGAACCGTCCCCTGCTTCCGTCACTGGCCATAGCTCGCTTCCCCCTCGTGGGTCTTCCGCAATCCGACGAAAAGCGAACACGCATCGTCGTCCTTTTTCGGGGACACGATACCCGTCCGCTCGGACATGTAGTGACAGGCCACCGTTGCCACCTGGACTCACCCTACACGGTCAAGAGTAGGTACTCTAGATGCAATTGCAGGGTGCTGCGCCCGATGTTTGGAAGCGATGATGGTCGGGGACTGTGCGTGCGGACGACTTCCATCGTCCAATGAACGCCGTAAGGACGTGCGAATGAGGATATTCCTCGCCGTGGGGCTTGCCACGATTGCCCTGCTGTCGGCTCCGGACATGAGTCGTGCAGATTCAGCACCAGCGCCGCTTCCATGTCCACGAAATCATCCCTGCACGCCGATCAAGCACATCGTCATCATCTTCAAAGAGAATCGCAGCTTCGACAGCATGTTCGGGCGCTTTCCCGGGGCACATGGCGCCCGAACCTATGGAGACGGTACGGGCCGGGCGCGTCCGCTTCTGCACCAGCCGGACGCGCTCTACAATGACCTCTCGCACCGGCCGGAAGATCTTCGCCTGGCCGAGGATAACGGCAAGATGGACCGCTTCGGTCAGCTATCCGTGGCCCGGCAACCGGTCTATTACGTCGGGCACAACCAGTTGGTGCATCTCATCGGGGGGCTCCGCGCCCACCCGCGCGTCGACGTAGCCGACTCGCAGTTCTATCAAAGCGATATTCCCAACTACTGGCGCTACGCATCCCGGTTCACGCTCGACGACAACCTCTATTCCACGGTCAACGGCGCAACCTTCCCCAACCACCTCGCCATCATTTCCACGCAAAATCCAAACGTCGTTACCAATCCTTTTGCCTGGAACGCGAAGGATTTTTACGTCTGGGGCTGTGACTCACCGAAGGGAGCAGTCGTGCCGGTCGTCTCGCCCAACGGCCATTCCAGGTTCGTCTATCCGTGCTTCAACGTTTCCACGCTGGGCGATACGCTTGACCAGCATCACATTGGCTGGAAGTACTACAGTCCTCCCTTTGGGCAGAAGGGATACATCTTCAACGGCTTTGACGCCATCAAGCACATCCGCAACGGCCTGGACTGGCCACAACACATATTTCCTGATATGGCCTTTGGAGAGGATGCGTCGGCCGGTCGGCTCCCCGCCGTGAGCTGGCTTGTCGCTCCATGGAACGAGAGTGACCACCCTCCCGTGAGCATCTGTGCCGGCGAGAACTGGACCGTTCGGCAGATCAATGCCGTTATGAGCAACCGTTCCGAGTGGGCGCACACGGCCATCATTGTGACCTGGGATGACTACGGCGGCTTCTTCGATCATGTGCCGCCTCCCAGGGGACCCAACCCCATGATTAACTACGGCCCGCGTGTACCGGCCCTCGTCATATCACCCTATGCCAGGCCGCACTTCGTCGACCATACCCCGTATACCTTTGGCTCGATTCTCAAGCTGGTCGAGGACACCCGGGGGCTTCCGGCAACGCACATCATGGACGCCCATGCCAACGACCTTCTCAACTCGTTCGACTTCTCACAGAAGCCACAGCAGCCCCTTCTGCTCCAGCAGCGCAGCTGCCCCCTCGGCCTTCCGCAGCCGCCCGGCCGGAAGAAGATCCTTGCGCTTCTCGCCGGGCTCTCCGGTCTGGGAGCCCTCTTTCTGATCATAGGAACTGTGTTTGCCACGTACCGGGTGCCGCATATCCGGCGCCGCGTTGCTCGATTTTCGCCACTCCTGCCGATCGCGGTGTCGGCAGTCTTTGTAGTCTGTCTGGCCGGTGTAGGGCTCTACCTGTGGCTTGCGCTCCACTTGCCACAGCAGTCTGTCCCATAGGGCGCAGAGTCATCAGCCGTCTGGATGCGAACCGTAGCCGGCCGGCGGCCCATTACTGGGCGGGCGGCGTGAGCGCCCGAAGGAGCTTGCGCATGACGGCGTAGCCCTGCTTGAGGGTGCGATCGTCGCGCTGAACCAGCCCCCAGTGTGCCACCTTGATCGTCTGCAGCGGACAACAGGTCATGGCGTCGTCGTCCCGCAGGTTGTACCAGATGGCTTCCTGATAGCCGACGACCTGCTGAAGCATGATCCTCAGCGCCATGATGTGGTTGGCGTCGTCCGTCATCTCCGACGGCTCGTTGTACCCATACTCTCCGATCCAGATCGGCCTGGAGCTGTCGCCGTGGCTGTCAAGCACTCCCTGCACCGCGTCCACATCCTGCTGAATCGCGGTGGCACTCAAGACATTGGCGTATTCATGAAAGCCGATGATATCGAACGAGGTGCCGCCGCCATAGCGGTAGACGTCGTTCAGGAACGACGTATCGGCGAAGTACGGAGCGCCGAGAAGCACCCTGGCCGTCGGGTCAGCCGCCTTGGCCGCGGCAGCGCCCGGGATGAGGATGTCCTGTACGTACGATTGGCTCCCGCTCAGCCAGTAGGCGGCATCGGGCTCATTCCACATCTCCCAGTAATGCACGCTGTTCTTGTAGCGGTGCACGATCGAGCGCACAAAGCTTGACCAGAGCGCGGCGCTGGTAGGCGCCTGAGTAAACCCGGGGCCGGCCCAGGCGGGCGTATACACCAGTACCGGCTGCAGCTGCAGGTGGTACCGGTTCGCATCATTCACAATAGCGTCGGTTCTAGCCCAGGAGTACTTGTCCTGACGCCGCTCGATGAGCGGCCAGGGGAATTCAACACGGACAACTCCCACATGGAGACGCGCCATGAGTCGGAGCTCCTGGCTGACCATGGAGAGCGGCAACCGTCCGTCAGCGCAATGTGGAACCCTGCAGAACCACCCGTCCGGGTTGGGACCCACGTACTGACTGGGACGCATCCCAGGCTCCGGGTTGATCCCTGCCTGATTGCTGATTTTCGGCGAGGTATGTGGGAACGGAGGTCCGACGGCGCCGGCTACGGGCGTGGGTGTTGCCCGCCGCACGACTGTTGCCGGATGGGTCGGTGAGGAGAGCAGACGAACAGCAGCAATGCCGAGCGCCACCACGATGATGAGCACTCCAAGCACGACAGCGGCTCGCGGGATCGTTACCCGTGTCGTATTCACGGCGCATTCTAGGGCTTGCCGAAAGCGAACCAGTGCAGGGTACGGATCGACGGACCAGGGTGGATCCGTCCTGGATATGTCAGGTGAAGGGGTGCGAGACGCCACCATTCGCGAGGGCAGGACCTATCGCACGGGGCGGACGGGTTCAGACCGCTGTGTCGTTCCAGCTGAGTACTCTGACTGCTCCGAAAGAACGGAGGCTGTATGAGAATCTGTTCGGCTCACGCGCGCTGCATCCTTCACTGCTGTGAGGATCGCAGGAGCATTGGTGACCAGATTCCGGATCGCGGTGAGCGTCGACTCATTGGAGGCCCGGCCCAGCGCGTAGAGCTGCAACGCGAACACGCCAATCAGCAGGTAGAGGTAGCCCGGCGCCAGCAGAACCAGGAGATCCGCCGTCGCAGCACGGGTGGCCACCATGTGAGCGGCGATGTGGTTCTCGGTCCAGGTCAGCGGACCGGTCAAGAGCAGGGCCGTGGCCACCGCGCCCCAGGCCACGAAACGGACGACAGGCGTCCCGGGGCCGCTCTGTCGCACCCAGCCGTACACCATGAGCAGCGGAATGATCAGCATGAGAAGGTATGGCCACTCCGTCAGGGGAGTAAGCAACAGCGCTGCCGGGACGACAAGCGCAATTTCCAGCAATGTGCGCCGATCTCGGTTCAGTGGCTGCGGCCTGATTCTGGCGGCGGTGAGGAGAAGAACGACAGCGGCCACCACCAGCCAGAGGGCCGTAACCAGTGCGGGAGCGACGACCAGCGGCCTCACCACCGGATTGGCGGTGAAGAGTCGAACCAGGACGCCTTTGGGGGAGTCGTTGTGATCGAACGCGAGAAACTGATTGGACCAGAACTGGAAGATTGTTAGCTGATCGTGCCAGACATGGGCGCCAAGCCAGAGGAACGGCGCGAAGAAGAGGACCAGGGCCCCGAGAACCGCGGTGGATGCGACCTTGAGCTCACGTTTCCAGAGGAGAAACACCACCCAGACCAGGAGCGGCGGCTTGATCGCGCAGGCGACCGCCAGAAGAATGCCTGCCATATAGGGCCGCTCCTCGAACCGCGCCCAGAGAGCAGTGCACACCAGGAAGAGCAAAAAAATGTCTGCCTGGCCGATAAACAGCTCCTTGCGAATGGGGTCCAGGAGAAGCGCAGCGGTAGCAAACACGAAGATCTCGAGTGCGGAGGGCCGGATGTCGACTACCCGGAGCAAGGCGTATATGGCCCCGACAAGAAAGATGACATTGAGCAGGTCCCAGGCGACCAGTGCATGGCGCAGCGAGAGCAGACTGAACGGTACCTGCAGGAAGGCGAAGAACGGGGGATAGACGTAGCTCTTGGTGGCGAACCCCATGCCCAGGTGCTGATGGGGGGAGTACTGGTGGATCCAGGCCATGGTGGCCAGGAACGGATTGGCGTGGTGGCGAACCGCTACCGCCGCGCCATAGAACACCTGGTAATCACTGTCCGCTACCCAGTACTTGCCGGCCCGTATATATGCGCGGATGTAGTACACGGCGCCGAGCGCCAGAATCGCACAGCAGATCCCCGCGGCCACCGGCCACGCCGCCAGCCGAGGCCGGCGCTCTGATCCGGGGCTCGCAGCTCCTCTCCCATCTGGAGCACGCGACGGCGTAACGTCGCTCCATTCCATAGATCCCCCCTTCATACCCGGCAGCCCCGTATGGCCTGAAGTCGCCCCGCGCGTACTTCTGCTCGTTCTACGCTGGTGCCGCCGGGCAGGCAAGATGCAAATGCTACGCGGATCACGGATGATGCATCCGCATCTCTCCCGGACGAGAGTACAGGGGTACTCTTGCCTTCGGAGGATTGCGCCCGTGGCAGCCATAGCGGCCGACTCAGTCCCTGGAACGAAGCGCGTCTTGATTGTGCTCCCGACGTACAACGAGCGGGAGAATCTCGAAATCATGGTGGCGAGGGTACTGGGAGTACTGCCCGCTGCGCATCTGTGGATCGTCGACGATAACTCCCCCGATGGCACGGGAGAGCTGGCAGAGACAATCGCAGCGCGCAACGAGCGGGTACGCGTCTTTCACCGTCCCGGCAAGCTGGGCCTTGGAACCGCCTATGCAGAGAGCTTCGGGCGTGCCCTGGCCGCCGGGTATGACTATGTGGTCGAAATGGACGCGGACTTCTCTCACGATCCGGCTGCGTTACCGGAATTGCTGGCCGCGGCACAGCACACGGACCTGGTGCTTGGGTCGCGCTACGTCCCGGGCGGAAGTACGCCGGACTGGAGTCTCTCGCGCCGCTGCATTAGCCGCATCGGGAACGTGATGGCACGCACAGTCCTCCGGCTTCCTGTGCAGGACGCAACAACCGGCTACCGGGTCTTCAATGCACGCGCATTGCAGACGCTCCGATTCGACGAATCGAGCTTGAGGGGCTATGGGTTCCAGATCGAGACCGCCTACCAATGCCACCGCGCAGGGCTCAAAGTCCTCGAGCATCCGATTACGTTTGTCGATAGACGCGTCGGCCAGTCAAAGATGTCCCGCGCTATTGTGTTGGAGGCGCTCATGTATATCGTGCGCCGCCGACTACGAGGCACCGTAGCATAGCGCGGTCATTGTTGGCGTCGGGCGAGCGCGTGAACGTGTAGGATATCATGCCGTCTGGCGGGAACTGGGTGACTTCCTGAAGCGATTGCGTACCACCGCACTTCTCCTCACTGTCGTTTTTGTGCTTCTCGGAACGGCCGGGAAACGTCCGAGTGCGGATGCGGCGACGCCGACGAGCACGCCAGGAGCGTTCCCGATCACGTCGGCGACATTGAAGAACAAAGCGGGGATGAACGTGGAGCCGGGGATGCGACCGGCCCGCTACAACGGGCCGCAGCCGGATAGCTGGTGGTGTACCGACGGGGTGGATTGTCTGGTCGATCCGGCCAACCCCTACCAGGGGCAGTCCCGCACCGCCATGATCGATCGGGAGATCCAGCTGGCGGCCCAACTGGGAGTTGCC
>JAICWV010000124.1 GCA_025966365.1 Chloroflexota bacterium | reverse complement strand
TTCTTTCCCCTAGTCGGGGCTGAGCCTACGTGCTCTTGAGCGCGTTGGCGACATCCTGGAAGGTGTTCTGGATGTACGGGCCGATGGCGAGGATCATGACAATAGCCACGATCGAGATCAGCGCTGCCAGCAGCGCGTACTCAATCATGTCCTGTCCTTCCTCATCCCGTCGGAGCAAGTCCGCCAGAACATCTCGCAGGTTCATCGCCTGCAACGTAAAGTACTCGACCACTCGTTACCCCCTTCTGTAGATAGGTTGGCGTTACTGTTCTGCGGACTACGCTACAGGAGACACGGCGGGATGCATACGGGTCTAATGGACAGAAGTGGGAAAAAAAGGAGTACTCTGCAGCGCATGCGGCATTGTCCCTTCGTGCTCGCGAGATTTCTCATGGGAATCTCAAGTACTTCCCAGCGTCCTCCGGCAGACTGGAGGACACGACTGCGGTGATAATGCCGTATCGTCTTCGCGACTCGATGCCGCCTGAGCCTGGATCGGACTGACTGATCATGATCCGCAGACGCGCCGCCCACCGTCTCGTCAGAGCTCTGCTCGTGCTGGCTGCGTCGGCGCCCGTGGTTCTTGGTACCGGGGACGCAATGGCCGGGTCGCCGGACGTGTCCGGCGTGACGCTGCACGTCGCCGTTGGCTACGGCAATATTTATCGCGGCACCAACTGGACTCCGGTGCGCGTGACCCTGCACAACAGCACGGGCGCGAACCTCAGCGGGATCCTGAGGGTTCCCCAGAACAACCAGTCGTCGAGCGTGGGAGCGACTCCGACCTTCCACGGTCTGTACCAGGTCCCGGTGACACTGGCTGCTGGAAGTAGCAAGCACGTGGTGATGGACGTCCCTGGGTCCGGAATCCAGGGGCGCGTGCGGGTAACGTTCGTGACGGGAGGCAAGGTCATGGCGGCCGGATCGGCCTACCCGGTCGGGGTCGATACCAGCACGCTACTGATTGGCGTGCTGGCCGGTGGTCCCGGTGACTACGCCTGGCTGGGGCCCGCTATTCAGGGGCGGGTGACGACGCATGTGATCCCCCTCAGCGCAGCAACGCTAGACCCGGTTGCCGAATCGCTCCAATCCTTCGACATCATTGCCTTGACCGACATGGACAGCTCCCAGCTGGATGCCGCCCAGCTGCGCGCCCTTGAACAATATGTCCGCGGTGGCGGGTCCTTACTTCTGATCGGCGGGCCCACGTGGCAGAAAACACTCCGACCCCTTCCCCGGTCACTTCTCCCCGGCATCCCGGCGGGCCAGCGGGTTCTGCCCGACCTGAAGGGGCTCGGCTCGCTCGGTACAGGCATTGGCGCCGGCCCGGCCGTTGCCGCCGTGCTAGCACGCCCAACCGGTACGGTGTGGGCCAGTGAGCGCAGCGTTCCGCTGGTCGTTCGGCGCAACCAGGGTGAGGGCACGATCGAATACCTCGCCTTCGACCCCGCGGCCGCACCACTGCCTCCCCGATCACCAGTCCTGCAGCACCTGGTGGCGATGGCGGCGCCGCTCGCCATCGCCCGTACCTGGGCCCCGGGAGGGTTTCGCGCGCGGTTCGATGCCATCTTCCGGAATGTGGCCCTGACCCAGGAGCTGGCGAACGTCCCGCCCGCCACGCTGCCGCTGCTGGCGATCTTTGCCGTTCTCACCCTGCTGTATGTGCTCCTCCTTGGTCCCGCCAATTTCCTGCTCTTGCGGCGACTGGGGCACCAGCGGCTTGCGCTGATCACGATTCCGGCGCTTTCCCTGGTCTATCTCGCGTCCATGGGTGGTGTGGCAGCGCAGGCACGCAGCAGGACCGCCTCGCTCAATACCGTGGGCCTTGTCACCCTGGACGGCCGGTCGGCCGAGCGGCAGGCGAGCCAGTACGTCAGCCTCTCGGCGTCGCTCCCCGGCACCTACCGGCTGATCTATGACACACCTGCCCTTCCCGCCCCGCTGCCGCAGATTTCTCTGGCCAACTTCTCCCCGCGCAGCGCCGCGGTCCTGCACAACACTCCCCTGGGAATGAGTTTTCAGGAAACGCCGCGGACGACCGTTTCCTTTCTCTCGATGAAGCGGTGGACGGCGCGTGACCTGACGCTCGACACCTCGGTCAGCGTGCCGGGGAGCGTGCGAAGCGCGCTCGCGGTCAATGCCGCCGGGGACCTGGTCGGGTCCATCTACAACAAGACCGATCTCCGCATCCAGGACCCGGTGGTCGTGGCTGGTCAGTCATTCGCTCACCTGCATGATCTTCCGGCCGGGGCTGCGGCGCGGGTGCATCTGCGGCCCGGAGATGCGTATGTCGGAGGAGATGCATCATCCCTCTGGACCACGATATATGGCTCGCCGAGTACGATCCTGTCGGATGACTTCGGCCCGTTCGGCTTCGGAGATTGCTGCAACGGCGTCTCCTTGCCACGCGAAACCACGCTGCGCGCCAGGGAGGGTAATGCCATCGCCATGCTGGCTCGGGCCAGGGCATTGACCTCACCCAGCGGCGTCTTGCTGGCCGGTTGGACCACGCAGCCACTCGGGTCTCTCTCCGTGGACGGCGCAGCCCCGCAGCGCCGCGACCTCAGCCTGGTCGTCGTCCCACTCGCGGTGCGCCTCCCGTCACACGGTTCCTTCCGCTTCGAGCCGGGAACGCTGTCGGGTCAGCTGGTCGACATGGTCCCGCGCGCGCCGCAAATTTGTTGTTCCGGCTTCGGCGGGTTCGGGTCAGACGACAGCAGCAGCCAGGTGTCGGTGGGGACGGGTGGCTCGCTGACGTTCGAATTCGATCTGGCACGCGGCAGGCGCGTGCGCTTCCAGCGGCTGAGTGTGAGCCCCGGTGAGCGATCGGACAACTCCGGGCCCACCGATGTCTACGATTGGACATCTGGACGCTGGGTCACCGTTGATCTCACGACCGGGTCGGCACAGCTTCCGCGACCCGGCCGCTTCGTCTCCTCCGATGGCCGGATTCTGGTGCGGATGCGCGCCACCACCCTTACCGGCGACCTGACCGTCCTCGATCAACATTACCCGGTAGAAATCTCGGCGCAAGGGGCGGTGAAGTGACCGCGGTGACGGAGCGGGCCATGGATGATCTCGAGGCAGGCGGGACCGCGGATGCCGCCATCGAGGTCGACGGAGTGACCGCGAGTTGCGGCGCCGGCCACGTCATTCGCGATCTTTCGCTCCATGTCCCGCGTGGTGCTGTTTATGGGCTGACCGGCCCGAGCGGGGCCGGCAAATCCACGCTTTTGCGTATTCTTGCCACGCTGCACCCGCCTGACAGGGGCACGCTGCGCCTGGATGGGAAGGACCCGGCGGACGACCTTCGTGGGGCCCGCGCTCGTATCGGCTATCTTCCCGACCACTTTGGCGTCTATGAGGCGCTTACCGCTCGCGAGTATCTGGAATTCTTTGCCGGGCTCTTTGGTGTTTCGGGCCGGCGCCGTCGCCAGTCAGCCGAGGAGCTGCTCGAGCTCTTTGGCCTCGCTGGCGCGCGTGATCGCCCGGTAAAGATGCTCTCACGCGGCTCGCGGCAGCAGCTTGGCATGGCTCGCTGTCTGGTGCACGACCCGGCGGTGCTGCTGCTGGATGAGCCCGCGGCCGGCATGGACCCGGAGGCCAGGCTCGAGCTGCGCGAGGTTCTCACCGAGCTATCGCGGCTGGGAAAAACCATTGTTCTTAGCTCCACGCTCCTGGCGGAGCTGGCCGAGGTCGCCACTCACCTCGGCATCATGCGTGAGGGACGGCTGGTGGCGGACGGGGAAGTAGCCGAACTCGCCGCGGACGGAGAATCGCTGGACGACGTGTTCCTGCGGGTGATTGGCGAGAGCAGCGCAGAATGAGCCTTCCCGCCGCCGTCATGGAGAAGGATCTTACACTCCGGCTGCGTGGGTGGCGCTGGGCAGGGGTGACCACCCTCTATGCCGCGATCCTGGCGGTTATTGCCCTGGCCTTTCTGTTGCATCAGTACAGCCTGGTGGCGAGCCAGTCCTCTCCGACAGGCGTTCACTTCTTTCAAGCCCTGGCGCTGACGGAGCTGTTTCTGATCGTCTTTGTGACACCGGCTACCGTCTCCGGCGCCATCAGCGGTGAGCGGCAGCACGGCACCTGGGATCTGCTGGTCGCGTCACCCACCTCCGTAGGAAGCATCGTGTGGGGAAAGCTCCTGGCCGGGATCGCCTTCAACCTGATCCTGCTCGCGGCATCGCTTCCCTTCTTTGCTCTGGTCCTTCTCTTCGGTAGGATGACCCTGGTAGAGATGGCGCCCCCCTTCCTGGTCTTTGCGGTCACCATCCTGCTCCTGGCTTCGACCAGCCTGCTGGTATCCGCCCTGACCACCCGGTTGACGGTGTCGTACATGGCCGGCATGCTGGTCGCACTGCTCCTGGTCGTGGGGCTCTCGATTCTCACCGTCTATCTGGAAGCCACCAACCAGCTGGCCCCTATTTCCCTGGGGAGCCTGCCCTTCCTATCGGGTGGAGCACAGGGACCGCTGACTCCCCTGGCGCAGATCGATCCGCTGATCGCTGTGCTCTCGGCCGTTCCCTCCGATTCCGGAGGCACCCTGCTCGGCGGCCTGGGAAAAATTCATCACGCCTTCGGTCTTCCCTGGACACTGCGGTTGTGGCAGGCGTACTCCCTGATCGGCGTCATCATATCGGCGGTCCTGGTCCTGGCCACGACCCGTCTGGCGGGCGCGCGCTTCTACGTGCGGCCGCCGGGCAGAGCAGGAGGAGACATATGAGCCTCACAACCTCCCTGGAGACGGCGCGAAACGATTCCCGTCTCGATGTCTCGCAGGCGCTGAGGCCGGCCGTCCGCGCGATCGGATTGGCCCGGATCGCGCGGGGAGCTGTGGCCGGGCTTGTCCTGGGCTCATTCCTGGGCGCGTGCGTGCTTCTGGTGGCGCACCTGATCTCGTTCGGTCCGGCGGTGCCCGTCGCCTTTGCTTGCGCCGGCCTGGGGCTGGTGGCCGGGACGGCGTGGGGTGGTAGCAGGTGGCCGCGCGAGCCGGAGGCGGCGCGCGTTGCCGACCTTTACTTCGGCCTGGACGATCGCCTGACCACAGCCGTGGAGCTACGTGACTCGACGTTGCCGGTGGCCGCTGCCCAGAGCCGGGACACGGCCCAGCACATCGGCGGCCTCTCGTTGCGGCACAGCCACGGCCCCCTGTTCCGGCGTCGCGATGCCCTGGGGCTTGTCGCCATCGTCCTCTTTGCCGCCGGACTGGCCCTGGGTCCCGAGGCTGAAGTCCATCAGGCGCATGCCATCGCCGGGAGGGCAGCCGGCACCCAGACGATCAAGCGGGCGGCGGTGCACCAGCTCGCCAGGCTGCAGGCCCAGGTGCATCTGGGGCTGACCCACGGCGAGAAGGAGACGGCGGCCATGCGCAAGCTGGATCTCGCTCTCAGCAGGCTGCGGCATCAGCTGACCCGTGCAACCACGCGGCGCTCGGCGCTGCGTGCCATCTCCGCGACTCAGCAACAGCTGCGTCACCTGGCGGCGTCGCTTCATCCCATCAATAGCCACGCCGTCGCCCAGCTCAACGGCTCGCTGGCGCGGTACCTGTCCGGACGGCCCGGCAGCGGCAAGAATGGATCGGCCGCCCGGTCCGCCGCGGCGACGGCGCAGTCGCTCAATCGACTGGCCCAAACCCTGGCCCATCTCACCCCTGCGCAGCGATCCGCTCTCTCGCGCGCCCTGGGACGGTCAGCCAACTCGACCTCCAACAACCGGCTGCGTTCGTTGCTCCGCCAGGCCGCCTTCTCCCTCGCCAACGGCCAGCCGCAAGCGGCGCGGTCCGCCTTGCAGCGAGCCGCCCGGTCCCTGTCCCAATCAGCAAGTGCCAGAGCCGCAGGGTCGCAGGCGCAGAGCGCCGCGTCACAGCTTGGCCGGCTCAAGAACACCCTCTCCAACTCCGCGCTGTCCCCCGGGCAGCAGGCACGGCTTGCCGGCGGCTCGCAGTCTCTGTCCGGCAAACCCGGAAGAGCGGGCAGAAGCGGACAGAACGGGGGCAAGATCCCGGCGGCCGGGAAAGGCCAGGGCAAGGGTCAAGGAAAGGGTACCGGCCAGAGAAAGGGCACCGGCCAGGGAAAGGGACAGGGGCAGGGAACCCGACCTGGAGCCGGCAACCGCCCCGAAACCGGTACCCGCGCGGCGCTGGGAAATGGCCGCGGACGAGGAAGGGGAAGAGGCTCGGGATCTGCCCGGACCTCATCATCCCGATCTGGAACCGGCGGTCGCGGGGCACACGGACGTGGCAGCCGCAACGGGTCGGCGGCAACCCGCAATGGTCACACTGTCACCGTCTTCGATCCCGGCAAACAGGGGAGTGGGAAGGAGATCATCAGGGATGGGCCCAACGGCGCTCCCCAGGCTGGCGCGTTGGTGCCCTATCAGCAGGTCCTTGGGCAGTATTCACGGCAAGCGCATCAGGCACTCGACCGTGGCAGGCTGCCGCCGTCGGTCCAGCAATACGTGCATCAATACTTCAGCACCATTTCCCACTGAGCGGACGAGAAAGGTGGCAGAGATGACCGAGGTTCAGGAAGCGCCCAGCGAGCAGGCGCTGGATGAGTTCGTGACCCACGCGCAGCATCTGGAAGAGGCCGTGCAGACGGTGCTCATCGGGCAGTCCGGCGTGGTGCGGGAAACGATCATCGCCCTGCTGGCCGGCGGGCACACGCTGCTCGAGGGCGTTCCGGGTCTCGGCAAGACGCTCCTGGTTCGGACCCTAGCGGCGAGCCTCGATCTCTCCTTTTCGCGCGTGCAATTTACCCCGGACCTGATGCCCGCTGATATCACCGGCACCACCATTCTTCGGGAGGATGATGCCGGGGGCCGGGGCTTTGCCTTCCAGCCCGGCCCGCTCTTCGCGCACCTTGTCCTCGCCGACGAGGTCAACCGGGCCACCCCCAAGACCCAGAGCGCCCTGCTCGAGGCCATGCAGGAGCACACCATCACCGTGGGGAACGATACGCACCAACTCCCCGATCCCTTCTTCGTCCTTGCCACCCAGAACCCGCTGGAGATGGAAGGGACCTATCCACTGCCGGAGGCCCAGCTCGACCGCTTCCTTCTCAAGATTCTGGTCCCATTTCCTCGGGGCGACACGCTCCTCAGCATCGTGCAGCAGACGCTGGTGCGCCCGCCGACCCCTTCCGCCGTCCTAGATGGACGGCGCCTGGGCGAGATGATCCGGGTGGCGCGCGCGGTGCCGGTGGCGGCGCCCGTGGCCCGCTATGCCGTGGCGCTTATCGAGGCCACCCATCCCGAGTGGTCGGAAGTCGACCCCGTGCAGCGATACGTGCGCGCCGGGGCCAGCCCGCGCGGATTGCAGGCGCTGGTTACCTGCGCCCAGGTCCGCGCGCTTCTCGAGGGACGTTATAACGTCGCCGTCTCCGATGTGCAGGCGCTGGCCCATCCCGCGCTGCGGCACCGGATCCTGCTCAACTTCGAGGGACAGGCCGAAGGACTGAGCACGGACGCCGTGGTCGACCGCGTGATCGAGGCTGTGCCGGTGCAATGACGGACGCGACCTTTGGCTTCGATAGCGCCTTTCTTCGGCGCGTGGAGCGTCTCTCCCTTCTGAACCGGCAGGCAGTGCGCGGTCCCGCAGCCGGACCCCGCAGCTCGTCACGTCATGGCGCCTCCGTCGAGTTTGCCGACTTCCGTAACTACGTCACCGGGGATGACTTCCGCCGCGTGGACTGGAAGGCCTTTGCCCGGCTGGACCGGCTCTTTCTCCGGCTCTATCGTGCCGAGGATCTGGCGCAGATCACCATATTTCTCGACCACTCCGGGTCCATGCAGTTCGGCGAGCCAACCAAGGCGCTGACCGCCGGCCGGCTGGCCGCCATCCTGGCCTATATCGCCCTGCACAATTACGACACCGTGGCGGTAGCCGGCTGGGGCGACCAGATCGATCGCTTCCTCCCCGCTCAGAGCGGAAACGCCTCCATCCCCGTGGTATGGCGCACTATCGCCGACCTCGTCGATACGCCCGCCCCGGCGACCGACTTTGCCTGCCTGCGGCGGTACGGCGCCTACCGTCGCGGACCGGGCATCGCCATTGTCATCTCCGACTTCATGACTGACTCCGACTGGCGGAGCGGACTGCGCTCGCTGCGGGCAGCCGGGCAGGAGGTGACGGCGATTCAGGTCCTGTCGCCGGAGGAAATTGATCCGACCATGCGGGGCGATTGGAAGCTGGTGGATGCCGAGTCCGGACGCGAGACCGAGGTGACGCTTTCTCCCCATCTGCTGCGTTCGTATAAGGACGCCCTGGAGCGGCACACGAGCGCTCTGGTGGATTTTTGCCGCAAGGAAGGGAGCGCCTTTCTGCAGATTCGGAGCGATGTCGATCTGGCGGGGACGGTTCTCAGCGACCTGCAAGCTGTGGGCGTCCTGGGATGAGGTAGTCCCGTGCTGCTGGCGCCCCTCGCCCTCCTCCTGCTGGTCCTGGCCGTGCCCATCGTGCTGCTTTACGTGCTCAAGCTGCGACGGCAAGAATACCGGGTGCCGAGCACCTTCCTGTGGCGCCAGGTGATGGACGATATCCAGGCCAACGCGCCCTGGCAGCGCCTGCGCTTCAACATCCTCCTCCTGCTGCAGCTGCTGGCGCTGGCCGCCATCGTCCTCTCCCTGGCCCAGCCCGCCTACTCCCGCTCCCACGTCATTGCCGGGGATCTGATCGTGATCGTGGATGAGTCCTACGGCATGCAGGCGCACGACGTGAAGCCGTCGCGGTTCGCCGTGGCCCGGGCCCGAGCCCGGGCCATGGCCTCGGAGCTTGCCGGAGGACACGTCATGAGCGTGATCGGCATGGGCGCGCAGCCCTCCCTCGCCATCGCGGACAGTACCGACTCCGGTGCAATCGGCGGTGCCATCGGCCGGCTGCGAGTGGGCGTAGATGAGCCCAACTTCTCCGAGGCGCTCACGCTGGCGGCATCCCTGACGCGCCCCGGCGAGAGCACGCGGGTGGTGGTCCTGACCAGCCGGGACAGCGGCATCAGTACCCTGCCGCTGCCGGTGAGTTTTCCGGTGGACATCGTCCGCGTGGGCCGTGCCCTGCGGGATCTCGGCATCACCGCGTTCAGCGCCTCGCAGCGCGCATCGGGGATCGCAGCGGTTGCGCGCGTCAGCAACTTTGGAGGCCGGCCGGCCCGATCCGACCTGGAGCTGGTCGTGAACGGCCGGCTCAGCGACGTCCGGCCGCTCCGCATTCCGGCGCATCGCCAGCAGAACCTCTTCTGGAGCGGACTGCCCGCGGACTCGCAGCGCCTCCAGGTAAAGATCACCACCAAAGATGACATGAACGTCGACAAGTCCGCCTGGGCGGCGGTTGGCGGGAGCGCAACCCGGCGCGTGCTGCTCGTCTCCAGAGGCGACTATTTTCTGGAAGCAGCGCTCACCGACGATCCCGAGGTCCGGCTAAGCGCGGTACCGCCGGCCGCCTATCAGCCGGGAATGGAAGCATCGTACGACGTCGTTATTTTCGACGGGTTCCTGCCGCCGGCCTTTCCCGCGACCTCGTCTCTGCTGATCGGCCCGCCCAAAGGGCGGCTGGGACCGCTTCATTTCGGCGGAACTGTGTCCGGTGGAGCGGTTATCGCGTCGGCCGCAAATTCCGGGCCTGCCGCCTCCATTCTCAAGTACGTTGACCTCGGCGATGTGCATGTGGCACAGAGCCGCGCTGTCGGCTTTCCCGGCTGGCTGCAGGCCCTGGCCACGGCTGGCGGGAGCCCGGTGCTGGCCGCCGGTGAGCGCAACACCACGCGCATCGCCCTGGTGGACTTCAACCTGCAACGATCGGATTGGCCGCTCCGCATCAGTTTTCCGGTAGTGCTGCAGAACTTGATGCCGTATCTGGCGCCGGGGCTGACACTGGGCCAGAGCAACGTCTCGACCGGCGGGACGGTCACGTTCTTCCCGCCCCCCGGAACCCGCGAGATTGAGGTCACGCGGCCGGATGGCGCGACCACACGGGTCGGGCCCCCGTTCCCGCCCTTTACCACTACCGCTCGCCCGGGACTGTACGGAGCGCGCGCAGTCAAGCAGACGCTCAAGGGACAGCCGAGCGCCGCCGGCGGACTTTCCACGTCCTTTGCCGTGAACTTCTTCCCTGCCCGGCCCGCTCCCGCGGCCGGACCGTCAACCCTCCATATTGGCCATGCTGGGGCCGGCGGCACTCTCACCGCTTCGATTCCCATCAGCGTTGTCTGGGTCTTCCTGCTCCTGGCGCTGCTTTTCCTGGCGGCTGAGTGGTGGATCGCCTTTCGCGGGATGCGGCGATCATGATCTCCTTCGCCCATCCGCTGGTCCTTCTGCTCGCGGTTCCGCTTCTCGCCCTCACCGTGCTAGCACAGCGCAATGCCTTCGCCAATCTCAGTCCCCAGCGCATGCGGCTGGCTCTGGCGCTCCGCTGCGTCATTCTGGCCGCGCTCGTCCTGGGCCTGGCGGGAACGCGGCTGCAGTTGGCCCAGAGTCACCAGGCCTCCATCGTCGTCGCCGACCTCTCCGCCAGCGATGCCGGGTTGAGAAGCGCGGTTCAGGCGGCTATCGACGGCGCGGCCCGGCAGCGTCCCGGCGGAGATGCGTTGGGCGTGGTCTCGGTGGGCCGGGAGCCGGTCGTGGAACAGCCCGTCTCGGCGCTCTCCGGATTCAGCGACTTTCAATCCCCGGTTGACCCGCAATACACCAACCTGGCGGGTGGGCTCGATCTGGCCAACGCGCTCCTTCCCACCGGCTATCAACGCCGCATCGTCCTGATGAGCGACGGGCGTCAAAACGTGGGCGACGCCGTCTCCACCGCGCGGCTCCTACATTCGCAGGGCGTGCGG
>JAICWV010000043.1 GCA_025966365.1 Chloroflexota bacterium | reverse complement strand
CGCGGTCGATCTGGGCTTGATGTCAACCAGCCAGGCAAAGAAGCTTCTGGGCGCCCTCTCCGGCCGCGGCTCGGGCGGAGCGGACGTGCGCGTTCGCCAGGTGGTTCGACAACAAGCACCGGCCGCGCCGCGTTCATCAACTTCCTCTCCCCCCTGGACGATGTTGCTCGGCATTCTGGTCGTAGTGCTGGCACTTGGCGCGGCTGTGCCGCTGGCAGTGAGGAGGCGGCTCGGTGGCTGAGACGTTCTGCTTGATGGCCGATGTCGGCGGAACCCACTTGCGGACCGCCGTTGGGAGCTCGAGCGTTCATCTCCTGGCAAAGCTGCACCGCAAGACACGCGTGGAACTCGGACCAGACGGAGTCATCGCTCAGATCGAGGAGATGGCGCGTGAGTCGATGCGTGAGGCCGGCGTGGACCTACGGGACATTGCGGCGATGGTCATCGCTGCTCCCGGCCCGCTGGACCCGGTAACGGGGATCGTCATCGAGGCTCCGAACATGCCGGGCTGGCACCGCGTGCCCCTGGCCGGGGACGTGCAGAAGCGTCTCCACGTTCCCGTGCGTGCAGTCAACGACGCCAACGCGGCCGCGGTCGGCGAGTTTCGATACGGTGCCGGGCGTGGCTGCCGCAATCTCGTCTACCTCACGGTCAGTACAGGCATCGGCGGGGGAGTGATCGTTGACGGGCGTCTCATGGAGGGAGCCGACGGCACGGCAGGAGAGCTCGGCCACATGACCATCGACATGCACGGTCCTCGCTGCCCCTGCGGCAATATCGGCTGCCTCGAAGTGCTCGCATCGGGGACCTCGATCGGACGCATCTTCCGGGAGCGGCTGGCCGCGGGAGGCACCAGTGTCGTATCTGAATGGACCGACCGGGCTACGGGAGCGGACGTCACCAGAGCGGCTGCAATGGGCGATGCGCTGGCGGTTGAAGTGTTCTCGCAAGCGGCTCAGGCACTCGGCGTGGGCGTGGTCAATGTCGTGAATATCTTCAATCCGAACGTCGTCGTTCTGGGGGGTGGGGTAACCCAGGCGGGAGACCGGCTGTTCGAGCCGGTGCGGACCATGGTGAAGGAGCGTGCCATGCCGATCTCCCGCGAAACCGCGCGTATCCTGCCAGTAGAGCTGGGCGACGACGCGGGACTCTACGGGGCGCTCGCTATAGCTCTGGACGTGGCGGCAGCGCGGGATCAAGGAGAACCTGCGGAAGTCCCGTCACCGGGTGAGAAATAATCCGCAGCGGGGCGCCGAACACCGGCTGGAGCACGTCTTCGGTCACCACCTCCCGCGGGGTTCCCTCCGCCACCAGGCAGCCCCGTTCCAGCACCGCCAGGCGCTCGAAATACAGGGCTGCGAGATTGAGATCGTGCAGGACGGAGACCAGGCCAATCTTCCGCTCCCGGTTGAGCCGAAGCAAGAGCTGTAGCAGGTCGTGCTGGTGACGGAGGTCCAGATGGACGGTGGGCTCGTCGAGGAGCAGGAAGTCCGTCTCCTGAGCCAGACCGACCGCCACCATGACTCGCTGCTGTTCCCCTCCGCTCAGCTCGTTGAACCTTCGGCCGGCAAGCGGCCGCGTGTCGGTGTCGCGGAGGGCGTTCTCGACCGCCGCGCGATCCCTGTCGGACTGGCCTGACAGCAGTCCGACGTAGGGTGTTCGCCCCATCGACACGAGCTCGCGCACGGTAAAGCTGATGCCCGACTCTGCCTGCTGGGTGACGACGGCGATGCGCCTTGCCAGGGCCCGAGGACGAAGGGTGCGAAGTGCAGTGCCGTCGAGTGCGACCGTACCGCGCAGCGGGTGCGCGGCTCCGCTCAGGATGCGGATCAATGTGGTCTTTCCGGAACCGTTTGGCCCTGCTAGAGCCACGCGCTCCCCACTTCGCACCTGCAGCGAGACTCCGTGCAGAACTTCGTGGCCGGCATAGGCAAAGGTTACATCGCGTGCGCACAGCTCACTCACGTCAGATGCCGTACTCGGCCCTGCTGCGGCGAAGCAGGTGCAGGAAGAACGGGGCGCCGATGACCGCGGTCACGATTCCCAGCGGAACCGGGGTAGGCGCGATGACGACCCGCGCCAGCAAGTCGGCCAGAACCACAAAGATTGCTCCGGAGATGAACGCGGCGGGAATGAGGGTGCGGTGGCCCGGGCCATAGATCAGCCGCACCGCGTGCGGGACGACGAGCCCCACGAACGGGATGATCCCCGCCAGTGTGACCGCCAACGAAGTGAGGAGTGCGCCCAGCATGACGGCCGCCAGCTTGAGCATCTCGATGCGCACACCCAGGTGGCGTGCGGCCTCCTCTCCGAGCAACATCACGTCCAGCTGGCGCCAGAGCAATACGGCGATTCCACTGCAGATCAAGATCACCGGGCCTGTCACCGCCACCTGCGACAGCACGCTGACATCGAGACTCCCCATCGTCCAGGACATCACCTGGTCGGTCCGGCCGGTGGCCATCATCAGAAAGGTGGCCCCGGAGATCAGAAACGAGCTGACGACAAACCCTGCAAGGAGCAATGTGACGATGGGCGTGCGGCCGGCGGTGCGCGCGAGCCCGTAGACGAAAAGCACGGTTATAAGAGCACCGGCAAAGGCAAACAGCTGAATCGGGCCGAAACCCGCGGCTGCGTAGCTCAGGGAGAAGACCAGCGCGATGGTAACTCCGAGCTGCGCTCCGGCCGAGGTGCCGATGACGTAGGGATCAGCCAGAGGGTTCCGGAGCACCGCCTGAAAGAGTGCCCCCGCGACACCAAGAGATCCACCCACCAGAGCGGCGGCAATAACCCGGGGCAGTCGCAGATCCCAGACGATAGCTTCTTCGCTCGCAGTCCAGGCGTGATGGCCGGAATAGAGACCGAGCTTGTAGAGAATGATGTGAAACGTGTCCTGTGCCGGAATCGTGGTGGATCCGTACAGGGTTCCAGCAAAGAGTGCGAGAACGAGCAGAATGGGGAGTGGCGCCAGACGCAGTGGCCCCAGGCCGGAAGGAAAATAGGTTCGCTTGGTCAGGACGGTCACGGCCCAAGGATAACCCGGGCCGAGCGAGCGGGGCGTGCCAGGTCCTCCGCGCCGGCGGGGCAGAGGATCGATCCTTGACTGGGTCTCACTCCACGGATAGGCTTTCTTTGGAAGGAGACGATGCATGAGTCTATTTGGACGAATGAACACTATACTCCAGTCGAAGATGAACCGGGTCCTCGACAAGGCGGAGGACCCGAACGAGACCCTTGATTACTCCTACGAGCGCCAGTTGCAGCTTCTGCAAGATGTGAAGCGCAGTCTGGCGGACCTGGTGACGTCCAAGCGCCGCTTGCAGCTGCAATCCGATCAGCTACAGGGAAACCTCTCAAAGCTGGACGATCAGGCGCGTCAGGCCCTGAGCCAGGGAAACGAGCAGCTGGCTCGCACGGCCCTGGAGCGGAAGGCTGCTCTGGAGCAGCAGGTGAACAGTCTGGGGACGCAGGTTACCCAGCTCGAGCAGCAGCAGCAAAAGCTGACCGACGCCGAGCAGCGGCTGCAAACCAAGATCGAGTCATTCCGGTCGCAAAAGGAATCGATGAAAGCACAGTACACGGCCTCGCAGGCCCAGGTGAAGATCAGCGAGGCGGCGACGGGCATTTCAGAGGAGATGGCCGACGTGGGGCTGGCGATCCAGCGCGCCCAGGACAAGACGGAGCAGATGCAAGCGCGGGCACAGGCGCTCGATGAGCTGGAGAGCAGCGGCGCACTTCCGGACTACTCCGGTGGCGAGAACGACATCGACCAGCAGCTGAACCAGCTGGAGGTTCAGGGCAATGTTGACAAACAGCTCGCGGCCATGAAGACGCAGCTCGGCCAGAGCGAGCAGAAGAGTCTGGAGGACCAGCAATGATCGTTCGGGTAAGCGGTGAGGGGCAATACGAGCTGGACGAATCGGAAGCAAAGCAGCTCGATCAGCGGGACAGAAGTCTGGTTGATGCCATCAACGCCGGAGACATGCAGCGATTCCGGACGGAGCTGGCAGACACGATACGCTTCGTGGAGGAAAGCGGCAGTCCGGTTCCCGACGATCGGGTAGTACCGTCGGAAGTCATTATTCCCCCGCGGGACATCGACCTGGATGAAGCCCGCCAGTTCTTCACCGACGAGGGTCTGATGAAGCCGCTGCCGGCCTGAGGCCCGCTTCCGCTAGAGCGGGATTCCCCACAGCGGATACCACTTTGAGAGATCCTTCTCTACCTTCAGCTCGCGACTCATGAGTGCGCTGAGATGCATCTCTTCGGCGTTGTTCCGGGAGCCGGATCCGGACGGAACGAATGGGTAGAACGCGCCCCGCTTGTAGTTGTACATCCAGTACACCGTTCCCGACTTCCCGCCTTTGAATTGAAAGACGGCAGCCAGAAGCTGCGGGCCATAGCCGGCGTCTTCGAGCTCACTCCCGATCATGTGGATTGTCGCCACAAGGTTCTCGAACTCGCCTGCCTTGAGGATGACCCACTGATAGCCGAAGCGGTCCTCCTGCGTTGTCCAGGTAATAGGAGAGTCTTTGGCGCTGGTCTGCAGAAGTGCGTTCACATCCCGCTGGAGCTGGGCGAAGTCTCCCGAGCTGACCGGGCGGAAGGTGATCGCTCCAGACCCCGTCGGCTGGAGGCCGGCCTCCGTCTGAAGGGTGATGACGCCGGTAGACAGGCCGAACAGCGCATCCTCGTTCGCCTTGACGGGCTTGCTACGCCCGAGAATGGCGTCGAGAAAGCTCACCGCGATGCCATTTGCTGCTCCAACCGCTGCAGGCGCGCGATTCGGTGCTCGGTTGACGGATGGTCGGAAAACAGCTCCATGAGACTGTCCTTGGTGGGAGCAGCAAAGTACAGGGCACTCAGTGGCTGGGCCTCACGTAGATCCTGGTTCGGGATGCGCTGCATGGTACCGGAAATCTGGAGCAGCGCCGACTGCAGCTGCTCCGGCTGGCCAGTCAGCAGGGCAGAGCCGCGGTCGGCGGCGTACTCGCGGTAGCGCGAGAGTGCCAGGACGAGCATATGGCTCAGCAGGGCGACGACGGCGCTGACGATGAGAATGACAGCGAAGCCGTTGTTATTGTTGCGGCGATCTCCCCCGATCCCGAACCACAGGCCCCACTGGGTGATCCAGGCCGCGACGGCGGCAAAGGAACCGGCCATGGTCATCACGACCATGTCCCGGTTCCGGATATGTGTCATCTCATGGGCCAGAACAGCCGTGAGCTGGTCGGGATCGAGCTGATTGAGCAGGCCCCTGGTCACGGCGATGACGGCGTGTTTGGGGCTCCGCCCGGTGGCGAAGGCATTGGGCATGGAGTTGTCGATAATGGCAACCCGCGGCATCGGCAAATCCACCTGCTGCGCCAATCGCTGCACGATTCCGTAGAGCTCAGGCGCCTGCTGCGCGTTGACGATGCGGGCACCGGCGCTGGCCAGAACCAGCTTGTCCGACATGAAGTACTGGAACACCAGGCCGGCGAGCGGAATCACGAAGAGCAGCACGGCGCTGCCCGATTTGGCAAACAGGACGAAGGCGAAGACGAGATAGAGGAGGGTAAGCAGAATCATGGTCACTGCCATCCGAAACTGCAGACCCCAGTCGCGCTTGTAGATGTATTTGCGTTGCATTGACCCACCTCCTGTGGGCATCCTTGACATAACCATTGTACCCCGTGGCGGGAATTATCCGCCAGCGGCGCGGGCGCGGTATCCCCTATAGGCACGGAAAAAGTAGAACGCGGCGACGGCTATGTACGCGACGAGCAGAATGAGGCGCGTCTTGATGTCCATGCCTTGCTGGACAAAGATGAAGAAGTAGGCGCCGGCCACCAGCATGAAGACGCCGAGTACGGCATTCAGCCAGGGAGGTCCCTGCCACCCCCGGCGAACGGGTCGGACCGGGGTGGCGGCAGCGGCCGGGGCCGTCTGCGTTTGCATGCCGCCACCGCGCGAACGCGGTTTCCGGCGCTTTTTGCCTCTGTGTTCGGGCATTGCCAATCACCTGCATGGCCAGCATATCAGGTTGACAGACCGCAGAAGAGGCGGGCCTATCGCGCCACGGGCACCGATTTCGCGGTCTCCGCCGAAGCGTCGGTCTCCTCTGCGTCGCCCGGGACTGGCGCGGTTGGAAGGGCGTGGCCCAGGACAAAATAGGCGTAGGCTTCCTTCGCCAGAATGTGAAGAATACCGGCGATAGGGACGGCGAGAAAGGCGCCCAGGAGGCCGCCCAGCGGGTAGCCGATCAGCACCGCCGCCAGAGCCTCGAGAGGATGGATGCCGACTGCCATCCCGAAGATCCTCGGTCCCAGAATGTTGGTCACCACTTGCTGGTAAACGATGAACCAGACGAGGAGAGCCGCGCTGGTGAGCGGCGGGGTGAACACCAGGGAAATCGCCACCGCAGGCACCACCGCGACCATCGGTCCGATGACCGGGACGGACTCGAGAATGAAGGTCATGATGCCGATGAGGAGCGGGTATGGAACGCCGAGGATAGCAGCCCCGCCGCCACCCAGGACACCTGCCAGGGCGGAGAGGAAGATCTGACCGCGGATATATCCGCCCAGTACTTTGTCGAGGCTCCCGATAAAGAACCAGGCCTGCTCCCGCATGTCCGCCGGCACCAGGGTCACGCTCGCCCGAATGATGCGCCCGCCGTCGCTGAGCAGATAGATGGAAATAATCAGGACAAGAATGGTGTCGAGGAGGATGGTGGCGGTCTCGGACAGAATGGTAATGGCGTTGTCGAGAACGCTGGTTCCCTGGCTACTGATCTCGTGCGCAACCTGGCCGAACTTGCTGGAGAGGTCAACCCGAACGTGGTGGTCATCGAGCCAGGTCTGCGCGTCCAGCAGGAGGATGGGGGTGGTCGAAACCGTGTGATACATGGCCCGGGCGGCTGCGTCCACCTGGCGAGCATTTTTGTCGGCGGCGATGATCTGTGCCACCGGCACGTCCACCGACCCGGCACCGATCTGGTCGTAGTTCGCCTTCACCCTGAGTAGAGGGGCGAGGACTGAGTTGACATAGCTGGGAGGCACGCGCGTCTGCAATGGCGGCGCCGCCCCCCGCTGGCGTGCGTTAGCCTGCTGACGCGGCTTGGGCGCACGCAGGGGGCCCTTGCGCAGCAGTGTGCGCAGCTCGGCCGCCAGCGAGTCGACGCGGGCGGATGTCTGGGACACCGCAGTCTTGCTGATGGAGCCGCCGGAAAGTACCTGATGTCTCTGGTGGTCCAGGATGGTGCGCAGGCTGATGGCGTCATGCTGAATGCGGCCGACCCGCTCCATGCTGCTGGACGAGGGATTGTGCAGGTTGTCAATCAGCGACTGGCTCTGCTGAACGAACGGAGAGAAGAGCATGACGGCCAGGCCGAGGAGTGCCGCGGCCACCAGCAGGTATGAAAGAAGAATCGCCAGCCAACGCGCGTGAAATGCCAGCTCGAGCCGATTTACGAGAGGCGACAGGATATAGGCGAGGATCGCGCCCAGGACGAAGAGAAAGACAGCACCTGCGAAGCGAACCAGAATGGTCCCCGTGATGTACAGGATGGCGTAGCTCGCCAGGATGACCAGGAGGATCGTGAGGACTCTCGTCCAGTTAATGTGTTTCAACAATGGTGACGTCCGCGGCGGATGTGCCGTTATTGTATGCCACTACACCGCCTTCGCGGTGTCGGCGAAGTCGGTAATGAGGCGCGCGAACTCGGCCGGATTGGTCGCGTGAATGGCGTGGCCCGATCCCGGCACGTGGACGAGTGTGCCGCGCGGGAGCAGCCGGAGCGCGCGCTCGGCGTTTCCATCCGAGAGCGATTGTCCGCGGTCGCGGTCGGCCTGAAGGAGAAGTACGGGCTGCTCAGTGGCTTCCAGCGCGGAGTCAATGGCGAAATAGCCCTGAAGATCCGCCAGCGCGGCCTCGATGACGCCGTCCGCCGACGCCCTCCACATCTCGGCCATCATGCCGGCCAGAAACTGTCCGACACCCGGGTTACTTTGCGCCAGAAACGCGGCCAGCTGGTCCGAAGGCCGGTGTTTCAAGTCCAGGATGGTGCGGAGCGTATCAGGGTCCGCCACCGGCCCACTGGTGAGCGGCGGATCAACCAGGATCTTGTGGCTCACCATATCCACCGGCAGCTCGGTGGCGGCCGCCACGACAGCCCCCAGTGAGCTTCCGACGAGCACGGCCTCCCGTAGACCGAGCCGGACTACCAGCTCCTCCACGTCGGCGGCGTAGTGTCCGACGCTGTAGCCGGAGGCCGGCTTATCGCTCTCCCCGTGGCCGCGCAGATCGACGAGATAAAGATGGAAGGCGGGCGCGAGACGCCGGGAAATGGCCTGCCACACCCGCCAATCCATGCCGATGCCGTGGAGCATTAGCATGGGGCGATCGCCCGGCACCTCCGCCAGATGGAGACGTACATCGCCGGTATCGACGTAGTGATGCTGATACCTGGAAGCAGTGCGTGTGCCGGGCATGGCTCTCCATTATGGGGTCCCCCCTGCGTCACATCCCGGTACAATCCGTCAGCGAGGGCGAGGAGGACATCGATGCGCGTCATGATCTGGGGAGACATGGAAGGGGTTGCCTGCATCGAGGTATGGGAGCAAGTAACCGGAGGTAGCTCGATGTACGGAGAAGCCAGGGTACTGTTTACAGAGGAGATGAATGCCGCTGTGCGGGGTGCCCGGCGCGCCGGGGCGACCGAGATCATCGGCGTCGACTGTCACGGCGCCGGAGGAGGGTGGTCGTTCAAGAGTCTGGTGCCTGAGCTACTGGATGATGGAGCTGAGTGGGTCGTGGGTTACCCGTGGGCCCGGTACGTCGAGCCGCTTCGCACCGGCTGTGACGCCATCATCTTCATCGGCGCCCACGCTCGGGCCGGTACTCCGGACGGGGTTCTGGCGCATACGGTCTCGAGCGAGCTCTGGTACGAGGCCACCATCAACGGCGTGCCGGTTGGAGAATCCGGGATCCTGGCAGCGGTGGCAGGAGTATGGGATGTTCCGGCGGCGTTCGTGTCAGGCGATGCCGCGACGGTGCAGGAGGTTCAGAGTCTGCTGGGGGACAAGGTTCGCGGAGCAGCGGTGAAAACCGGGCTGAGCCGGTTTTCCGCACGGACCCTGTCGCCCGCGGCGGCGCGCACGGCCATAGAGGACGGCGTGGCCGATGCCCTGACCCGAAGAGATTACCCTCCGCCGTACAAACCGGGTACGCCGGTGACGTTTCGGGTAGAGCTAGCCTCGACCGAAGGCACTGCCGCCTACTATCATCGCGAGGGTGTGCGGGTGACGGGGCCGCGCACGGTGGAGGCGACGGGGGAGACGTTCTGGGACGCCTGGGATAGGTTCTGGTACAGGGCGTAGCCCTACGGTGCCGGGCGGACCGATCCGGGCGAGTACGGACCCAGATCGGCGCCAAGTCGAGCGGCCAGGTCGCTCAGAATGCGCGCGGTGAGTCCCCATACCACGTGTCCGCCGATCCAGAAGTAGGTCACGCGGTAAAGACGATTGTCTCGCAGTGTCCAGGTTTCCTCGCGGATGCTGGCCGGGTTGAGTAGCGAGGAAACGCGAACTTCGAAAACCTCATCCACCTCGTCATGCTGCGTCATGATCTTCGGGAGCGAAGAGAGCAAACCCACAAAGGGGAGGATGAGGTGGCTGCTGACCAGCGCCTGAACCGGGTCCAGGCGGCCGATCGGCGTCACCCGGTCCGGGGGAATGCCGACCTCTTCCCAGGTCTCTCTCACGGCTGCCTGCCACGGTGAGTGGTCGGTGGGCTCCACGCGGCCCCCAGGCAGGGCTACCTGTCCCGGGTGAGTGCTCAGCGTGTCGATACGGCGGGTTAGCAGGAATCCGGCCTCGCCGTCAGACGGGAAGAGCGCGACCAGTACTGCGGCGGGACGCAGACCGGCTGTTCCCTCCCGGTTCAAACCCTGTCCCGTGGCATCCACGGCCGGCAGGACGCGGCTGAGCGTATCGGTCACGTCGACTAAACGCATCAGACGATCAACATGGCGTCCCCGAAGCTGTAGAAGCGATAGCGCTCCCGAACAGCTTCGCGGTAGGCGTGGAGCACGTTCTCCCGGCCGGCAAGGGCGCTGACCAGCATCAGGAGGGTCGATCTGGGCAGGTGGAAATTGGTGATCAGGCCGTCGATGGCGCAAAACTGGTAGCCCGGGTATATGAACCGATCGGTCTCGCCCGTAAACCCAACCGCGTGATCGGCGTCCCAGGCGGACTCGAGAAGCCGGGTTGTGGTGGTTCCGACCGCGATGACCCGACCCCCGTTCTTCCGCGTGCGGGTAACCGCGTCGGCCGTCGACGGGGTTACTTCCCCCCACTCCGCGTGCATCCTGTGCGCTTCGACCGTTTCGGCGGTGACCGGTTTGAAGGTTCCGGCACCGACGTGGAGCGTCACAAGCACGACCCCGATGCCGCGATCGCGCAGACTGTCCAGGAGATCCGGAGTGAAATGAAGGCCGGCGGTTGGTGCGGCGACCGACCCGTTTCGGTCGGCATAGACCGTCTGGTAGCGCGAATCCGGAGCACGTGAGCGACGGATGTAGGGAGGAAGAGGCATCCGGCCGGCGGCGAAGAGCGCTCTCTGGGTGTCGCTGGCGGCACCTTCGAATCGCACCAGCCAGTTTCCCTCCTGCAGCCGCTCAACGGGCACCGCCACCAGCGACGAGCCCTCTACCTGCAATCGCTCGGCCGGCCTGAGCTTCCGTGCTGGCCGCGCCATCGTCTCCCACGTGTCTTCGGC
The DNA here is from genome assembly GCA_025966365.1 of Chloroflexota bacterium. GTDB lineage: Bacteria > Chloroflexota > UBA5177 > UBA5177 > UBA5177 > JAICWV01. Next base: position 12,499 of record JAICWV010000043.1, on the reverse strand, counting down.
CACCGCCCGCAAAAGCAGGAGCTCGACCTGGCCCCCGGAGGCGCGCCGAACGCGGAGCCGGGCCGGGATGACCCTGGTCCGATTGGCGACGAGGAGATCCCCGGGACGCAGATAGTGCCCGACGCGATCAAAGCGGGAGTGCTCGATGGCCCCGGATTGCCTGCCCAGGACGAGCAGGCGCGAGTGAGAGCGCTCCTCGGCAGGGTCCTGGGCAATCAGCTCAGGCGGCAATTCGTAGTCGAAGTCGGTGGTGCGCACGGTGTGTCCAGGACATTGTAGGCAGTGAGGGGAACGTATAATCCGCGTGGAGGCGGTGAAATGCGAGTGGTTGTGCTGGGATGCGGTCGCGTCGGCGCTCTGGTGGCGGGACGTCTCTGCCGACGTCATTCGGTCACGGTGATCGACTGGAACCCGGCCTCGTTCGCCCGCCTTCCAGACGACTACGCGGGCGGCACGCTCGTCTGCAACGGAATCGACGCCGAATGCCTGCGAGAGGCGGGAGCGGCAGGCGCGGACGTCTTTCTGGCGCTCACCGACGGTGACAACCGGAACCTCATGGCCGGCCAGATCGCGAAGCAATTGGGAGCGCGAAGAGTGGTGGCTCGGGTGTACGATGCCGAGCGCTCACGGATCTTCGCGGAAATGGGACTGAACACGGTTTCGCCGACTATTCTCGGCGCTGAGCGCCTGTTTCAGATGGCTGTCGGCGAGGGAGGGCAATAGGACGTGTATATCGTGGTCGTGGGGGCCGGGAAGGTCGGTTTTCATCTGACGCGCTCGCTCATGGCCGATGGTGAGGAAGTTCTTGTGATCGAAAAGGACCCGGCCAAGGCTGATCGGATCATTACCGAGCTGGGCGGCACCGCCATCCAGGGCGACGGCGCCGAGGTGGCAACGCTTGAGGAAGCGGGCGTCGGGCGGGCCGACGTGGTAGCGGCTGTCACCGGGCACGACGAGGACAACCTGATCGTCGCCCAGGTGGCAAAGCAGCGGTTCAACGTGCCCCGGACCGTTGCACGGATCAACAATCCGCGCAACGAATTCATCTTCAATCACCTGGGAATCGATGCCACTGTCAGCGCCACTCAGGTGATTCTGTCCATCATCCAGCAGGAGATCCCTCGGCATCCATTCATTCATCTGCTGACGCTAGCGGGCGGCAATATCGAGTTTATTGAGCTCGAGCTTTCCGATGCATCGCCGATTGTGGGCGCACCTGCTTCGGAGCTTGCTCTCCCTGACGAGACGGCAGTCCCCTTCTTGATCCGGGACGGACAGCCCATCGTGATACAGCCGTCGACCATTTTCCGGGCCGGAGACCGGGTGATCGCCGTCACCACGGGCGCACATGAAACCGACCTTCGCGCACAGATGCTGGGAGCGGGGACGGAGACGGTCTTCGGCGGTTAGTGCCTGCCGCCATCCATCATCAGAATCGCGTGCTCCAGGACCGGGAGAACCAGCTCCACGCCCTCACGGGCGCCGGAAGGGCTGCCGGGCAGATTAAGTATCAGTGTCTTTCCACGTTGGACGGCCACTCCACGGGAGAGCATGGATTGGGGCAGTTTGGTCGCTCCGGCGGCCCGAAGCGCCTCGGCGATGCCCGGAACCTGCCGGTCCGCGACCGCCAGAGTTGTTTCCGGAGTGACGTCCCGCGGGCCGAGCCCGGTTCCGCCGGTGGTGAATATGACGTCCATCCCCTCGACATCCGACCAGAGAGCGAGGACATCAGCGATCCTGGCCTGGTCGTCAGGGACCACCAGGCGCCCCACGACCTCGTGCTCCAGCGGTGCCAGCGCCGCCGCGATCGCCGGCCCGCCACGGTCTTCCATTGCACCGCGACTTGCCCGGTCACTGACTGTGAGGATTCCGATTCGGATGGTCATGGCACGAAAAGGACGCTCACCCGAGGGTGAGCGTCCCATTCCTTTGTGCTAGCGCTTGATCAGTCGCGGGAGTGCTCGTCCGGCGATGATGGCTGCGGCCGCGAGCAGGGTCAGCGGGGCAAGCGGGCTGCCGGGGACACCGGAGCCGTCGCCACCACCCGTTCGCGGGAGAGATGACGGACCAGTCGTGCCGCCGGGGTGCGACAGGTTCGAGCTGGCCGAGCTGTAAACGTACGGGGCCGTACCGCCGAATCCGGTGTGCGGCTGCTTCGTTGGCTGTGGTACGGCAGTCGCCCGCGGCTTGCTCGTCGGCTGCACGACTGGCACCGGTGTCTTCGTCTTTTTCGGCTTGGGCGTGTTGGTGGGCACCGGTGGGACCTCGGTATTGGTCGGTGCGACGGTTGGTGCAGTGGTGGCCGTCGCGGTCGGCGTCGCGGACGCCGGTGGCGGCGGTGGCGTCACCGGGGTTGGAACAAACGTCGGCGGCGGCGGAGGGGGCGTGCCGGCTGACGCGAATGTGTGCACCGGGCTGTGCACGATGCCACCGACGGCGATCAAACCTACCGTGAGCGGAACCGCCAGTCCAAGTGTCAGTCGCCTCTTCATGCAGGACTCCTTGCGCTTCTGGTTATGCGTTCGGGGCGCCCGAGCTCGTCGGTCCTACGACCGTGGCTCATTGTATCGCTGCGCGTTTCAAACCAATTCCCGCCGCGATATTGCGGCTCAGAATTGCTTCAACCGGGCCTCACACCGGTCGAGATAACCGGGAAAGCCATCCCCATCTCGGCTCGTGTCATCACCCCTTTCGCTGCGCAGCGCGCGATTTCTATGAGTTTTTCGACCTCAGCACTTTCATCATACAGACGCGTTCACGGAGTGTCAATGAATCCTTCACCGTGGCTTCACCCTGCCTTCACGCGACCTTCATGATCCGGCGCGAGCAAGGAGTCATCCGGCCGGCAGCGTCGGCGCACCGTGGACCGGCGGCAGCAACTGCGCGCGCCAGCCACGCGCTAAAAAGCTTCGAGGTGATGATCGCGTGCGCGGCGGCCGAGTAGCGGTGGGTGCCCCGCTCCAGCAGCTGGATCAGGAGCAGATAGCCGGGGCGGGAGAAAGGCCCGACGTACTCACCAGGTCGCGCCGCCGACAGAGCCCGCCGGACGTCCGGTTTCATCTTGAAGGGAGCCATCCAGAGCGTGCGCTCGGCGGCGTCCGCAGGTACCTTGCCGGTGGCGGCCACTTGCATCAGCCGCCGGTTGTCTCGGGAGGTGTTGCCACTGATCGGGATTCCGATCTTTCGTATCCGGGACTCGGGACCGCGGCGCGCCCTTGTGCCCGCTACCCGCTCTTCAACTCGCTGGACCAACAATTGCCTGCGGACGACCTGTGTAACGAAGCGGCGCGATATCCCGAGCCGGAAGAGACGGGACGTGGGTGCGGATGTCGCCGTGAGGTGCCGAATCTGCGTCTGAGCGGCCAGGTTGTCCGCCGCCGACAGCCGGATGTGGTGCAGCGCCGCGTAATTGAGCACAGTTCGCTCCTGGATCAGCCGGCCGAGCACCCCTGCCTTGAATGTTGCGCAGGCCTGGCGAGCCGGCGATCTGACGCACGTTGCCTCGGCGCTGTCCGGATAGACGACTGAGTCGAACGTGGCTGCGTACCGGGTGTACGCGCGCAACTCGGCCTCGGTGATTGCGCGCCCTCCTACCCGGGCAGCGATCCCCGGCGAGGTCTCGTGATGGGCGCCACAGGCCGAAAGGAAGAGAAAAAGGGGCAGGCAGAGGAGAAGGTAACGCATGAGTATGACCGGGGCCAGCATACCGAATGGCGCCGGGTCAGCGCTTCCCGGTCCTCAACTTCTGGATCAGGCTGGTTGTGGACCGGCCGGGAAGGAAGGGGAGCACCACCACCTCCGCGCCGGCTCGTGCCGCCGCTATGCCCTCCGGTGGAAATCTCGCGGAACCTGGATCGCCGCTGTAATCCCCGCCTTTGACGTAGATCCCCGGCCGAACCTCGGTCACAAGCCGGGACGCATCGTCTTCGTCGAAAACAGTTATGTAGTCCACGTCTGCTAGAGCGGCCAGAACTTCGGCGCGGTCCGGTAGCGGGGTAATGGGGCGGCCGCTGCCCTTGAGTCTGCTGACTGAGGCATCCCCATTGAGCGCGACTGCCAGAGCGTCGCCGAGTGCGCGGGCTTGATGCAAATAGCGGACATGGCCAGCGTGAAGCAGGTCAAAACACCCGTTGGTCAGGACCAGCCGCCGGCCCTCGGCGCGCAGTTGAGCGCTACGTCGAGCCAGCTCCGGTCGGCTCAGCACTTTCGAGCTCGGTGTCGGTTCCATAGACAGGAATTTCTATCACACCCCCGCCTAGCGTGCGCACGGGCTCGAACTCGACCGGCAAATCGAACAGCTTGGCGTAGAGGTACGACAGGACGGCCTTCAGGCTGGCAGCAATGGGGACCGCCAGCACCAGCCCGAGGAGGCCGCCGACGATCCCGCCCGCTGTGACCGCGAAGAGCACGACCAACGGATGCAAGCGGACGGCGCGGCCCAGGACGTTGGGAATGACGATGTAATCTTCCAGCTCACGGAAGATCAGATACATCAGGGCGACGGCCGCTGCATACGCAAACTGACTCCAGCCGAAGGGATTGGTGCCGTTGAAGTACGCAACTGAGACGGCTAGCGCGCCTGCGGTGTAGGGACCGACGAGCGGCAGTAGTTCCAGCGCTCCGGAGGCGAGGCCGATGAACAGCGCTCCGGGAACGCCCAGAGCAGTCAAGCCTACCGAGGTGACGACGGCCATCACGAGGAACAGGACGAGCTCGCCGCGGATGTACTGCTGCCAGGTCAGATGGATCTGGCGCGCTAGCGCCGCCAGCTCTTCGCGGTAGCCGGGCGGCAGTGACGACTTCGTCATCTGCCCCAATCTGGGAGCATCCATAAGCAAGTAGAAGGTCGCCACCAGGAACAGAAAGAACTTGATGAACGTTTCGAAAGCATTCACCAGGAGGTGTCCGGCGCTCTGGGTCTTTCCCATGCCGGTTACGGCGGTGACGCTTTGATTGACCAGTGCGTCGATGTCGATTCCCAGAGGCCTCGGTCCGACAACCGATATCAAGGCGTTCTCCAGCCTGGGTATGTCTTCGACAAAAACGGTCCCTTGCTCGAGGACGCGTGGATACAGGTAGCGAGACAGCGCCAGGAGTATGATCGCGATCAGGGCGTAGACCAGGGTCACTGCCCACAAACGGGGCAGCTTCCCGTCGACATTCAAGTAATTAACAACCGGGGTAAGCAGGTAGGCAGCGAGCAGCGCCCAAAGAAACGGCTGAAGAATCTGGCCAATGTGCGCCAGGAAGATGACCGACAGCACGATCAAACCGACGACAAGCACAAGCTTGGTCCGGGACGAGAGCGTGGAATCCGCCGGGACGTCATCCCGGTTCATTGACTCACCCTAGCCTGCGAGGGCTGCCGCGACCTCGTCTGAGATTTCGGAGTTCGAATAAACGGCCTGGACATCGTCCAGCTCTTCCAGGCGTTCGATGAGCCGCATGGCCTGCTCCGCCGCGTGTCCATCCAGGGAAACCGTCGTGGTCGGCTGCATGATTTGCTCGCTGGACGCGACCTCCAGCCCTTCCTGTTCCAGCGCCTGGCGCACGCTTTCGAGGTCCGCCGGATCGGTGTATACCTCCAGCACCGAGTCAGCGGGCTGGACGTCTTCGGCGCCAACGTCGATGGCCACGAGGGAAACCTCGTCCGCATCCCTGTTCTGTAGCTCGACCGTGACCACGCCCTTGGGTTCGAATAGCCAGCGGACGGACCCGGACTCACCCAGGTTTCCGCCGTTCCGGCTGAAAACGCTTCTGACTTCGGCTGCTGCTCGATTACGGTTGTCGGTCAAGGCATCGACCAGAATGGCAACGCCGCTCGGCCCGTATCCCTCGTAGGTGATTTCCTGGAAATTCGCAGCATCCCCCGCGCCCGCCGCGCGCTTGATAGCACGGTCGATGGTGTCCATGGGCATATTCGCGTCACGCGCTCGCTGCACGGCCAGCCGAAGCCGGGCGTTCGTCTCGATGTCCGCGCCCTGACGCGCCGCCACGGCAATCTCTCGACCCAACTTGGTGAAGAGCTGCCCTCGCCTGGCGTCGGCCACGCCCTTCTGGCGCTTTATCTGCGCCCACTTTGAATGTCCTGACATGCCTGCGTCCCCCGCGGCGATGTGGATGGAATGGTTGACATTCCGTCGCAGACATTATATCAGCGGGCGGACTGGCGTCATCCCTCCGGTGTGGGAGTAACAGTGGGTCTGGTGGGGGTGGGAGTCGGCATCGGAGAGATCGGCGTCGGGGTCGGATGGGGCGGCGGCTTCGAGGTGACTGTGACCACCAGCGTCAGCGGATCGCCGACTTTTCGGCCCGTCGAGCCGGTAAGCTGCCACACGCTTCTGTATTGTCCGGCGCGCGACGGGGCCTTCATCGAAACCAGAAGGTTGGCGGACCGGCATGCCGGCACCGCAGGCAGCGGAATCTGGCGGGTGCCGAAGGCCTTTCCAGATACCAGGGCGAGCTTGAGGCCGGACTGCCATGGTTCCGCACCCGAGTTGAAGACGAGCCATCCCTTGGTGAATCGCTTACCGGACCCGAGCGTGGTTCCGTCGGGGATAGAGGTATCGGCGACGTATCGAAGATCGAGCACGGGATCGGGCCGGGGGGTGGATGTGGGCTTCGGCGTCAGTATCGCTTGACCGTCGCGGAGCACCGTGAGCTTCTGCGCGCGTGGGAGAACGCCGGAGGTGCTGAGCCAGGCTGATCTAGATTCCAGGTCCCACACGATCTGGTATTGCCCGGGGCTGGAGGGGGCCCGGATCGAGAGGGCAATCCTTCGCGAGCCGCCAGGACGAACCGTCCCGGGCACAGGAACCGCGCCCTGACCAAAGGCAATGACACCGCTGGTAAACGGAGACAGTGCTTGCCACGGGTTTGCCCCGGGGGTGAGTACGTGGTAGGTGAGCGCCAGTGCCTCCGTTTCGTCCCACGCCTGTATTCCGGTATTGACGACGTCCACCGCGACTTGTTCCGTGCTGCCCGCGGTCACCGGGGACAGGCGCGAGGGACGGTAGAGAGCGCTCATCAGCACCGGAGCCTGATGGTGGATCTTGGTCAGCGTTAGCTGCTTGGGCGCGCTGCCTATTGCGCTTCGGGATGGGAGGGTGACAGGCACGGGTTTCCAGAGTGGATTGCCCGCCGTATCTCTGGGTGGGTGTGCAACCAGGTACAGGACTCTCTCTTGGTAGGGATAGGTTGAAGGATTGGTTGCGGGGGTGCCGCGGCGGCTAAATCGCGGGTTATTGGGATTGTTAACCCATCCCCATCCGTTGTAGGCCCAGAGCGCGTAATACCAGTTCTCGACTACCGTCGGGTCCCCGTCTCCGACGCGTGGTGTGGACGCCCATTTCTCCGCCAGCATTTGGGCTCCGAACGCAATGTTGTAGGTGAAATTGCTCGCGATCATGCTCTGGGTCTGAGCGTCCAGAGTTCCTCCGGCATTCCCGAACGCGCCGGCCATCCCCGATGTAATCTGCATGATGCCGTAGCCGAAGTCGAAGCTGAGCAGGGGCCGGCCGCCCGGAGTAAATTGTCGCCAGCCGCTCTCGACCCAGCCCACGGCCTTGAGTACCGACGGCGGGATCGCACTCACCCTCGTGGAGGCGGGAATCTGCGGATAGGAGGCAGGCAGATCGCCGTTCGCGGCCTGGTCGAAGGCGGCGGCAACCGACCAGACATTCGGCTGGTCGCATGCAGCGGCGCCGGGAGCGGGGAGCGCGGGGGCGAAGGCCGCAAGGGCCATCAGGGTTGCGATTGGCGTGGAGAGTCGCAGAAGCCCTTACCGTGTACTCGTGTAGTTGTGGTGGGTGACAGTATCGGTCAGCGTGAGCGTGTGCTTGTCCCGCGTGAAAGTCATCGGATGTGTCCAGACGGGTGGCAGACCGTCCGGCCTCGGGTACGTGGTAATGACGGACACCGTGTCGGCTCGCACAATGCCGATCCGGTCCTTCAGCGGCACTGCCATGGTGTCGCTGTGTCTCGACCACGCGATATCACCCCCGTTCTGCCCCCCGGAAGGTCCGACCAGTGGATGTAGCTCGTCCAGGTTGAAGGTGTCGTAGGTACAGAAAAAGCAATCGGCCGGCGCCGCAAACCCTATGTACTTCCCGTCTCGGGTCATGGAAGCGGCGGTAATGACCTGCGGCATCACAATGCTGACGAAGACGCGCTTGCCACCCGAAATTGAAAAGACGCTGGAATCGGTGGCAGTAGACATCAGATACATCGGCCGGCCGTCGCGCCAGCCCAAAGGGAGCAGATTCAGGCCGTTTTGGCGGTCGAGAACACGCACGCTGCCGGTCCGAAGGTCCGCTTCCAGCAAAGTCCACAGGGCCCCGGGATAGGCAGGTATTTGCGCCACCCGGGCGAACAGAATTCTGCTGCCGTCGGCTGACCAGACCGGCCGAACAAAGCGGTCTCCGTAGCTAATAGTCCTGGTCACGCCCGTCGTCCGGTTCCAGATCCTGAGCGGACTTCGGGCGTATGCGTCGCCGGGGGAGGCAATGTAGGCGACGCGACGGTCGCGCGGCGCCGCAACCGCATTCGGCGCAGATGGCGGGAGTGACGTCATTCTCATAGCGAGACCCGGAGGCCGGCCGACGAGGGCGATGTCTTTCTTGGTCGACGACGGCGTGGCCCTGGTAGACGGCGTACCACTTGCTCTGACTGAAGGAGTCGGCGAGGTGGAGGGTGTCAGCACCGGCGGCGTGGGAGTGGGCGGGACTGTCGGCGCCTTGGCAGGGGCCGCGGTGAGCGAGGAAACCAGTAGCAGGATTGCAAGTATCGCGGCGATCAGAATGATTCCGGCTACAAGGGCGCGGAGCAGGCCGCGCCGACGGTTGGACTGGGGTCTCCTCTGCATGGGCGGTGCTCCCGTGCTGATTTTGGACGCGCCAGTCTACCAAATGGTCTGAAGGCTGCCGACCTCGTACAATCGATGGCTCAAATCGCGCTGGAGGGTTCCGACTGCAGCTCAAGTCCCTGTACATCGCCGGATTCAAGAGCTTTGCTCGCCCGGTAACGCTGGAGTTTCCTGACGGCATAACAGCCTTCGTCGGGCCCAACGGGAGCGGGAAGAGCAATGTCGTGGACGCTATCCGCTGGTGTCTAGGAGAGCAGAGCGCCCGCGACCTGCGCGGCCAGCGTGCTGAGGACGTCATACACGCCGGCAGGCGCCGCGTCCTTGGAAGCGCCGAGGTTTCGCTCGGCTTTGACGACAACGGTGCTGTTGACCGGGAGTTGTGGGTGTCCCGCCGTCTTCTGCGCTCCGGCGAAAGTGAATACGTGGTCAACGGCGGACGCCGCCGCCTGCGCGACGTGCAACACGCGCTGTCTCGGCTGGGGATGGATCATCCTCGCTTCGTGGTGGTGACGCAGGGCATGACCGACTTCTTGCTGTCGGCCACGGCCGCAGAACGGCGAGCACTTCTAGAGCAAGCTGCCGGGCTCGCCTCGTATCGGCAGAGGCGCGACGAGGCTGCTCAGAAGCTTGTCTCGTCGGAGCAGAATATACTTACGGCTGAGGCGGTCCTGATCGAGCTGGAGCCGCGACTACGAATCCTGCAGCGCCAGGCGCGTGCGATCGAAGCCCGCGACGACCTGGTACGGCGACTCCACGCGAGGCAGGCACTCTGGTACACCGTGCGCCAGGCGGAGTTGGGACGAGAGCTGCAGTTGGCCACGTCCGAATTGGACGTCGCGGATGAGAAGCGGCGCGTGACCCGAGCGAAGCTCGATGAAATCGAACGCGCGGCGGAACAGGTGATTACCCGTGAACGCGAGTGGCAGCGCCGCGTCGACGAGGCATCGGCAGGTCTATATGCTGCTCAGAGGGAGATGGACACGGTTTCTCACGCTGTCGAGATGTTGAAGCGGAACCTTGCTGAGCTGGAGCGGGCCCGAAGGGTGCTGATCCAGCGTCTGGGTGAGCTCGACACGGAGACCGCGGCCGCCATCACTCGGCACGCGCGGATGATGAAAGACATCCAGGCAGCGACCGCGGCCGAGGCCGACTCCCAGGAGGCGGAACGTCAAGCGCGGGAGCGTGTGCGCCAGCTTCAGGTGGAGCTTGCCCAGCACGAAGGAGTCCTCCGTGACATGAAGGATGGCGTCCGGTGTCGCCGCGCGGAGCGGGATCGACTCTCAGACGAAGTACGCGGGCTATCGGGCGCGCTCGAGGATCTGGCCGCGCACATTCAACGTCTACGGGTGGCCGCGGGATCGGCCGAGGATCGGCGAAGAGACGTGCGGGCCGAGGAAGTGTCCGCGCGCGCGGACATGCAGGATGCCGAAGCGAAGCTGGACTCGGCGCGTGAGCGCGCAGAGGAGTGCTCCCACTCCCTCGCCGCGGCTGAGGAGAAGCTGCACCGTCTGCAGCGGCTGCAGTCGGACATCCGAGAGGATTTTCGGGATCTGACCGCTCGGCAGGCATCGGTGAGCCGCATCTTTGCATCGTTGGAGCGCGAGATGTCGGGGACAGCGCTCGGCAGTCTGGAGGTCGCTGGAGGGGCGGAGACTGCGGTCGACGCAGCCCTGTACGGCTGGCGCACAGGTTACGCCGCGGCCGGAAGCGTCCCTGTTGATTTCTTTCAGTGGCGGCAAACCATCGCCAGTCACTTTTCGCCCAGCACGTGCTGGGGGGATGCGGTTGCCGCCGGTCCTGACATGCCGGCGGCGCTGCTGGCAACGATCGTGGTTCCGGACGAGGCCGAGGCGCAGCGACTGTGGGGCCTGATCGCTCCGCTGGCTGCTCATCGTGTCGGGTCACCCTCTATCCAGGTCGTCACACGTGACGGGGCACTTGTCGCAGCGCAGGGTCGGCGAGCCCACTCGGCAGATGACCGGGGCACGCGCTTTTTGACCGCGCGAGCGGACCTGGCCGGCCTGGAGCGCGCTCTTGCCCGATGCCGCCGAAATGAGGCCAGGCTCTCGTCACTCGCCCGGCACATGGACCCGCACCACGAGCGCCTGGCGGCGGAGAACTCGTCTGCAAAACTAGAAATGAAGTCGGCCGAGAAGCTTCTCGTCCGTGCCGAGACGGCGTTGCATGAGCTGGAAGCGCGGCGCGAGCGGCTGGACCGGGAGGCGCAGGAGTATACAACCGGGATCAGCCTGGGAACTGAGAAGTCGGAAGCGCTGAGCATCCAGGTAGCAGAGGCGCGCGATCTGCTGGCATCCGCCTCACGCCGGTTGGACGAGCAGGACCACGCGGCTTCCGCGGCCGAAGATGAAGCGGCCCAGACGCGAGCCTCACTGGAGTCTGCGCGCCGGACAGCAGCGGAGTCGTCCGGAGATTCGGCCGTTCTTGCTCGCCGACTCCAGGCGCTTATGGATGTGGCCCGGGCCAACGAGGCAGAGGTCACGCGGCTTCAGCGGGAGCCGGCTCGACTGCAGCAAGAGCTTGAAGCGACCGATACTGATTCACGCGAGAGCCACAAAGAGCTGGAGCGAATGGAGCAGTCGAGGGCGACGCTGGCGGCGGCCGTGGTGGAGCGAGAGAGAGAACTGACCGCAGTGAGGTCCGATGGACCTCGGGCGAAAGATATAGCAGCGGCGCTGCGAACGGCACGCGAGGCCTCGGATCGCGCCATTGCGCGATTTGAGCGCGCCAACGCCCGGAAGGATGAGATAGAGGCGGCCCACTTGCGGTTGGAAGACGAGATTGAACGAGAGATGGGTTCGTTGGACGTTCCCGCCGTGGATGAGGATGACGAGGAGCTGCCGACCGAAGACGAGATTCGGCGGCTGCGGGCGCGAGCTGCCGCCTATGCGGAGTACGACCCGTCCGCGGTGCACGAATATCGCGAGCTGGCGGAACGGCGGGACTATTTGACGTCCCAGATCTCGGACCTGAAGGCGACCGCGGACGGACTTCGGGAGATCATGCGCATCGCCGACTCAGAGATGCAGACCCGTTTTTCCGCGGCGCTTGACCGCGTGAGCGAAGAGTTCGACCGAGTGTTGAGAGTGATGCTGCGCGGCGGTGAAGCCCGTCTCGAGCAAGCGGCTGAGGGAGGTATTGACGTGCGGGTGTCGCTGCCGGGAAAGCGTGCACGGTCCAGTGCTTCCTTCTCCGGGGGTGAACGGGCACTGGTCGCCATCTCGCTCCTTTTCGGCGTACTCAGGATCCGGCCGGCGCCGTTTTGCGTTCTGGACGAAGTGGATGCTGCGCTGGATGAGACCAACGTGGATAGGTATCTGGAGGCGCTTCGCGACCTGAGCGAACGCATGCAAACGATCGTGGTTACGCACAACCGCGCGACCATGGCTGCGGCGACGGCGCTCTACGGTCTCACCATTGACGCCGAGGGCGCCTCAAACGTCCTCTCTTTGCGCCTGGACCAGTACGACGCCGCGGTGTCCTGACTGCCTCAGCTCAGTCGGCGTCGAACCTCTCCGCGAACTCGATTCTCTCCTTCAGCGTCGGGTGGTTGTGGAAGAACCACTTGATCAGCCGCGGAGGATCGGGATCGGCCAGGTTCATCGTTCCCAGTTTGCG
>JAICWV010000060.1 GCA_025966365.1 Chloroflexota bacterium | reverse complement strand
CACCGCCTCCTTTCCCCCCATCGTCATAAACATCACCGATGGTGAATCGACCGACGGGGACCCAACCGGGGCGGCGGAGAAGCTCAAGGCGCTCGCCACCGATGACGGCAACGCCCTTCTGTTCAACGTGCATCTCTCCTCCCAGCGTGCCACGCCCATTGAGTTCCCCGACAGTGCCGCACAGCTCCCGGACAAATACGCCCAGCTGCTGTTCGATATATCCAGTGCTCTCCCAGCGCACATGCGCAGCGCCGCGGCCGCGGAGGGGTACGCGGTGACGGACGGTTCACGAGGGTTTGTCTTCAACGCCGACATCGTCTCGGTCATCCGCTTTCTCGATATCGGGACCCGACCCAGCAATCTGCGCTGATGCGGCTGCGCGCGCGAGTCTTCTGGACGCCCAAGGGGGGCAGTACGGAGGAGGAGTACGAAGACGCTTACTGGCCCACCCGGGACATTGATGGCCGGCTGAAAGGGTTCCGGTGTGCTGTGGGAGACGGGGCCACCGAGTCCTCATTTTCGGGGCTATGGGCGCGCCTGCTCGTCCGCGCGTACTGCCGGAAAGCGCTCGACGGGAGGCGCCTGGACCGCTCACTTCGTGAGCTCGCGTGCATCTGGCGCTCTCAAGCCGTGACCGGTGCGCTCCCCTGGTATGCCGAGCAGAAGTTGGAGCAGGGAGCCTTCAGCTCGCTTCTCGGCCTGCAGATCGGAGAGGACGGACAGTGGCGCTCGTCCGCGGTGGGCGATACCTGCCTCTTTCATCTTCGCAGCGGCGATGTTCGCGAGGTCTTTCCGGTGGAGCGAGCGGATGACTTCACCAATTCACCTGTCCTGATCTCGAGCGCCCCACATCACAACCGGACGCTCTCCGGCCATGCCAGGGAGTTGTCCGGGGAGTGGGAACGTGGTGACGTGTTCCTGTTGATGACGGACGCCATCGCCTGCTGGTATCTTCGCTGTATTGAGGAGGGCGGCTGTCCCTCCATTCCCAGACGCCGCCCGTCATTTGGCCCCTGGCTGGCGCGGATGCGAAATGATGGGGCGGTGCGGAACGACGATACCACCCTGATGCGAGTCGAGATGCTGTAAATGCCCTGGCCGACGCCGCAGGAGTACAACGAAGCGATCCAGCACCCGGCGCTCTGCTTCGCCGATGCCGAGCTCCAATCGGGCGCGCCGGATGTTACCTCGCTGGGGCTGCCGCGGCCCATTACCGGCAATTTCGCCAGCGTCTACCGGCTTCGAGGGTCTCGTGACTGGGCAGTCCGCTGCTTCTTCCGGGAGTACGCAGATAGCGGAGAGCGCTATGCCGCCATTAGCGCCCACCTGGCTGCCGCCCGACTGCCGCACACGGTCGGCTTTCAGCATCTGGAGCGCGGTATTCGGGTCGGATCGTCCTGGTTCCCGGTGCTCAAGATGGAGTGGGTGGAAGGGGACTTGCTGGGAGACTTTGTGGCGGCAAATCGCCGTGACACTGCCGTGCTGCGAGGGCTGTCCGAGGGCTGGCTGAACATGCTGAGCCAGCTGGAGCAGCGTTCAATTGCGCACGGCGATCTCCAGCACGGGAATGTCCTGGTTCTCGGCGGCGACCTCCGGTTGGTGGACTATGACGGCATGTTCGTCCCGGCACTCAATGGGCGCATCAGCCACGAAGTCGGCCATCCCAACTATCAGCATCCGTCACGAACCGGCGGACACTTTTCTGCAGATCTCGACCGGTTTTCCGGGTGGATCATCTACCTGTCCCTCCTGGCTCTGCAGCGTGCTCCCGAGCTCTGGGACGACCTGCAGGCGGGAGATGAGTGTCTGCTGTTCCGGCGGAAGGACTTTGAGGCTCCTGAACGCTCTCCGGTGCTGGCGCGACTGCGGGCCGATCCCGGTCTGCGTCCCATTGCCGTGCAGGCCGAGCGCATCCTTGCGCTGCCTCCTCATCGCATACCGCCGGTGGCGTCGCTGGAGCCTCGCCGCTCGCGTGCGACGCCGGCGGGTAGGGCACCGGAATCAGCGCTGCCTGCGTGGCTGCAAGGTTCGATCCCGCCGCCCCCGGAGCGCCGGTTTGCTTGGCCGGCATCCATCCCGCGCCTCCTTGCCCTCCTGGCCGCCGGTGCGACGCTCGCTGTATCGATTGTGTCATCGCTGCCGCCCGCCGGGGCAGGGGCGGCCGGGGTGGCCGTAGAAACCGCGGCTCTCTGGCTGGTGTACGCCGCAGATCCCGCCGTCCTCGGGCGCACTGCGGGCCACGGGCGCGTGCACGTACGGCGTTTCCAGATGTATTGTCTCTGGCTCGTAGCCTGGGCTGGCGCACATCGCCTGCGTCTCGGGGAGCGGAGGCACGTCAGGGCGATGGCACGCCTGGCACGCAAGAGAAGCGCCGCTCGCACGGAGCACGAACGGTTGCTCTCGCTGATCCGTCACCTCCTGGGAGCGCGGGTCGACGGCCTGGAAGAGGCGCTTCGCGCCGGTGCGGCGGACAGGGAGATTGCCGAACAACGTGTTCTGCGTGCGGTTGCCGACCGTGCGACCGAGAAGAGACTTCGTGCCTCGACCATCCTCACGGCGCGAATCGAGGGCCTGGGGCCCCTGTCTCGGTGTCGGCTGTGGCTGAGCGGGGTGCGTACTGCCGGGCATGTGTCGGCAGAGCGCGTAAGGGCATTGCGCAAACTACGGCCCGCTCAGGCCGCCGCGGTGCTACGGTGGAGGGTCCAGCTTGAAAAGGACATCCGAAAGATGGAAGCGCCCAAGGTGCCAAGGCACATCGGGCGCCTGTTTGACACGGAGTACGACCGGCGCGCCCGGACGCTGCACCGCCGGCGGAGCAAGCAGGAGCGCCGGATGGAGGCACTGTGTCAGCGGGCATCACTGGTCCTTGACCTGCGGATGGGCAGGCTCGACAGTCGGATCGCCCGCGCCGCCCGACGTCAGGAACGGGCCCGGCAGCGACACCTGGACCTGCTCACCGCGCTCGAAGAAAAACGCATGTCTCTCGAGCGCGATGCCGAGGCGTTAGTGGATCAGATGCAGCCGCTTCGGCATCTCACCTTCTGGCGATACCTGCTGACGGTCGTCGGACGTGGGGCCGCGGGCAGATCATAGACGCCCGTAGACGGCGATTGATTGCCAGACCACCTGTCCCCACTTGGTTGAAGCAGTAATGCCGGCGCGGACAGCTCCAGGCGGGGCAATGAAGCCAAACGGCTGCGACAGCCAGACGCCGTTGGCAGGCAGCCCGTACCATTTGGTCCGCGGGAATGTGGCCAGAACATTCCCATCTCGGTCATAGAGGTCGATGGTCAGGAGCGGAAAACCCCACTGGCTCCGATAACGGACCTGCACCGAGTACAGGCTGCCGGGACGCACCGAGAAGGTCCGGGTTAGAACCGCGTGCTCGCGCTCGACGGCGACTCCATGCGATACCTGCACCTGGCCGTGGAGCTTCCAGCGAGAGCCCCAGCCCGGTGGAACCGATGCTGGGCCCAGGCCAGATGGAGGTCCCTTGCTCCACAGCTCGAGGCGGGTGTCACCGTCGTACAGCTCGCTGAAACGAGGCTGAAAGCCGTGAATGATGAACCAGCGGCGCGTATCGTTGAGGCCGGAATAATCCAGCGTGATGAGCCAGACATTGCGCACCCCGCGGGCCACGGACCGCAGCTGACGGTTGCGGAGTACCGCGTCCACGAGCATGCGCGTGGGCTTGTCCGTGGTATTGGCTTTTGGATAGTACTGCTGCCATCCAGGCACGTCGACGTACGTTCGAGACCAGAGGGCGCGCTCCTTTGTGGGGTGCCAGTTCGCGGGAAGGTACGCACTCAGGAGCGATCGCAGAACCCCGGGGTTGTACATGACGGCATCCCCCGGCCGGTACGCGGCGGCAAAGTCTCGCGCCAGCGAGCGCCAGTCGGGGTTGGAATGGGTGGAGAGGACCAGCGAGGTGGTGGCAATGTTGGCCGCCAGCAGAAGCACCATCGCCGCGGTTCCCAACCGGCGAGGAAGGGCAAACACGCCCGCGGCCAGGAGCAGAACGAACGGTGCCAGTGAATCGACAAAGGCACGATCGACGTACAGCGACCGAACCGGAGCCAGCGCCAGGACGATGCCGAAAGGACAGAGAACCCAGGCAAGCAGCAATATCCGGGAAAAGGACCGCTCCCGCCATGACCACGCTGTCAGAATCGCGAGGACGAGGCCCAGCAGGACTGCCATAAGCGTGCCGATAACCGCGATTCCGGGCAGCGAGAATCCAGAGCAGGGCGGGGAAGGGCAGGGTGTGATCAGTCCGAGAAAGCCGAGCGCGGTTGCCGTCACCGAGGCGGCGCTTGGCGACGGGATCCAGTAGTCCCCGGCGACCTCGATGGTGTTGTGGAGCAGGACCGAGAGCCAGGGCAGGTAGCCGATAGCAATTGCCACCCAGGTGAGCGTGAGCTCACGGCGTGCCCGGCGCAGGAATAGAACGTGCGGCACCAGGGCAAAGGCCGTCGTGTACTCGGTGTACAGGCACGTCAGCACGCAGAGGCCGTAGAGCGCCCAGGCCCCGCGCGAACGGGAATCGGCGGCGCGGAGCAACAGGAGATAGGATGCCACGACCAGGAGGGAGGCCAGGGCATAGGCACGGCCGTCCTGGCTGTACCAGATTGCGAGCGGAGAGATGGCCATGAGCAGGGCGCCGAGGATGCCGGCCGTGGAGGACAGCAACCGGCGCCCGAGAAGGAACACGAGCGGAATGATGAGCGTTCCCGCGACGAGCGAGATGAAACGCGGCACAAGCGGTGATGGATTGAGCCCGAACAGCAGGTGGCAGAGCGCATAAAAGAGGGGAGGGTGCTCGTGCGCGCCCCCCACCGTGAGCAGCTGCGGGTAAGGGAGGCGGGAGAACAGGAGGGTGTATCCCTCGTCGAGCCAGAGAGACTCATGGTTGATGCCCGCGGTGCGGATGATGAG
Source organism: Chloroflexota bacterium (assembly GCA_025966365.1). Classification (GTDB taxonomy): domain Bacteria; phylum Chloroflexota; class UBA5177; order UBA5177; family UBA5177; genus JAICWV01. The sequence goes on along the minus strand of JAICWV010000060.1, from coordinate 14,067 downwards.
TCCGAGTAGCGTGACGCCGGCCACGGCCATCCCGATGCGGCTTACCGGGGTTGTGATCGCCGGCGCGTCTGTCGCTTCGAGTACTGCTTCTGCCATACCCTCCCCTGGATCTCAGGCAAAACTCCGCGACAATGTAGCATGGCCGGTGGGTAGGGCGGCGTCGCCCGGGACTTGCCGCATAGAGAGAGCGCAGAGTAGTTGTTGAAGTGAACGTCGTTTCCACGGCTCGTTTGCTCGCCGTCCTGGCCGCGATTGCGGCTGCCGTCTGGCTGGTCGCGACGCCGCCGGCGGTTCATGCCGGCAAGCGCGCCACCAACGCCGATGTTGCTCAGCAGCTGTCGCTCAGCGACGTGTACATCGCTCCGGAGATGCATTCACGTCCGTACGTCCACGCGGGGGATGCCCAACGGCTGACGCAAGCGACGACCGACTCCGCTCACCGGGGCGTTCCGATGAAAGTGGGCATTATCAGCCACTATCCACGTACTGTCCATTCGCCGACCGATGCAGCTGACAAGCTGAGGAACTACATGGATTTTTCGGGCGTCCTGATCCTGGTAACGCCAAGCGGAATTGGAATCAGCTCGGACCAGTTGTCAGGCAAGGATATTGCGGCCATCGAACGGGCGGTCGGGCCAAGGTGCAAGGTGGAGGCGACGGACTGTGCCATCAGCGCTATTCACCGCGCCGTTCCGCGAGTCCTGGCCATCCAGGCCGAGGCGAATCGTAACGCCGGTGTCTTCTGGGTGGTATCGGTTGGACTGTTTGGTCTGGTTGTCCTGGTGCTGGTGCTATGGACCCGGCGCAAGCGCGCCGCGATTGTTTCTTCGGCGCCGGGGGCACATCCTACTCCCAGCGGAAGGTAAGCGCGGCAAGGCTGGGAGCCAGGATCGCCCATACGATCAGGACAACCCACGCCTCCCCCAGGGCCGGCGAGCCGCGCAGGGCCGCAGCCAGCGCGTGGGCCGGCAGCAGTCGGGCAATGGGCCCCACCGCCCCGGGAAGACGATCCAGGGGAACGAACAGACCGCCGAGCAGGAGAAAGAGCAAGAAGAGGCCGTTCGCCACGCCCAGGGTCATCTCAGCACGGAGCCGGCCTGCCATGGCAAGTCCAAGGCCCGCGAAGGCCGCGCTGCCCAGCAGAATCGCAACCAGGACGGTGGGAACCGGTGTCGACGGGCGCCAGCCATAGAACAGGGCGGCGATGGCGACGAGTAGCGCAATCTGCACAATCTCCAGGACCAGAACGGCGAGAAGCTTGGCCGACACCAGACCCCATCGCGGGAGCGGGGTGGCGCCGAGCAGCTTCAGAACGCCGTAGTAGCGCTCGTACGCGGTGGCGATCCCCAGGCTCACCATTCCGGTCGAGATGACGGCCAGAGCCACCGTCCCGGGCAACAGGAATCGAACGTTTCGATCGGCGGCGGGCAGAACCGTGGCCGACGCGAAGAAGACCAGGAGACCCAGCGGAATCAGGAGGGTAACCAGTAGGCTCTCCCCGCGGCGGAGGGTCAGCCGGATCTCCTCCCAGGCCTGGGCAACCACCGCGGTAAGCAGGCCGGGGACGGTCACGTGGATTCCTCGGTGGACGTCAGGTCGAAGAAGAGATCTTCGAGCGAGCGATGGCCGACCGCTATCTCACGCGGAGTGATGCCGGCGTCCCTGAGGCGGGCTGCCAGTTCAGCAACAGTATCGCGCGGACGGGCAGTCCCCAGAACCGTCACGCCGTCAGGCTCCCCTCGGACCTGGAGCACAGAAGGAATCGACGTGAATAGGTCAGCGGAAACGGGCGTGTCTGTCCGTACTCGCACGGACTCGTCGCCCTGCAAGAGCACGTCCAGCTCGCCGTACGCCGCCAGCGATCCGCCACGGATGATGGCGACCCGATCCGCCAGGCGCTGTGCCTCCTCCAGATAGTGAGTGGCAAGGAGGATGGTTACGCCCTCCGCCTGCAGGGATCGTATGAGGTCCCAGGCGGTGCGTCGCGCTTGAGGATCGAGCCCGGCGGTCGGCTCGTCGAGGAAGAGGATCTCCGGAGTGCCGGTCAGCGCCAGGGCCAGGGCGAGCCGGCGCTTCTGGCCCCCCGAAAGCCGCCGGTACCGGGTATCTGCAGCATCATGCAGGCCCACCAGCACCAGAAGCTCGTCGGGATCGCGCGGCCGCGTGTAGAAACGCGACCACAGCCGCAGCGCTTCTTTTGGCGTAATCGTCAGATACAGCCCGTTTTCCTGCAGCATGACGCCGACGCGCTGCTTGAGACCGGTACCGTCCTTCCCGGGATCCAGACCCAGGACAGACACCCGGCCCGACGTGGGCGACCGATATCCCTCCAGAATCTCGATGGTGGTGGTCTTTCCTGCTCCATTCGGTCCCAGCAGGGCGAATACCTCTCCCCGCCTGACCTCAAACGAAATTCCGTTCACGGCAACCGCGCTCCCGTAGCGCTTCACCAACCCGTCCACGCTGACGGCGGTGCCCGGGTCGCCCATGCCGCCTAGCCCACTGCTACGGGGGGCTCAACGCGGGGCGAGGGGCCAGACAGGACGACACGGCGCGGCACAGGAATGACATGCAGGCAGAGGTAGCAGAGAGTGCCGAAAAACAGCCCAACCAGGGCGGCGTGGGTGAGGGCGCTGAAGAGATCGACATTGGTGAACGCGACGACGGCCCCGCTGAGCGCCTGCAGAACGACCAGACCGCAGGCAACGGCAGCACCACGTGCCAGGTCCGGGCGCGTCTGGCGCAGGCGCCGGGCCCAGACTGCCAGACCAACGGCGCCGAGGACGAGCAGACCGGCTGCCACTCGATGCGTGAAGGCGATCAGCACGTGGCCGGCGAAGGTGGGGATGACCGCACCATTGCAAAGCGGCCAGCCTGCGCAAGCTTCGTCGGCGTCCACGTGGCGTACCAGAGCACCCAGGTACACGACGACATAGGTATAGGCGGTGAGTCCGTACAGGTAGCGGATAAAGCCGCGCGGCGCGGCCACCGACCGCAGTCTTTCACCTCCGCCCCACTCGAAGATGGCGGCGGCAACCAGCAGGACGCTGGCAAATGCGACCAACGACACGCCGAAGTGGAGCGCCAGCACCACGGCCAGTTGTGGATACATGACCGCCCAGGCGCCCAGGCCTGCCTGCAAGAACAGGAAGGCGACCATGACCCCGCTCAACAGCACGATATCCTTGCGGCGACACAGGTAGATAGCCCCCGCAGCGAGGGCAATGATGAGGACCGACTCGACGCCCACCACGGCGCGATGGGTGAACTCGATTGCGGTGGAAACCGCGAATTGAGGGATGAGCTGTCCATGGCAGAGCGGCCAGGACCGTCCGCAGCCATGCTCCGAGCCGGTATTGGTCACCGTTGCACCCATGACCAGAACGACGAACATTCCGGCGGCCGCGGCCACCGCCAGTATGCGAAGGAGCCGGTACATCACGCCCCATGATGCGCCATTGACCGCGCCGCTCACCACTCCTGCCCCGGCTGATCGTTGACGATGACGGCCCGCTTCCCCTCTACCCGAAGCTCGACGGTCAGCGGCGCATTGACCCGGCCCCCGCGGATATCTCCGTTGAGATAGAATCCCGCGCCGAACGTTTTCGCGTGAATTTGAGCGAGCGTGAAGCTGGGCACGACGTGCAGGTTCTGGACGTGCTGAGCGCGGAGTGCCCGGCCATGGGCCATGATGCGCCGGCGAACCGCCACATTCACTATGAGCCGGTTCATGGTGGCCCTGTTTCCCGTCTCCTCAGCGTGCGCGACCGTGTTGAGCGTGGAGTACACCGCGCTGCAGATGGCCGAGGCATTGCTGGGGACGGTGCTGTCCCAGGAGCAGGAGGGATTCTGACGCGTCGGCAGCAAGGTGCCGGCACAGCCCGACAGCAGAATGCCGGCAACCAGCGAAGCACCGAGCAGGCGGGTCAAGCCCTGGCTGTTTCCAGCGACGGCGGCGTGAGCGCCCTTTCGTCGATGTCTTTGGCGATCAGGTCAGCGAAGTCGCCGATCGGCATACTGCCGAGGTCCGCGCCGCCGCGCACGCGCACCGAAACGGAGTCGTTCTCAACTTCCTTGTTCCCGACGATGAGCATGTAGGGCACTTTGGCGAGCTGCGCCTCGCGGATTTTCAGGTTCAAGCGCTCGCTGCGGTCGTCCACCTCCACGCGCACGCCACGCTCGCTCAGACGTTTCTGCACCTCTCGGGCGTAGTCGATGTGGCGGTCGGCGATGGGCAGAAGGAGCGCCTGAACCGGCGCCAGCCAGGTCGGGAAGACGCCGCCGAAGTGCTCGATCAGGATGCCCAGGAAGCGCTCGGTGGTGCCGGTGACGGCCCGGTGTATGACGACCGGCGTGTGCGGCTGACCGTCTTCTCCGATGTACTCGCAGCCGAGGCGCTCCGGCTGAATGAAGTCGATCTGAATGGTGGACAGCTGCCACTCGCGTCCCAGGACGTCTCGGGCCATAAAGTCCGCTTTGGGACCGTAAAAGGCGGCCTCGCCCTGGACGGGCTCGTACGGCACTCCGAGTCGGTCGAGCGCTTCGCGCAGCGCGTTCTCGGCACGCGTCCACTTCTCCTCGTCGGCGACAAACTTCTCGGTATCTTCGGGATTGCGCAGAGAGAGCTGTACGCGGTAGTCGGTCAGACCGTAGGTCGATAGCACCTCGCGGATCAGTTCTATGGCGCGGGTAAATTCCTCTTGAATCTGGTCCGGGGTACAGAAGATGTGACAGTCATCCTGGGTGAGCGCGCGCACGCGTGTCAGCCCCGAGAGCTCGCCCGACTTCTCGTAGCGATACAGTGTCGAGAACTCGGCATAGCGAAGAGGCAGATCGCGATAGCTGTGGTACTGCGTGTTGTAGAGCGTCATGTGGCTCGGGCAGTTCATGGGCTTGAGCATGTAAACGTCGGTCTCATCCACCATGGGCGGGAACATGACGTCGGAGTAGTGCGCCAGATGCCCCGAGCGCTCGAACAGCTCTCGTTTGACGAGGTTGCCGGTCCAGACGTGGCTGTAGCCGTACCGGGTCTGAGTGTCGCGGACGTACGACTCCATGACGTGGCGGAGCATTTCGCCTCTGGGCAGAAAGAGAGGAATCCCCGAGCCGATGTCGGGGCTGAAGGTAAAGAGACCGAGCTCCTTGCCCAGCTTCCGGTGGTCGCGCTCGCGCGCCAGCTCCAGGTTATGGAGGTGCTCGTCCAGCTCCTGCTGAGTCGGGAACATGGTGCCGTAGACCCGCTGCAGCATGGGGTTGTGCTCGTTGCCGCGCCAGTACGCGCCGGCGACACTGGTGAGCCGGAATGGACCAAGGTCGCCGGTGTTTTCGACGTGCGGACCTCGACATAGGTCGACAAAGTCGCCGTGCTGGTACACAGAGAGATTTCCGTCCCCAAATTGCTCGATCAGCTCCCGCTTGTAGGGCTGGCTCTCGAACAGCGCCAGTGCTTCCTCTTTGCTGATGGGTCGGCGCTGGAAGTCCTTGCGGGCGGCGATGCTCCGGCCCATGTGTTGCTCGATCTCCTCCAGGTCCTCGGGAGTGAGGGGGCGAGGCAGCTCGAAATCGTAGTAGAAGCCGTTCTCGATCGGCGGGCCGATGCCGAGACGGGCGTCCGGAAAGATGTCGAGAACGGCTTCGGCGAGCACGTGAGCGGCGCTATGCCGCATGCGCTCGATCGGCGTCATCTCCTTTTCGACGACGTCGACGGTGGTCTCATCAGGCATGCGTGGGTCCTTCTCTAGGGTCTACGTCATGGTATCGCGTCAATGGGACGAGAGCAGGGTAGGATGAGACGTGGGGCGTAGATGATGCGCCGGCCCAACGAAATGAGGGACGTGGGAACGTGGAGAGGCTCAGCAGGGCGATACGACGGCTGGCGGGAGACAGCCGGTCAGCATCGGTGGACAGTGGGATCGAGGACGTTCCGGGAGCGCCGACCTGGCCGATCCAGGCACCCGAGAGCGGGCAGCCCGCCCCGCCTCCGGTGGGACTCAATTGGGCAACTGTCTCCGATAGCCTGGGAATCGATCTGGAGGTGCTGGAGCACGACGGGATCATCGTGCTGGCAGGAGAATACTTCCCCGAGAGCGGATTTTTTATTGATCCGATGACGCTGGAAGGACAGCATGTCGACGTCGGCGACATCGCCCTCCGACACGGCTATTTTCTCGGGAACATCACGACCCGTGACTTTGCAGCCTGGTTTCCCCTGGCGCCGGCACGATCCGATAGGTCCGGGCTACCGGTGATTCGTCGGTCCCGTGGCTCCATCATCGGCCTGTTCCCGGACCGCCGAGCAGCGGAAAGGGCCAGGACGACGGTGATGCAAGGGGCTCTGGGCGCGGGTATCCGGCTCGAAGAGGGCGCTCTTGGAAGTGAGCTCACAGTCCTTCGCCCTGAATCGGCCGGGGCGGTGGCCACGGTCATCGCCTCCCACGGTGGCGCGCTGATCTCCATCGCCGGAGAGCCGGTCGCGGCGGCGCCATCGCGTGGAGCACCGACCACGGCTCCAAGCTTGCCTGCTCCCGAGGGTGATAGCTGGCGGCCGGGAACGGGGAGCACGGCCGACAGCGAGGCGCGGTCCCTCCAGCGGGGGGGCTCCGAAGAAATTCCCCGCCTCTAATTCCGCACTTTGGAACGGCTCTAGACCGCCATCTACCATGAACAAACGCGCGGATGGGGAGTGAGCTTGTGAGAAGGGCGCTCGCGCTGGTGGGTGTTGTCATTGTTGCGGCCGGGGGTGCGGCGGGTCTGACGTGGAACCACGTCGGGCGGCCGGTGGCAGCGCCCTCGAACCCCGTCCATCGGGATATCGAATCGGGCCCGGACCCCGGAGCGACAACGGTCATGGCTCGGCCGACGACGGCCGGGACCACAGTACAGCGGCTGGCGTCGCCCGCCGCCGTGCGCCGCGCCCTGGCCTCGCAGAAGTTGGCACCGAAGCCGAGGTACCTCGCCCTCTTCGTTCTCGACGGTGGCAAGCCCGACTATCTCAAGGTTCGCAATACGCCCAATCTACATGCCCTCATGGCGCGGGGCACCGTCTACCGGAATGCCTTCGACGGCATCCTCGAGTCGGAAACTCCCACCGGACACGCCACCATCGGGACCGGCTCGCCGCCGAATAAAGACGGCATCCTGAGCTTTGGGTGGGCGAACAGCGATAACAATCGAACAACCGATCTCTTCGATCCGGGCTTCATCCGGAAGGGTGGGATGGAGCAGATCATGAGCCAGGCGGGGGCGCCCTCGATCGCCACCCTGATCCATGCCAACGAACCGAACGCGCGCGTCGTTGCGCTCTCGGGGCATAAGTATTACGCGGCCGATGCGCTCGGGGGTCCTGATGCCGACGCCATCATCTATTACCAGGGAACTCCCGACGGGAAGTATGCGCCGATCAGCACCGTGGGGCACGCGCCGCCCAGGAGCCTGCTCCAGGAGAAGAGCCTGACCCTTCCCACCACGCATCTGAAGGTCGGTGCTGAAGACCGTCTCACCATGCACCTGGCCAGGGAGACGTTCCGGGTCATGCGCCCGACCGCCCTGCTGGTCAATCTCCCCGAGTTTGACTGGCCGCTGGGGCACGTCTGGGGAGCCGACCGCGATCGGAAGGATGTCCGCACGCTCATGCAGGACTTCGACCGTGACCTGGGATCGCTGATGGCGGAGTACTACAAAGCAGGGATTCTGAACCAGACGCTCTTCGTCGTCACCGCCGATCATGGCTTTGCCCCCATCTACCACCAGGTGACCAAGCAGGTCCTGCAGGCGGCGGTGGCGAAGTCGGGCGCCAAGATCATCTCGGACACCTATCACACCGCCGCGTACATGTGGCTGGACAATCTCTCTCAGGCCCCGGCCGCTGCCGCCCAGATCGCGCTGCTGAAGAACCGGTACATCCAGTCTGTGTATTTCAAGGAGCGCGCCGCTAACGGGTACGACTACGTGCGTGCCAGCGGGCTACAGGGTTTCCACACCGCCGGCATGGAAGCTGCCAACCAGTACCTCCTGCACTCTTTTGATGGGGTGACGGGGCCGGAAGTGGTGACTTTCTTTGCCGAGGACACGGCATCTCTGCCCGGTGGAGAAGCTCACTGGAAGGGGGACCACGGGGGAGCGGACTGGTACTCGCAGCATGTCCCGCTTGTGTTCTCCGGCGCTGGAGCAGCGCATGGCGTACACACGGAACCGGTCCGTCTCCAGGACATTGCCCCCACGGCTCTGGCGCTCATGGGTATCGCTCCCACGGGAATGTCCGGCATTCCACTGGCCGACGCCATGATCCACCCCTCTCCTGCCCAGATCAAGCAGCAGCGCGCCGTGGCCAGATCGCTCCGGCCGGTGGTCGCGGCACTCCAGGACGAAGCGCGCCGGGAGATCCAGGCTGGCCTGTAGCGCACAAAGCCGGCCAGGGCGTACGATGGCGCCATGGAGACACGAATCGCGGCACTCTATATCCACGGTGATATCAGCACGCGCCCGGAAGACACGGCGCCCACGCCCATGCTGGCGCTGCCCAGTCTTGAGTTGGTCGAGCACCGCGGCATCCGGCAGGATCGGCGGTTTTTCCGGCCGGCCAACCCCGCCAGGAAGCGCCAGGTGTCGCTGATCGACGAGGGCACGATCAACCGGCATGAGGAGGCCTTCGGGCCCATCAACCGGGCCTTTATCAAGAGCCAGGTCATCCTGGAAGGCGTCCTCTATTTGCCGGAATTGATCGGATCCGTCCTTGTTTTCGACAGCGGTGCCGAGATTACCCTTTCCATTGCGCGCGAGCCGTGCTACGCCATGGACTTGATCGCTCCGGGTCTTCGCGCGGCGATGGAGGAGGGCGAGCAGGGCGCGCTGGGAAAAGTGACTCATTCCGGCGCTATATCCGTGGGCGATCGGGTCACGGTCATGCCGGCCGGCTGGACGGTCGAGCGGGTAGGGTAGACATCAACGCCCTCGACCTCAGCCAGGACTTTTCGGTGCACACGCCCGGCTTTGCCGGGTACGGCAGTCCGTCGGTCCGCTGGATCAAGCGCCTCGCCTTCGACAAAGCCGGTGGACAGGAGCTTCAATCCACGCTTCACGTCGCCACGCATCTCGACGCACCCGCGCACTTCATGACCGGTGGCAAGTTCATCGGCGATCTTCCACTGGATTTTCTGATCGGTCCGGCGGCGGTGGTCGATCTGGAGCGCATGGGAATTGGCGATTACCAGATCTACGGGCCCGAGCACTTCGAGCGCTGGGAGCGAGAAACCGGCAACACCATCGATCGCGGCGACATCCTGATCATTCACACCGGCTACCACAAGTACTACCCTGAAAACTGGGCGGACCGCTCGCAAGTCGACGAGACCCGGTACTTCATTCGGCATCCCGGCCCCACGCGTGCGTTTGCCGAGTGGGTGCTCGACCGGGGAGTCCGCTGGATCGCGGTGGACGCGGGAAGCGCAGATCATCCCATGAATACGGTGATCCGAACCATGCGCGCCGACGAAGCCGAGGACGCGGAGGACGCGCTGGGCAGGCCGCTTTCGGAAGTCTTTCCCAGAGCGGACTACCAGATCATGCATACCCTGCTCTTCCCCCACGATGTGATCCATATCGAGAACCTGGGCGGAGAGATCGATCGGGTCCTCGACCGCAAGGTCCAGTTCGGCTGCTTCCCCTGGCGCTTTCAGGGAGGCGAGGCCGCCTTCTGCCGGGCGGTGGTCTTCAACGAGTAGCAGCGCCGACAAGAGAGCCCCCGACGCGTCCGCGCCGACGGCCCCGCGTTGCGCCCTACATCCCGGCTGAGGCCAGTGAGGCGCGCGCAGTTCCGCGCGTCGACGCCGTCCATGCGAATCGTCGTGGCAGGAGGCGAATCGTCGCGCGGCGCGGGTGTCGCCCCGGAGGTGCGTGCCAGAAGAGCCCCTCTGCTGGACCTTTAGGACAGTCTTCCCTTGATCGCAGCTCCGATGATGCCGCCTGCGGCCCCGGATTCGGCCTCTCCGCCGGTGAGATACGGCTGCAGGGCATGGGCGATTCCGGCCACGGTGAGGGACTGGATCCACACCTTACCGGGTCCAGTGAGCTGGGCAAGGAAGAGGGCATCGGCGCCGAACATCATGTTCCGGATGCCGCGTACGCGGGTGATGTCGAAGCTTACATTGGCCTCGAACATGGCCACGTGGCCGGGAATGACGCGCAGGACCTCGCCGGGCTGAAGGTCGTACGTCACCATCTCGCCGCTCAGCTCGATCCAGGCTTGACCGCGTCCTTCCAGCTTCTGCAGCCGGAAACCCTCGCCGCCGAAGACTCCGGCGCCGAGTTTCTGCTGGAAGCCGACCCCCAGCACGATGTCGGACGTTCCGCAGACGAACCCATGGCGGTGAACCATGTAGGTCGAGTTGCCGTCGAGCTGAACCGGAACGATCTCGCCCGGAAGCTTGGTGGAAAAGGCAACCATTCCAGAGCGACCAGCCGCTCGGTACTCGGTCATGAACAGTGAGCCTCCACCGGCGACGCGCTTGATGGCGCCCATGAATCCGCCACCACCGGCCGCCTGCGTGTGCGTGCTCATCTCAATGGATTGCGTCATCCATGACATCTCGCCGGACTCGGAAATGATCGACTCACCGGGATCGAGAGTCACCTCCAGAACAGGAAGGGTTGTACCGAGGATCTTCGTGTCCACCGCGTCTCTCCTTCTGCCGCTCGCCGGCTGCGCTATGTATGGCGTCCGACCAACATACCGCAGAACCGGTAACCGGTCAACAGGGCAGCAGCATGGCATACTCTCTCGCATGACATTGCACCGGCTCACACTTCGTCAATGATCTCCGCGTTCCTTCGCGCTGCCGCTATCGATGTGCGACCTCTGGCGCGGCACCGTGACTTTCGGCTGCTCTGGTTGGGACAGGGAGTCAGCTTTTTCGGAAGCATGATCACGGCGGTGGCATTGCCGTACCAGGTCTACAGCCTGACCCACTCGACGCTTGCTGTCGGGATCTTGAGTCTCTTCGAGATCATGCCCATTCTGCTGCTGGCCTTTGTCGGAGGCGCCCTCGCGGACGCCCTCGATCGGCGAAGGATGGTCCAGGCCACCGAGATGTCCCTGGCACTCATTTCCGCGCTGCTGATCGTCAACGCCTCCCTGCCCACGCCGCGCGTGTGGGCACTGTACCTGGCAGCCTCGTTGATGGCCGGGCTCGATGCCGTGCAGCGCCCCTCACTTGATGCTCTTCTGCCGAGGCTGGTGCCGAAAGAGGAAATCACGGCCGCGGCAGCCCTGCAGTCACTTCGCTCCACCGTGGGCATGATTGGGGGCCCGGCTCTGGGCGGCGTTCTGATCGCGGTGGCCGGGCTCCCCATTACCTACGGGATCGACATGCTCACCTTCGTCGCGTCCCTGACTGCGCTGTACTTCATGCGAGCGGTCCCGCCGGCCCCGGAAGCCGAGGCGCCCAGCATCCGCGGAATCGTGGAAGGGCTGCGCTACGCCCTCAGCAGGCAGGACCTTCTCGGCACCTATCTGATTGATATGGTGGCCATGTTCTTCGGCATGCCCATGGCGCTCTTTCCCGCACTTGCCGCCAGTTACGGCGGCGCAGGCGTGCTGGGCGCGCTCTACGCGGCGCCTGCGGTCGGCTCATTCCTGGCAACCGCCACCAGCGGCTGGTCGAGCCATGTCCACCGTCACGGTCTCGCCATCGTGACGGCGGCCACCGGCTGGGGCCTGGCTGTCGTCGCTTTCGGTCTGGCTCCATCCCTCCCGATCGCGCTTGTATTTCTTGCTCTGGCGGGTGCTGCCGACACCATCAGTGGGCTGTTTCGCTCCGCTGTCTGGAACCAAACCATCCCGGATCATCTCCGCGGCCGCCTGGCGGGTATCGAGCTTATCAGCTATTCAACCGGTCCCAGCTTCGGCAATCTCGAGTCGGGGCTGGTGGGCAGCCTCTTCTCAGTCCGCGTGGCTATCGTTTCCGGAGGTGTTCTTTGCGTGGTCGGCACGCTGGCGCTGGCCGCGTTCCTGCCTCGGTTTCTGCGGTATGACAATCGCCCGTATCTGGCGGCTGTAGCGGGTGAAGCCGCGATGCCGGAGTAGCGCTGGTACCGTTCTTGCCGAGCCAGCGTCGATGATGTGGTGCGGCCAGGGAGGATCATGACGACTCGTACCAGGACAGAGCAGGCACAGAGTTTCTATGCGGCTGCCCTCAAGCAGCTGCGGAAGACCGGTATTCCCTTCATGGTCGGCGGTGCCTTCTCACTCCGGGAATATGCAAATATCGTCCGGGATACCAAAGACCTGGACATCTTCTGTAAGGCCGGGGACAGCGCTCGTCTGCTTGGCGCTCTTTCGGATGCGGGCTACACCACCCAGGTCACCGATCCCAACTGGCTGGCCAAGGCCTTTGACGGCGAGCATTTTGTAGATCTGATTTCCAACTCCCACAACGGCCTGTGCCCGGTCGATGACATCTGGCTGGAACATGCACGGGACGGCGAGATTCTGGGACTGTCGGTCAAGCTGGTGCCCCCCGAGGAAGTTCTCTGGACCAAGATCTATGTGCAGCAGCGCTCTCGCTTTGACGGATCGGACGTCAATCACATCCTGAGAAAGGTTGGCCCCGAGCTGGACTGGGAGCGGCTCCTGCGCCGCTTTGAGGTCCACTGGGAGCTGCTGCTGGGCACGCTGGCCACCTTTCAGTTTGTCTATCCGGCGGAGCGCGATCACGTTCCCGGATGGCTCATGGACGAATTGCTACGGCGCATGCAGCAATCGAGAGACCTTCCCGCGTCCGAGGACCGCCTCTGCCGGGGGCAGTATCTCGACCGCTGCAGCTATGAAATCGACGTCCGAGACTGGGGCTACCGCCCGACTTAGGAGGAATCGTGGCAGGCAACGGAACCGTTCGGGTGGCGGCGCTGGGCGACATCCACGTGACCGAGCACGCACCCGACCGTTATCGCAACCTGTTTACCGCCATCGCTCACGATGCTGACATTCTCGTCCTCTGTGGCGACCTGACCAACCGCGGACTTCCTGACGAAGCAGCGGTCCTGGCGGATGTGCTCCGGGCCGTGCCGATGCCGGTCCTGGCGGTGCTCGGAAACCATGATTATGAAAGCGGCCAGGCCGACGAGGTGACCAGGATCCTCTGCCAGGGCGGCGTGGTCATGCTGGACGACGAGCCGCATGAGGCTTGCGGCGTCGGCTTTGCCGGTGCTGTCGGGTTCATCGGCGGGTTTGACGGACACTCTCTGGCACCATTCGGCGAGGATCTCATCAAGCGCCTGGTCCACGAAACGGTGGATCAGGCACTCAAGCTCGAAAGTGGGCTGTCACGGCTGCGGACCGAGCATAGGGTGGCGGTCTTGCACTACGCCCCAATCAAGGCCACAGTCGAGGGAGAGCCTCCCGAGATCTTTCCGTTCCTGGGCAGCTCCCGGCTGGTGGAGCCCGTCGACCGGCTGGGTGTCGATCTGGTGGTCCATGGCCACGCCCATCACGGCACTCACCAGGGGAAGACACCGCGCGGCATCCCCGTCTACAACGTCTCCGAAGCCATCATGCAGCGAGTAGACGAGGAACACCCCTATCTCGTCGTCGAGCTCTAGCTGCCCGGCGTCACGCCACGCGGTCTGTGCCGTTCAGGAGGTAGAGCGCGGTCAAGAGTCCGACGCTGACAACCAGCGCGCTGAATCCCGTCACCAGGAGTGTGACGATCCACACCGCTCCCACGGCTACGAGTGCGCTTCCCCCTACGAAATGGCCCACAGTCCGATCCCGATTCATAAGTCTCTCGATAGTGGTGCAGGCAATAGTCGTGCCAGCCGTGAATGGGGGCCGAAAGTCGCAGGCAAGGACGGGCCAGAGGACCATGTCGGGTAACGCCGCGCTGTGATGTAATAGCGCCGACGTTGAAATGGTACCGAGCGAAAGGGAGTTAGGTGGTAGATGATGACTAGCGTGACAACCGTTCAGATGTGGCTGCGCGATGTGCTGGCGACGCTGAGCCGGGATGAGGAAGGACAGGACATGATTGAGTACGCGCTGCTGGCAGCGCTGATCTCGATCGTGGCTATTGTCAT